>CAYGAS010000211.1:0-22379 GCA_964347935.1 uncultured Nitrospiraceae bacterium | reverse complement strand
CGGTATCTGTCTGCTGCTCGGTCTGTACGCGGTGCAGGTTTTGCCGGTCAACTATGCCGGCTTGGCGCTGATTCTGCTCGGCATCCTGTTTATGATTGGTGAGGCATTCGCACCGAGCTTCGGTGCGCTCGGTATCGGTGGCGCGATCGCCTTTGTGGTCGGGTCGATCATGCTGATCGACACCGAAGTCGAGGGGTATGGGGTGTCGTGGCCGGTCATTATCACCGCCGGCATTATCGGGGCGGTGATTTTCGGCGGCGTCGCTACCTTGGCGTTGAAGGCGCGCAGGCGCAGCGTGGTCACGGGCCAAGAGGAGATGTTAAACAGCGTCGGTGAAGCGCTCGAGTCCTTTAAGACCGAGGGCAGGATACGGGTTCATAGCGAAGACTGGAGCGCGCGCAGCAACGTACCGCTAAAGCGCGGGCAGAAGGTGCGGGTTGTCGCTATGGACGGATTGCTCTTGATCGTCGAACCTGTTAACCCACAGGAGGGTTAAGATGACGCAGCTGATATCGTCGTCCTTTGTTCTTGCCTTAATTGTCATCCTGATCTTCTCCATGTTCAGGATTCTGCGCGAATACGAGCGCGGCGTGGTGTTCATGCTCGGGCGGTTCTACAAAGTCAAAGGCCCGGGGTTGATCATCATCATACCGGGTATCCAGCAGATGGTGCGGGTCGATCTGCGCACCATCGTCATGGACGTGCCTTCACAGGATGTGATCTCGCGTGACAACGTGTCAGTCAAGGTCAACGCGGTCGTCTACTTCCGCGTCGTCGAACCCAAGAACGCGATCATTCAGGTCGAAGACTTTTTCGCCGCTACCAGTCAGCTGGCGCAGACGACCTTACGCTCGGTTCTGGGCAAGCATGAGCTGGATGAGATGCTTGCCGAACGCGACAAATTGAATACCGACATACAGCGTACGCTCGATATTCAAACCGATGTCTGGGGGATCAAGGTGAGCGCGGTCGAGATCAAACATGTGGACATCGACCCGACGATGGTGCGTGCCATCGCCAAGCAGGCGGAGGCGGAGCGTGAACGCCGCGCCAAGGTCATTCATGCCGAGGGTGAGTTGCAGGCGGCCGACAAGTTGGTACAGGCCGCACAGTTAATCAGCACGCGCACCGAAGCGCTCCAGCTGCGCTACCTGCAGACGCTCACTGAGATCGCCGGCGACAAGAGCTCGACCATCGTGTTCCCATTGCCCCTCGACATATTTGAGGCTTTCAAGGGTGCAGTGAAAAAGGGCTGATTAGGTCTGGGTTGCGGTCTTTCCGCTAGCGCACGATCCAGGAATCGATACTCATCAGGCCGAGGGTAAGGCCGAATTCGAGAGAGGGGTAGAAGCCTTCCGCGTTTGGCAAGGTGTTGCTGGTGAGCACCACCAAGGAAGGCAGACCGCGAACCGTCGTCAGCGGCTGCCAGCGTCCGTTCTTGCGCACGACCGCGGGTTGCTCATCGAGTTGGAAGTGCGGCAACCACGCGCCCTGCTTGTCAGGGAAATAGCGCAGGTTGATGCTGCAGATGTGCTGGTATTCAAGACCGACCTTGCGCAGCAAATGCACCACCCTGTCTTGCGGTCGCTGCTTCGACTTGACGGCTTCGCCCGGCACCACCGACCACTTCGGCAGCGCCTTGCCGGCGAGCGGTGAGGTAACAAGCTCGGGCACGGCCTCGACCTCGGCCTGAATAAGACTACCCTTTAGCTGCGACTGCAAGATCATAATGACGGGCGCGGCGTGCGCGACGGGAGACGCAAGCGCCAACGCCGTGACGCCCAGCACGGCGCCGGCGATGAGCCGCCAGTCGCGCCGGCACCATGCTTGCTGCACCCACCTAGCCATATCTCAAAGCGTAGTCATTTCAAAAAACGCTGTCCATAGAACACGTTAGCAGTACCGTCGGAGGCCTTCGGCAGTTATCAGCCGGTGCTGAGCCAGTCGCGCGGCTTTAGGTAGAACTCATAAAGCCGTGCCTCTGCGGAGCCGGGCTCGGGTTGCCAGTTGTAGTGCCAGGCGACGCGCGGCGGCAACGACATGAGGATGGATTCGGTGCGACCGCCCGACTGCAGCCCGAAGAGCGTGCCGCGGTCATACACCAGGTTGAACTCGACATAACGACCGCGTCGGTAGAGCTGAAACTCGCGTTCGCGCTCGCCATAGGGCGTGTCCTTACGCCGCTCGACGATGGGCAGATAGGCCGGCAGGTAATGATCGCCCACGCTGCGGGTTAAACCGAAGCAGTGATCAAAACCGAGTTCATTGAGGTCATCAAAGAAAAGTCCACCGATGCCGCGTGGTTCCTGGCGGTGGCGGATGTAGAAATATTCGTCACACCATTTTTTGAAGCGCGCGTAGTAGTCAGTGCCGAAAGGGTCGCACGCGTGCTTGGCCGTGCGATGCCAGTGAATAGCGTCCTCATCGAAGCCGTAGTACGGTGTCAGATCGAAACCGCCGCCGAACCACCAAGTTTCTTCGCTGCCGGCCTTGTCGGCGATGAAAAAACGCACATTGCAGTGTGAGGTCGGGATAAAGGGATTGTAAGGGTGAATGACCAGCGAGACGCCGAGCGCCTGGAACGCGCAGCCTGCGAGCTGAGGACGCTGGGCCGTTGCCGATGACGGCAGGTTAGGCCCGTGCACGTGCGAGAAGTTGACACCCGCCTGTTCGAAAATGCGCCCCTGTGCGAGTACGCGTGTGCGCCCTCCACCCCCCTGCGGCCTTTGCCAGCTATCCTCGTGGAAATGCGCGCCCGTGTCGATTTGCTCGAGCGCAGCGCAAATACGTGTCTGCAAATCGAGAAGATAGTCTTTGACGGCTTCGACCTTGGGTGCGCTCACTTCGTTGACTCAAGCAAGGCTACGAATGCTTTCCCATGAGCTTACCGCAGGATGGCATCGGCGCATACGAGCTGTGCACCCGTTTTGCGAGGCCATGAGAGCGGGCCTGGATGGGAGCGCATCGCTACGCGACACGCACGATCTTGCCGCTGGCTGCGTCGGTGATAGAGGTCGGGGTCTTCAGGTCGCCGATTCGTCCGCGCAACACATAGTCGAGCTCCGCCCCCAATCGCCGCTGCACCTCTCGGTAGCTGCGTGCAGGGCGCTCGCCCGCGCGATTGGCGCTCGTCGAGACAAGCGCCATGCCGGCTGCCTGACATAAAGCGGCTGCTTGGGCATGGTCCGTGACACGTACGGCAATGCGCGGGTGCTGGCCACGAATCCAGCGGGGGGCCGATGGGCTCGGCTCAAGTAGCCAGGTGTAGGGACCGGGCCAGGTGGTGAGCGCTTTGCGCGGGAATCGCGCCACGTAGCTTTCTAACTGCTCGATATTGGCGGCGATCAAGATGAGGCCCTTGCCAACCGATCGGCCCTTGATGCGAAGCACGCGCATCACGGCTTGTCGATCGCGCGGGTCGCAGCCGAGCCCGAAACAGGACTCGGTGGCATAGGCGACTACGCCCCCTGCACGCAACACGCTTGCGGCGATCGCAAGCTCACCCGCGCACGAGTGCAATCAATGCTCCAGTTTCTTGCGCGCGGCCTTGTCCTTGGCGACGATCTCGGCCGCGGTTTGTGCGCGGTCGTCGACAAGCCGTTTGGCGATGTCGCTGTCCGACAGCGCCAGGATCTGGGCAGCCAAGTAGGCGGCGTTCTTGGCGCCGGCACTGCCAATGGCGACGCAAGCGACTGGTACGCCGCCCGGCATCTGCACGGTCGAGAGCAAGGCGTCTTGTCCTTGCAGCGGCCCCGCGGCCATGGGTACACCGATCACCGGCTTCAGCGTCAGCGCGGCGACAGTGCCGGCGAGGTGATTGGCCAGGCCGGCGGCGGCGATGAATACCGCGCAGCCACGTTGGTCCGCGGACTTCACGTAGGCGTGCGTGATGTCGGGTGTGCGGTGTGCCGAGGCGATCTTTAGCTCATAGTTGACACCCAGGCGCCCGAGCACGTCGAGCGTGGCTTGCATCGTTCCGAGATCCGAATCGGATCCCATCATTACGGCAACAAAGGGCTTAGTCATAGGTTCTCCTGCAATACACTTGCCACCCCGATGTCGATGATCGCGGCGGCGCGGGGGCAGCGACAGCGGCGTCAGTGCGCCGCGGCCGCTTCGCGTGCCACCGCCCGATAACCGATGTCACGGCGGTAATATGCATCCTGCCAGTTTATCTGTCGAACAACTTCGTAGGCGCGCGCCTGAGCGGCGCTGACGGAGGCGCCCAAGGCCGTCACGCACAGCACGCGCCCGCCATTGGTGACGATTTCAGCGTCGCTATCGGTGGTGCCGGCATGGAATACCTTGCAATCGGCCACGGTCTCGGCCGGCAGTCCTGTGATGCGATCACCCCGACGATAGGCGCCCGGATATCCGCCAGCCGCCATCACCACCCCGAGCGCGACGCGGGGATCCCACTCGGCGGTGACAGCGTGCAGGCGCCGCGCCAGTGCCGCCTCGATCAGGTCCACTAAGTCAGAACGCAGGCGCAACAAGATCGGCTGTGTCTCCGGGTCACCAAAGCGACAGTTGTACTCCAGGACCTTGGGGGTGCCATCGGCTGTCATCATGAGCCCGGCGTAGAGAAAGCCCGTATAAGGATGGCCGTCGGCCGCCATCCCGCGCACCGTGGGGTCGATGACTTCGCGCAGGATGCGCGTTGCAACATCAGCGGTGACGACTGGGGCGGGGGAGTATGCCCCCATGCCGCCGGTGTTGGGACCGCGATCGCCGTCGTCGCGTGCCTTGTGATCCTGCGATGTGGCCATTGGCAAGATGTGCTCGCCGTCAACCATGGCAATAAAGCTCGCCTCCTCGCCAACGAGAAACTCCTCGACGACGATCCGACGGCCGGCGTCGCCAAAGGCCTCACCGCTGAGCATGCTGCGTGCCGCGGCGGTGGCCTCATCCACCGTCTGCGCGAGGATGACACCCTTGCCGGCGGCGAGCCCATCGGCCTTGACCACGATCGGCGCACCCCTGCGCTCGATATAATCCACGGCAGGCTCGATTTCGGTGAAACTCGCGTAATCGGCCGACGGAATCCCGTGACGCGCCAGGAAGTCCTTGGTGTATGCCTTGGAGCCTTCGAGTCTGGCAGCCGCTTTGGACGGCCCGAAACACGCTAGTCCTGCCGCCGCGAACGCGTCCACCACCCCCGCCACCAGCGGCGCTTCGGGGCCGACGATGGTCAGGCCCACCGCATGCGATTGGGCGAACTGCAGCACACCGTCGATGTCCTCGGCGTTGACCGGGACATTTTCCGTCTTGGGTTCGCGCGCGGTGCCTGCATTGCCGGGGGCGACATAGACGGTTTCGACCCTGCGCGACTGTGCCACCTTCCAGGCCAATGCGTGTTCGCGACCGCCACCGCCGACGATGAGTACTTTCAAATTACACCCCAGGAGCAAGTGTCAAGCGACGAGGTGTCAGGGCAGGCAAAGCCGCCTTCTCCGAACTTGCCAAGTGCTGCTCGATTCTTGCTGTTTAGTGTCTAAAGTGGCGCATGCCCGTGAACACCATGGCGATACCGTGCTCATCGGCTGCCGCGATGACCTCGGCGTCGCGCATGGAGCCGCCCGGCTGAATGACGGCGCGGATGCCCACCGCGGCCGCCTGATCGAGGCCGTCGCGGAACGGGAAAAAGGCATCCGATGCCATGACCGCTCCCTTGACTTCAAGGCCAGCATCGGCGGCCTTGATGGCGGCAATGCGAGCGCTAATGACGCGGCTCATCTGCCCGGCACCCACACCCACGGTGCGGCCGCCTTCGGCGTAAACGATCGCGTTGGATTTCACGAACTTAACCACGCGCCAGGCGAAAAGCAGATCCTGTAGCTCGGCATCGCTCGGTTGACGTTTGCTGACGACGCGCAGGTCGCCACGTTCGACCATGCCGGTGTCGCGGTCCTGGATCAGCAGTCCGCCCGTCACGCGCTTGTAGTCAAAGCCGGCGGGCGCCGTCGTGCCCCAGGCACCGCTGGCGAGGACGCGTATCGCCTGCTTGCTGGCCAGTACCTCACGGGCTTTGGCGTCGATTTCCGGCGCGATAATTACCTCAACGAACTGGCGGTCGACAATGCATTGCGCGGTCGCGTTATCGAGCGCACGGTTAAAGGCAATAATGCCGCCGAACGCCGAGGTGGGGTCGGTCTCATAGGCGCGTTCATAGGCGTGCTGAATGTTGTCGGCGATCGCCACGCCGCAAGGGTTGGCGTGTTTGACGATCACGCAGGCGGGCTCGGCATATTGCTTGACGCATTCGAGGGCGGCGTCCGTATCGGCAATGTTGTTGAACGACAACTCTTTGCCCTGGATCTGCGTTGCTGCGGCGATGCTACCGGGAACAGCCGGTTGCTCTATGTAGAATGCCGCCTGCTGATGCGGGTTTTCGCCATAGCGCATGTCCTGCGCCTTGATGAACTGCATGTTGTAGCTGTGGCCAAAACCGACCTGTGTCAGCTTCTGGTCGTCGAGCAGCTGCCAGCGACTCAGATAGTTGGCGATGACGCCGTCATAGTGGGCAGTGTGTTCAAACGCCTTGACCGCCAAGCGAAAGCGATAGGCGTCGCTCACGGCGCCGCCGTGCTGGTCCATCTCCTTCAGCAAGGGCGCATAGTCCGCATGATCAACCACCACGGTAACGGCGCTGTGGTTCTTAGCAGCCGCGCGTAACATCGACGGACCGCCGATATCGATGTTTTCGATCGCCAGCGCCAGATCGCAGTCTTTGCGTGCAACCGTTTGCTCAAAGGGGTACAGATTGACGACGACGAGATCGATCAGGGGAATGTCGTGTTTCTGCAAGGCCTGCAGGTGGGCCTGCAGTTCGCGCCGCGCCAGTACGCCAGCGTGTATACGAGGATGTAGCGTCTTGACTCGGCCATCGAGCATCTCCGGAAAACCGGTGTAGTCGGAGACCTCAACGACCTCAATACCGCCATCGGCAAGGAGCTTGGCGGTACCCCCGGTTGAAAGAATTTCCACACCACGCGCGCGCAAGCCGCGAGCGAATTCGGCTATCCCGCTTTTGTCAGACACGCTGATCAGGGCGCGTTCAATCTTTCGCTTGCTCATCCAACTGGCCGTTATTTTCTGCGCGCCGCTCGTTTTGGCGCTGACTTGCGCTTTCCGAGCCCGTAAAGGTTGAGCTTTTTGCGCAGCGTATTGCGGTTGATGCCGAGCATCTCCGCCGCCTTGCATTGATTGCTCTGGGTGTGCGTCATGACGATCTCGAGCAACGGCTTTTCCACCTGCTCCAACACCATATCGTAGAGATCGGTGGTCTTTTCGCCGTCAAGCTGACGGAAGTAGCGCTCAAGCGCAGTCTTCACGCACGCCGCTACCGGTCCATCGCGTGTGCTCATGCTGCTAGCTCCGTCGCTGACATCTGCGTTTCGAAAAACTCCCGCGTCATCGCGAGCTGCTCGCTAGCCGTTTGCAAGCGGTTAACGGCGTTTCGAAATACGCCGCCGCCTGCTTGTCCCTTGCTGTACCAAGATATGTGCTTGCGAGCGACGCGCACGCCGGTGTGCTCGCCATAGAAGACATAAAGGTTGTGCAGGTGTGCAAGCAAGGTATCGCGTACTTCGCTCAGGGGCGGTTCGGGATGTCTGCGACCGCTGCGCAAATAATGGTCGATTTCACGAAATATCCATGGCCGACCTTGGGCGGCGCGGCCGATCATCAAACCGGCAGCGCCGGTGTAGCGCAACACCCAGCTCGCCTTCTCTGCGGTGGTGATATCACCGTTGGCGATGACCGGAATATTTACCGCCGCGCAGATCTCGGCGATCGTGTCGTATTCCGCCTCTCCTTGATACTGACAGGCGCGCGTACGACCGTGAACGGCAAGCAGTGTGATGCCGCACTGCTCGGCGATCGAAGCGATCTTGACTGCATTGCGATGGGCGCGATCCCAGCCGGTGCGTATCTTGAGGGTGACCGGCACATCGACCGCGCGTACCACGGCCTCGAGTATGCGCGTCACCAGCGGCTCGTCCTGCAGCAGGGCGGAGCCGGCCATAACGTTGCACACCTTCTTGGCTGGACAACCCATGTTGATGTCGATGATCTGTGCACCCCCGTCGACGTTGAACCGTGCCGCCTCGGCCATCATCTTCGGATCGGCACCCACCACCTGCACGGACCGCGGCTCGCTCTCGCCCTCGTGGTTGGCGCGTCGCAAGGTTTTGGCGCTGCCGCGCAACAAGGAATTTGACGACACCATCTCGGAAACGGCCATTCCTGCGCCCAGGCGTTTGCAAAGCTGCCGAAACGGGCGGTCGGTCACGCCGGCCATCGGTGCAAGAAAAAGATTGTTCCTCAAAACATACGGACCGATGCGCATGCTTTTGTTCTTGTCCAGGGTCTTCGGGGGAAAGGTGCGCATCATAACCAAAAAACGCGGCGGCGTGAACGGGGATATCACCATGAGGCAGGTGTCGGCAAACACGGAATCGACGACGATGCCGGGCCATCGGCATGGTGCTAACCACCGCTGGGCCAGGCACGCAAAATGCAGCGGGGCAAGACCCGCTAGGGGGCGGCGATCAGGCGGATCTCGTAACCGGCCGGAGCCGGCGTAGGGTGGTTGATGTCGAGAATCCCATCGATGACGACGTGAGGTGTCATACGAGCTCGCCACTGGGCCGGTTCCAGATACTCGTGTGGCAGGTACGTGCGGCGTGCGACCACCTCGCCGCTCCTGCTCGTAAGCGTCACTTCCATAAGCGGAAAGGGTTGAGCGAAGTCAGCGCGATTCACGAGCGAGCTGCGAATGCGCAGTGCGTCGCGCTGTTTAGGGTGCGGCGCAATGCTCGACCGCAACAACTGGATCTGGCGGATGTCTTGGGGCGGACGGATTACGCAGCCGAGTCGCGCACAGGCGCTGACGACCCAAGGTTCGAGCCAGGCAGAGCGTGCGAGTTCGTTTGCGTAGAAATACACGCTCTGCAGCGCGAGCAATGCCAGCAAGGCCAATATGGTCAATACCCACAGGCCGCGGCGCACCGGCGACGACTGGCCCGCCAGCAAGATGCTGGCCAACGCGGGCGTGACAAACTCTGCGGACGTGACTGCAGGCGTGGGCGCCGCGGCGGGCGCGGCGACCGTTGGCGCCTGGACGGGGGCTTTAGCTGGGCCACGTTTCTGCTGCTTTTCACTTGTGCGAGACGCCCTGCGCTTGTCCCCCGCGGCACCTCGTTCGCCCCTCGGCCGACGCTTGGCATGGCGTGTTGCGGGCGCATCGACGGCGTGTTTCTCGGCCTGAAATACGGCAGCGCAACGCCCACAGCGCACGAGCCCATCGCGCGCCTTGAGTTGTGCTGCGGTGACGGCAAAGGTGGTACGGCAACTTGGGCAGCGGGCATGGACTGGCTTGCTCATCAAGTTTCTGCCTCTACACGCGCACCGACGAGCATGGCCCAGCGATGGCGGGCGTTTTCATCGTCGCGAAAGTGCGTCTGCAGTGAGAAATCCGCTGCATAGCATGAACTTACGAGCTCGACCTGTTGCGCCAGGAGGCCCGACAGCACTAGAGACCCGCCCGGTGCCACCAACGCCGAGAGCACGGGCGCCAGGTCTATAAGCGGTTGCGCAAGAATATTAGCGATCACAATATCCACCGTCAGACTCCCGGGCAGCGAGCCGGCGTCGACGGCGCGATAATGCTCGGCGACAGCGTTGCGTTCAGCGTTGTCAGCGCTGACATCAAGGGCCCGCGCATCAATGTCAACGCCCCAGGCGAATTGCGCGCCCAATTTTAGTGCCGCAATCGCGAGGATGCCCGAGCCGCACCCGTAGTCGACCACGGTCTTGCCGATGAGTCTCTGCTGTGCCAGCCACTCTAAGCAAAGCGCCGTGGTCGCATGGGCGCCGGTTCCAAAAGCAAGGCCAGGCTCAATCCACACGGTGAGCGCGTTGGCTACCGGCGCGGCTACATCGCCCGGGCATACCCAAAGATGGTCACCAAAACCCATAGGACGGCTGGTCTCCCGCCATAGGGTTTCCCACTGCTGATCGGCAACCGTCTCGATGCGGCCCTGCAGCATCTGGCCCATGTGCTGTCGAATCTGCTGCAGCACACCGCCGACATCCCTGTCGGGCGCGAACAAGCCACTCACACGGCTGCGCGGCCAGCACATCATCGGCTGGCCAGGTTCGTTGAACACGGCGTGATCGGCGGCATCCTCGATCGTGACTGCAATCGCGCCGTGTGCCTCAAGCAGCTCGCTCACGGCAGCTGTCGAGTCGCTATCGGCCTGTAGCTCAAGCTTGAGCCAGGGCATATGTTCTTCAGTGTGAAGGAGCGTATGGCAAGTGGCAAGGAAGCCGTTGACATGCACATCCCTAACACGCAGATGATAATCGCGCCGCTCTGCGCCTGCATGCGGTGATCTCCTGGCCGAGCGCTAGGTCGAGCGTCCTGGCTTTTTACAGACCCAGTTTCCCTTCGAGGTAGTGAATATCAACGCCGCCGGCCTCAAACGCGGCATCGGTCAGTATACGCTCATGCATGCGGATATTGGTCTTGATGCCTTCAACGACCATTTCCGACAACGCTGTGCGCATACGCGCCATGGCCAGCTGACGCGTATCGCCGTGGGCGATCACTTTCGCGATCAAGGAGTCGTAGTAAGGTGGTACGGTATAGTTGTTGTAAATATGGGAGTCTACACGTACACCGGGCCCGCCGGGCTGGTGAAACTGCCTGATGCAACCAGGCGAGGGCACGAAGGTCTGCGGATCCTCGGCGTTGATGCGGCATTCAATAGCATGGCCGCGCAGCTCGATGTCTTTTTGGCGATAGGGCAGTTTTTCACCCGAGGCGATGTGTAGCTGCTGCTGCACGATATCAATACCAGTCACCATTTCCGTCACCGGATGTTCCACTTGTACACGCGCATTGACTTCGATGAAGTAGAACTCACTGTCCTGATAAAGAAATTCAAACGTGCCGGCACCGCGATAGCCGAGTCTGCGACAGGCGTCGGCACAACGCTCACCGAGCTTGTTGCGCAGGCGTTCAGAGATTCCGGGGGCAGGCGACTCCTCGACGACCTTCTGGTGTCGACGCTGCAATGAGCAGTCGCGTTCACCGAGGTGAATCACATTGCCGTGCGCATCGGCCAACACCTGGAACTCGACGTGACGCGGGTGGTCAAGATACTTCTCCATGTAGACGGTCTTGTTGCCAAACGCGGCAGCGGCCTCGGCGCGTGTCAGGGCGATGGCATTAGCCAAGGTCGCTTCTGTGTGGACCACGCGCATACCTTTGCCACCACCACCGCCTGCCGCCTTGATCAGCACCGGATAGCCGATAGCCACCGCCAGTCGTCGGTTCTCCTTCAGATCATCACCCAAAGGCCCGTCAGAGCCTGGTACCGTCGGCACGCCCGCCTTCTTCATGGCATTGATTGCGGCGATCTTGTCGCCCATCAAGCGGATGGTCTCGGGGCGGGGACCCACGAAAATGAAGCCACTTTGCTCAACCCGCTCCGCGAAATCGGGATTTTCTGCCAAGAATCCGTAGCCCGGATGGATAGCGACGGCGTCGGTCACTTCGGCGGCACTGATGACAGCGGGAATATTAAGATAGCTTTCCGTGGCGGTTGCAGGACCGATGCACACGGACTCGTCCGAGAGGCGCACATATTTTGCATCGCGGTCCGCCTCAGAGTGCAACGCGACGGTCCTGATGCCGAGCGCTTGGCACGCGCGCAGGATCCGCAGTGCAATTTCACCCCGATTGGCGATCACCAGTTTGTCAATCATCGGCGTATCGGACGCTGAGTCGTGTACGAAGCGGCTATTCGATTACGAACAGCGCCTCACCGTACTCTACCGGCTGGCCGTTTTCCTTGAGGATCGCGCGCACCGTGCCGGCCCGATCGGCTTCAATCTCATTGAGCATCTTCATCGCCTCGATGATGCACAGTGTGTCGCCGACATTAACGCGGCTTCCAACTTCGACGAATGGATTCCCCCCGGGTGAGGGTGCGCGGTAAAAGGTGCCGACCATTGGCGATACGATGACGTGACCGGCAGGCATCGCGCTCTCCGTGGCCGTCGGCTCGGCAGGTGCAGGCGCGGCGGCGGCTGCGGCGAGCGGCGCGGCCGGGGGGGCTGGCACCGCCGTCGTCACGGAGCTCACGCGACTGATGCGAATCGCTTCCTCGCCCTCACGGATTTCGATCTCGGCGAGGTTCGATTCTTCGAGCATTTCAATCAGTTTCTTGATTTTGCGTATGTCCATGGCCCCTTGGATTACTTGCGCAGGCGCTCGAGCACGGCGTGCAGCGCCAGTTCGTAACTCTGTGCACCACAGCCGCTAATCACGCCGACCGCCAAGTCAGAAAAATAGGAATGCTGGCGAAACGGCTCGCGTGCGTGGATGTTTGAAAGATGTACTTCGATGAACGGGATACCGGCAGCCGCAAGCGCATCGCGCAGGGCGACACTGGTATGGGTGAATGCCGCCGGGTTGAGGATGATAAATTGGACTTGCTCGCGCATCGCTTGCTGGACGCGATCGACGAGCTGGTGCTCGGCATTACTCTGGTAAAACTCGATACGACAACCGGCGTCTTGGGCAAGCTTGCGCAGGCGCTCCTCAATGGCCGCAAGCGTGATGTCGCCGTAGATGTCGGGCTCGCGGCTGCCGAGGAGGTTTAGATTGGGCCCATTAATGACCAGTATGTCGGTACTGGAGGGTGTCGCTGCGCCGGCGCCCCGTCTCGTTGCCATGGCGATCCTGTGCCCGTTGTTGCGTTGTTGTTTCCCGGGGCCAGTAGCCCCCGCGGGGCATTCTGCCCGCCCGCGCTCGTATTGTCTAGATAATGACCATTTAGTGTAAATTCGCGAAACTTACAAGCAAGATCGACGCAAGTTTACCAGCCAGATACCTGACGCGGGGCGCAGGCCAGGGCGCCGAGGCAGGCGGCAGTGCGCCGGGGGGGTACGGCCGGATGGCCGGGTCAGCGGTTTACGCTGGCGTGGGGGGCTGCAATCATGACCGCGGGCACGTTGACCCCACCATCTGCCAACGCATCGCGCTTGTCGCCTTAGCGATCGGCGGCCACGGTCGCCGTTGTCGCGCGCCTGACGATGGCCAGGAACGCGTCTGCCGATCGGTATCCGTAGAAACGCAGCTCGCGACGTTCCTCACCCGTGGGCGTCAAGAACAGGGTCGCAGGCGGCCCATAGACGCCGAAGCGTCGCTTGAGGGCCGCCGTGTCGGGACTGAAGGTGTCGGTGACGTCGAGCTGCAAAAGCACGAAACGATCAGCGAGCGCCTGGCGCACCCGCGGGTCAGCAAACGTGCTGCTTTCCATGCGCAAGCAATCAACACACCAATCGGCGTAGTAATCGATGAGCACCGGCCGCCCCAGCCGGCGCGCGGTTTCGAGCCGCTCATCCAGCGCCTTGACCGTGTTGATGCGCTCGAATAGTGGTGTCGATTCCAGCGATACCGCAGCCGACCCTGGGATCGAATCGAGGCCCAGCGTCGACGGCAGCGGCCGCAACAGCTCGCGACTCCCCGTGAGCCCGCCGATCAGCGCCAATACCCCCCAGATCAACAAGAACGTGCCCACACCCTTCCACAGGTAGCGCCAGCCACTGGATCCACTCGGTAGCGTCTGGGTGGCCCCCAGATAGACCGCGACTACGATGAAAAAGGCGCCCCACAACAGCAATACCGGTACTTGGGGAATGAAGCCGAGCAGATAAATGGCGACCGCGAGCAACCCGACTCCGAACACGTGCTTCACGCGTTCCATCCACGGCCCCGCCTTGGGCAGCAGGATACCGGCACCCAGCCCGACAGCGATCAGGATCACACCCATGCCGAGCGCCATGGTGAACATGATGGCGCCACCGAGCAGCGGGTCCTTACTCACGATGGCCACGCTCAGCACCGATATCAGCAGCGGCGACACACAAGCACCGACGATCAAGGCCGAGGCCAGACCAAGCAGGAACACGCCCATCAAGGTACCTCCGCGCAGGCGCTGCGTACTCGCGTGCAGCCGCGACTGGATAAAGCTCGGCATTTGCAGCGGATAGAGGCCAAACATGGACAGCGCCATGGCGACGAATACGGCGGCCAAAACGCCGAGTGCCCATGGATTTTGGAAATACGCTTGCAGCTGGTCCCCGGTTGCGCCGGCGACGGCACCGATGGCCGTATAGGTCACAGCGGTGCCGAGGACATAGGTCGCCGATAGCGCCCCGCCCCTGAGCTTGGTGATCTGCGTATCGGCCTGGCCGACGATGATGCCGGAAACGATGGGGATCATCGGCAACACGCACGGCGTAAAGGTGAGTAGAAGGCCGGTGGCGAAGGCGCCCGCCACGGCCAGCAAAAAGGCAGCGGTCGTGCGAGGCGCTCCATTCTCGGCCGCTGACGGGGTGGAGCCTACTGCCGCCGGGCCTGCCCGCGCTGTGGGCAGGGCGTCGCCGTCGGTGCTGGTGGCTGTCACTGCGGCAATACCTCCGGCATCCAGGGCGAGGTCGAAGCGCTTTTGAATCGGCGGATAACAGATCCCCTGCTCTGCGCACCCCTGATAGGTGGCGTGCAGCTGCACCGTCGCCGGGCCGCTAACTGCGCCGCGAAGCGCCAGCCCGAGTTCCAGGTTTTGGTAGTACACCTCAGTGTTGCCAAAATACTCGTCGAACTTGGGTTTGCCTGGTGGCAGCACATAATCGGCGAGCCGCACCGTATTGCTCCGCGCGCCGTTCAGGCCCGTCAGCTCGAAGCGGATCTTGTCGCGATACAGATAGTAACCATCCGCGATCGTGAAACGCGCGCGCAGGTGGGCCGCATCGGTGCGATCGATCACCAGCACGAAGGCTTGGTCGGCCGGTAGAAACTCGCGCGCCCCATTGCCGTCCCCAATTAAGTCACGCAGAGATGGCGCGCCCGTGATTTGAGCAGGTATGGCGCGAGCGCCGGTATCAGCGCTGGGTGGCAATTCATAGCGGACGGCTTTTGTGATCGGCGGATAACAGACACCCACCGGCTCGTTACAACCCTGCGCCGTGATGCTTAAAGTGGTAGCTTGTGCATCCGGGTTGCGGCGCAGAAACGGCAGCTGCACGGCCACCTCGCCGGTGTAGGTTTCCACGGTGCCAAAAAGCGGATCATCCTTGCGCTTTCCGGCCGGGAAGATGGGCGCTTGCAACACCACATTATCGACGGCCTCGAACTTGAACTTGTCCCGATACATGTAATAGCCATCGGCAATCCTCCAGCGCGCCTCAAGCGTCTGTGCGTCAAGTACGCGTGTGGACAAGGCGAAGGCTGTATCGGGTTCCAGCAGCTCGGGCTCTGGAGCCTGGCTGTGCGCGGCGTAGGCGGGAACGACCGAGCAAAGAACGACCGTCGCGGCAATGCATCTAATCACGTTGCTGTCCTGATTCGGCGAGCCAAGCGAGATACCCGGCGAGACCGGTGGCAATTGGGACTGCCACAATCTCTGGAAGTTCGTAGGGGTGCAGCGCGTGGATACGATCTTCAATAGCCTTGTAGCGTGAGCGTTGCGACTTGACTAGCAGCAAATGCTCCTCGGCCGTCTCGATCTGTCCCTTCCAAGCGTAGATCGATCGCACCGGGGCCAGCACGTTGACACAGGCCGCGAGCCCATCCTCAATCAGGCTGCGGCCAATGGTTTCTGCGATTTTGGCGTCGGGACAGGTCGTCAGGACAATCTGAAAATCGTGTGATTCCATCGCTTGCGAACGCCTATTGATCTAAAGCCCCACCGTCATCCCCGCAGCCACGGCGGGCGTAGGTGCGCCACTACCGCCGGAGGTGCATTTAAGCCCACGCTGCCAAAGGGTGCCACCCTGACCTTTGTGGTAGCTCTGGGTTAACACGCTTACACTACGCGCATGCGACTATTTCCCATAATTTTAGCGGTTTTTCTGATCGTACCCTTAACAGAGGTTTGGTTGCTGGTGACGGTCGGCGGCTTGATCGGTGCCGGCTGGACCATTTTCCTCGTCGTGCTGACGGCGATTATCGGCGCATCGCTGGTGCGCAGCCAGGGGATCAACACGCTCGCACGCAGCCAGAATAGCTTGGCACGGGGAGAACTCCCTGCGGTTGAGTTGTTGGAGGGAGGGGTTTTGCTCATCGCCGGGGCGCTGCTGCTGACACCGGGCTTTTTCACCGATGGGATCGGCTTTCTGCTGCTGGTCCCGCCGCTACGCCGCCGGGTGATCCGCACCTGGATCTTGAGGGCACTTGGGCGACACCTAGCGTCTTCAGCGCCCTCGGCATCGGGCGCCGAGCGCCGCCCCCCACTGGAAGGCGACTACCGCCGCCTCGACGATTGAATCGCCTCCAGCCGATCCGCTTGACATTCGAGAAATGCTCCCTATCATTAGCACTCACCTCGCACGAGTGCTGATAATCGATTTCGCGGGGATCAGGCTTGAATTTCGTTGCGGCTGACCCCACTGCTGGCACTCTCCAGGGCCAATTGCTAGGGAGTCCGGAGTTTGGGCTTGCCTTGTGTTTTTAGACGCCAGAATAGCGAAACAGGAGGAACATGATCCATGAGTACTGCAGCTCTAAAGAAAGGAGAAGCAAAGGTGAATATCCGACCATTACATGACCGTGTAATCGTCCGCCGGCTGGAAGAGGAGACCAAGTCACCGGGCGGGATCGTCATTCCCGATACGGCCAAAGAGAAGCCTATCCAGGGCGAAGTAGTCGCCGTCGGCAAGGGCAAGCTGCTCGAAAGCGGTGAGCTGCGGGCTCTCGAGGTGAAGCCTGGTGACAAAGTGTTGTTCGGTAAGTATTCCGGCACCGAGGTCAAGCTCGGTAGCGAAGAGCTGCTCGTGATGCGTGAAGAAGACATCATGGGCGTCATCGAAGGTTAACGTTAAACAGTAATTCGGGAGAATAGAATCATGGCTGCCAAAGGTGTTGTATTCGGTGAGGAGGCACGCACACGCATGCTGCGGGGAGTTAATCTGCTGGCGGATGCGGTGAAGGTGACCCTCGGCCCCAAAGGCCGCAATGTCGTGCTCGACAAGGCGTTCGGCGCGCCGACGGTGACGAAGGACGGTGTATCCGTCGCCAAGGAGCTGGAGCTGAAGGACAAGTACGAAAACATGGGCGCGCAGATGGTCAAGGAGGTAGCGTCAAAGACCTCCGACGTTGCTGGCGACGGCACCACGACGGCCACCGTGCTCGCCCAGTCAATGTTGCGCGAAGGGCTTAAGTCCGTCGCCGCTGGCATGAATCCGATGGACTTGAAGCGTGGCATAGACAAGGCGGTGGTTTCTGTCGTCGAGGAGTTGAAGAAAATCTCCAAGGACTGCTCTGATCACAAGGAGATCGCTCAGGTGGGGACCATTTCGGCCAACTCCGACGAGTCTATCGGCAATGTAATCGCCGAGGCGATGGAGAAGGTCGGCAAAGAGGGTGTAATCACAGTCGAGGAGGGCTCCGGCTTGGAGAACGAGCTCGACATCGTCGAGGGTATGCAGTTCGACCGAGGTTATCTCTCGCCGTATTTTATCAATAAGCAGGACACCATGTCGGCGGAGCTCGAGGAACCCTTTATCCTCATCCACGACAAGAAGATCTCCAATATCCGGGAGATGCTGCCGGTGCTCGAGTCGGTGGCGAAGACCGGTAAGCCGCTGGTGATCGTTGCCGAGGACGTTGAGGGCGAAGCGTTGGCCACCCTCGTGGTCAACAATCTGCGCGGTATCCTCAAGGTGTGTGCGGTCAAGGCCCCCGGTTTCGGTGATCGGCGAAAGGCGATGCTGCAGGACATTGCCATCTTGACCGCCGGTACCGTGATTTCCGAGGAGCTCGGCATGAGCCTCGAAGGCGCGCAGCTCGAGAACCTGGGTCAGGCCAAACGCATCCAGATCACCAAGGAAAACACCACCATCATCGATGGTGCCGGCAAGAAAGAGGACATCGAGGCGCGCGTCAAGCAGATCCGTGCCCAGATCGAGGAGGCGACCTCTGATTATGACAAGGAGAAGATGCAGGAGCGTGTCGCCAAACTTGCCGGTGGTGTGGCCGTGATCAAGGTCGGGGCTGCGACCGAAGTGGAGATGAAAGAGAAGAAGGCGCGCGTCGAAGACGCCCTGCATGCCACGCGTGCGGCGGTCGAGGAAGGCATCGTGCCCGGTGGCGGGGTAGCGCTAGTGCGCGCGCTTACCGCGATCAAGGATCTCAAGGGCAGCAACCATGACCAGGACATCGGCATTCAGATCGCGCGTCGCGCCATGGAGGAACCGCTGCGCCAGATCGCTATTAACGCGGGCGTTGAAGGTTCGGTGGTGTTCCATAAGATTGCCGACAATAAGGGCAACTATGGCTTCAATGCCGCGACTGAGGAGTACGGCGACATGATGAAGATGGGAATCCTCGATCCGACCAAGGTCGTGCGTATCGCTTTGCAGAACGCTGCCAGTATCGCTGGCTTGATGATCACGACCGAGGCGATGGTGGCCGAGCTGCCGAAGGAAGAAGAAAAGGGACCGCCTCCGGGAATGGGCGGCGGCATGGACATGATGTAATGTCGGCACGCAGCCAAGTGCAGTAACAGAAAGCCCCGCTCCGCGGGGCTTTTTTTGCCTCTTGTGCGCCCCTCGAGGCAAGGGGCTTGGCGTCGACTGAGCGACGTTTATGACTTGCGGCTTGCGCCCCGGCACCGTTCACAGCTTACGAATGAGCGTCACCCCGTCGCGCAGGGGCAGCAGCACGCACTCCACCCGCGTGTCCTGCTGCACCAGCGTATTGAAAGCGACGACAGCATGGTCGGTTTCTTTCTCCGGCTGTAACACGTTCCCAGACCACAGCGTATTGTCGGCAACCAGCAGGCCGTTGCTTCGCAACCGGGGCAAGGCCTCTTGATAGTACTCGCTGTAATGCTCCTTGTCGGCATCAAGAAATACGAGGTCGAAGCTGGGCGCAGCAGGCAAGGCCTGCATTGTCTGCAGGGCGGATCCGAGGCGGATCTCGATCTTGTGTCCGTGCGGGCTACGGTCGAAAAAAGACTGGGCGATAGCGGCGTTTTCCCTTTCTATCTCACAGCTGAGGACCTTGCCTTCAGCGGGCAAGGCCTCCGCCATGGTCAGCGCGGAGTAGCCCGTGTAAAGGCCGATCTCCAAGATGTGGCGCGCGTCGGTCAACTTTACCAGCATGCGCAGGAGCGCCCCCTCAAGCCGGCCTGTAAGCATCTGCGGATGCAGACAGTGAGCGAGGGTGTAGGCCTCGAGCTCATCCAGCAAGGCGGACGGCGCCGTGCTGTGCGCCGTCGCGTACTCTTCGATCGGCTTTGGGATGATTGCTTTCATCAGCAAGCGCGGGCGTCCACCACTAACGACGCCATGGGACTATAAGGTGCGCCGGCATCATTATACTCCGCTGTTGTCAGAAGCCAGCGGCGGCGTTGGCAGCACCCCCCTTTTTGTAGGACGCTTGTTGGCCAAGGCGCAGTGCGCGTGTGATACTTCACGGATAGCGCGGCGGCACTCCCCCGCGCCACCGCGAGCCCCCCAGCGTGCGCGACACAGTAGTTTCATGCGTAAGTCTATAGCGAGCATCGTTGTCGATAGGCTGGCACAGCTGCCAGTGGTGCTCCGAGCGGCTACCGAGGCCTACTGGCGGGACTTTCGCGAGCATCTGAACGGCTTTGCCCCGGACACGCCCGAAGCCGAGCGCTGCCTGCAAGCCCTGCCGCGGGTATGGTCCTGCAGTGAGTTCGTCGCACGAACCTGTCTGCAGGAGCCGCAACTATTGCTCGAGTTGATCGAGAGCAAAGACCTGGTGCGCCGTTATGAGAATGACGAGCTTGCGCGACGCATCGAACTGGACGCAACCGCAGCGAGCGACGAGGCCGACCTCAAACGTCGTTTGCGTCTGGCACGTCGTCGCGAGCTCGTACGCATCGCCTGGCGCGATCTCGCCGGTTGGAGCGATCTTACGGAAGTCATGAACCTGCTCTCGGAGTTGGCCGATTGCTGCGTGCAAGCGGCCGTAGACTGGCTGTACGAAGCGAGCACCCAGAAGTATGGCCGACCTATCGGCGAGCGTAGCGGTAAGCCGATCCCGTTTGTGGTGCTCGGATTGGGCAAGCTTGGCGGTTATGAGCTCAATTTCTCCTCTGACATTGATTTGATGTTTGCTTATCCGGAAGCCGGACAGAGCGACGGCGAGCGCGCAGTTAGCAACAATGAGTTTTTTGTTCACTTGGGACGGCGCTTGATCAATGTACTCGGCGATGTTACCGAGGATGGCTTTGTCTTTCGGGTCGATATGCGATTGCGTCCAAACGGCAGTGGCGGGGAGCTGGTTCTTAACTTCGACGCCCTTGAGCAGTACTACCAGATCCACGGTAGAGAGTGGGAACGCTACGCCTTGATCAAGGCGCGAGTGATCGCCGGTAACCGCGGCGCGGGCCAAAGGCTGCTAGAGCTGCTACGCCCGTTTGTCTACCGGAAATACATCGACTACAGCGTGGTCGAGGCGATCCGCGAAATGAAAGCGATGATCAACCGCGAGCTTCAACGCAAGGGGATGCACGACAACATCAAGCTCGGTCCCGGCGGCATCCGCGAGATTGAGTTTATTGGCCAGGTCCACCAATTGATACGCGGTGGGCGCGAGTCCGCGCTTCAGCAGCGAAGTATCCTCAAGGTGCTGGCGCGTCTGGCTGACGCTGGTCATCTGGCAACCACGACCGTGCACGACCTGGTCGAGGCTTATTGTTTCCTGCGTAACACCGAAAATCGCTTGCAGATGATCGCCGATCGGCAGACGCATCAATTACCGCGTGGCGCCGTCGATCAAGCACGCCTGGCAACCGCGATGGGATACCCGGACTGGGACGCCCTCCACAGCGCCCTGCTACAGCACACGCAGAAAGTACATCAGCATTTCGACCAGGTATTCGCCGAGCCGCATCACGAGCGCGACGTTGAAGGGACGCATTCACTGGCAGCGATTTGGTTGGAAAGTGTGGACCGGGAGTCGGCAGTGAGGGTGCTCGGTGAAAATGGGTTTGACAACCCCGAGGAAGCGCTAACCGTGGTCACGGGTTTGCGGGAGAGCGCCACCTATCGAAGGCTTTCGAGCGAGGCCCGCAGTCGCCTCGATCGTCTCATGCCACTATTGCTGGCTGCCGCTGCGGTCAGCCATGATCCCGCGATGACGCTCTTGCGTTTGATCAAGCTGATCGAATCTATTGGTCGGCGCTCCGCCTACCTGGTGCTACTGGTGGAGAATCCGGTGGCCTTGTCGCAGCTTGTGAGGCTCTACAGTGCCAGCGCCTGGATTGCGTCGTGGATCAGCCAGCACCCGGTGTTACTTGATGAGCTATTGCACCCCACCGGCCTTTATGCACCGGCCACACGCACGGCCCTGCTCGATGAGCTTGAGCAGCGGTTGGCGCCCATCGCCAATGACGACCTCGAGGCGCAAATGGACGCGCTGCGCGAGTTTCGCCACGGCCATCTATTGCGCGTGGCCGCTGCCGATGTCGGTCCCGGGCTGGCGCCGGAAGAGGTGGGCGTGCACTTGGTCGAGCTCGCGGAAGTGGTGCTGCAGCGGTCACTGAGTGTGGCGACGGTGGGCTTGGTGCAACGTTACGGCGAGCCCGTCTGCAAGAGCGCGAAGCGAGAATCGACCCCGGGGTTCGCGGTCATCGGCTACGGCAAGCTCGGTAGCCTTGAGCTCGGCTACGGCTCGGATTTGGACATGATCTTTCTTTATCAGGGCTGCGATGGCACCGGTGAGACGCGTGGACCACGCGTGATTGCCAATGAGGTTTTTTTCTCGCGCCTCGGCCAACGATTGATCCACATATTGACAACGCGCACGCACGCGGGCCTGTTATACGAAGTCGACATGCGCTTGCGCCCAAGCGGGCAGTCGGGTCCATTGGTCACCACGCTGGCAGCCTTCGTTGATTACCAGCGCGAGCATGCCTGGACCTGGGAGCATCAGGCGTTGGTGAGGGCCCGCCCGATCGCGGGCGACCCCGAGCTCTGCCAGGCCTTTACGGCAGCGCGCCGAGAAATCCTGTGTATGCCACGCGAGCGTGAGCGCCTGCGCACCGAGGTAAAGGCCATGCGCGAGAAGATGTTTACAACGCAGGCCAGCAGAACGGGCGAGCTGTTTAACCTCAAACATGATCGCGGAGGTATTGTTGACATAGAATTTATGGTCCAATATTGGGTATTGCTCTGGGCTGTTCGCCAGCCGGAGCTCACGCGCCATACCGACAATATCGGTATCCTGGAAGCCCTAGTCGCCAGCGCGCTGCTTCCACAAGAGCGGGCGCAGCGACTGGTCGATGCGTATAGGTGTTACCTTTCGGCGGATCATCGTCTGAAGCTGGCCG
>CAYGAS010000210.1:0-3178 GCA_964347935.1 uncultured Nitrospiraceae bacterium | reverse complement strand
GCCGGTCCCAAGGGTATGGCTGTTCGCCATTTAAAGTGGTACGCGAGCTGGGTTTAGAACGTCGTGAGACAGTTTGGTCCCTATCTGCGGTGGGCGTTGGAAATTTGAGAGGAGCTGCTCCTAGTACGAGAGGACCGGAGTGGACGTACCTCTGGTGTTCCGGTTGTCACGCCAGTGGCACTGCCGGGTAGCCATGTACGGACGGGATAACCGCTGAAAGCATCTAAGCGGGAAGCCCCCCTCAAGACGAGATTTCCCTGGAGACGCGATCTCCCTGAAGGTTTGTCGAAGACTACGACGTTGATAGGCTGGGTGTGGAAGTGCAGTAATGCATGAAGCTAACCAGTACTAATTGACCGTGAGGCTTGACCATATAACACCCAAAAAGCCTGGGTAACGTTGTGACATGTATTTCCTTGGCGACTTTCCGATTGCTATCCCTCGGCGAACACTGCTGAAAAGCGGGTGTTGACGAGGGACGACACCGGTTTGCCTGGCGGCTATAGCGAGTGGGAACCACCCGACTCCATTTCGAACTCGGAAGTGAAACTGCTCAGCGCCGATGATAGTATGGGGTTTCCCCATGTGAAAGTAGGTCACCGCCAGGCTTCTAGATCGTGAGCCCCGGCGGCACTGCCATCGGGGCCATCTACCTGCTGATAAACGGGCGGTTAGCGAGTTGCTCGCGGCAAATCGCTCGGAGCGAGCGGCGTCACGGGATGTTACAGTACGTGCGGCATCACTTTCGATCGCAGTCGGTGGCAAAGGATGCTGCCCCACGAGGCATGTAGGGCAGTGCACCTACCCGCGAGTCGCCCCGGCGCGATCTTTAGCCAGAGCTTCTTCACTCACCGCAACTTTGTCATTTTCTCCTCAGGATGAGCAGACCATTCATGCCGTCGCATTGCCTAGACCTCAAACTGCGTATCACTTCTAGCGAGGGAGATCCCTATGTTCGAACATGACCAAGAGATCGTCCATCAGTTGCTTGCGGAAAACCCAGACTTCAAAAGTCTCTATCACAAGCATCAGGAACTTAACGATACAGTCGACAAGGCCGCTCAGGGCGTGCTTCCACTGGACGATCTGACGCTAGAAAAGATGAAGAAAGAGAAACTCTTGGTCAAAGACAAGATGGCGCTAATGATCGAGCGCTACCGCCGCAGCGCCGCAGGATAATCGGCTCCTGCCAGCACCACCAGATTAGCCCACTACATCTCAGTGGACGAGACGAGCGTATGGTTTCCTTTTGATACGCTGTCTATCAGGGAACTGCGCGCGCATGCAGTCAAAACCTATCGCGTCGGCCGAGGCAGTCGACCCGAAGTTTCGCTGATTAAGGTAGGGAACGCGCAGGCTGTACTCAAAGATTTCAGCCGCAGCGCCTTTTGGTTCAGGCGCATCTTCGGACCCCTACTGACCTGGCGCGAAGCACGGGCGCTGCGACAGCTGAGTGGCGTGCATGGCGTGCCCAGACTGATCCGCCAGGTCAATTCCAGAGCTCTGCTGATCGAGCACGTTGAAGGTATTTCTACCAAGGCAATACCCCACGGAGGTGTACAACCGGAATTATTCGACAGACTCGCGCGCCTAGTGCATGAGGTCCACGAACATGGGGTAGCACACTGTGACTTGCGCACTCGAGGCAATATCATTATTGGCCACGACGGCCAGCCCTATCTGGTCGATTTTGCAGCACACATTGGACGCGGCCGTCGCTGGAACCTTCTTTGGCGATGGATGTTTACGCAGTTTTGCAAGGCAGACTTGGTGTCGGTCGTCCGGTTGAAGGAGCGGCAAGCGCCGAATCTGCTGACCGGAAAGGAACAGCGCCAACTCGAACTGGATCGTACTCGAACCGTGGCACGGATCGCCCGCGGTATACGCAACATCACCCAGCGGGTGCTGCAAAGAGAATGAACATGAGGTGATATGCGGGCGGTGCCCTGGGGTCGTCAGGCGGCAGCGCCGAAAAAGATTCTCCACTACCGCGTATGGATCGAGCTCTTTCTGTCGGAGTAGTTGAGCAACTTACGGGTGATGAAGTTGTAAACCGGCTTGACGATTACCCGCCACAGGCGTGCAACCAAAGATCTCTGGGCTAGCAGTCTTTGTTCCTCTTCTGACAAGCATTGCGGGCAGTTGCGAAACTTTTGCTTGATCAAATGGCGCAGATCTTCGCGCACTGCGACACGGAAGAGCGGCCCTCTTCTTCGGGAGAAAAACGCGATCTGAAAGTCAATAATACCGGCCTCATTGTTGCCAATTAGCAACCAATTTGCAGGCTTTTCAATATCATTGTGCGCCACGCCGCAGGCGTGAATCTTGTCTAGCAGGGTGCGGGCGTTGCGAAAGAACTCCGAATCCGTAATCTTATGTTCGTAGAGCGATTTGCCTTCGATGTAACTGCGTACCAGCTTGCCATCACCCCAGTGCAGCAGACGGGGAAGTCGGGGTTCGTTCAACGGCTCCAGAATCTTCAAAATCTTTTTTTCTCGTGCAGCGAGGAAGTAAGCGAGCGGTCGAACCCAACGCCGCGACACGCGGTAGTTACGCGAGACAGCGAGCGAGCCATCTGCCAGGCGAATTAATTCGATCTTACCGAACAGATCCGCCTTTAGTTCTTTGATCGGCTGACTACCAGAGATGCTGGGCAACTGAGACATGTTCCAACTGCTGTGTTGGCTAGTTAAGAAGGGCCGGAATAATCGCAGTTTAATCGCAAGCTTTCTGCCTGTCACCATGGCGCCGTGGATCCGCACGCCATTGTGCGCCTGAGATAGGCCCTGGTGTGAATTGCTCTAAACGTGCCTCGAGCGATACTGTCGGGAAGGTGATCAATGAGGGCGCTGACATCGGACTTCTCGCAGACATGATCATGCGGTGCCGGCACTAGTTGTTCGGCGCTCACAACAGACAGCTAGCAGGACAAGATACGTTCGCTTCAGTCGGCGGGTGAAAAAATCCTGCTAGGGCGTGGTCATATAGAGCGCGTATGCGTAAAGCACCCCATAGATTACGAGTACCGATAGAAAGTTCCAGTGACCATTGTTGTCTTTGAAACGTTCCCACTCAAAGAAAAAGACGTTCTGGTCTGTCAACCGACCCCATGTTGGCCAAAAACGGTTGACTCTATTGCAGTATTCTTCATACGGTTCGCCAAGTACCTCGCGCAGGT
>CAYGAS010000209.1:0-4698 GCA_964347935.1 uncultured Nitrospiraceae bacterium | reverse complement strand
ATGGCCGAACTCAGGTAGACCTCGGCCAGCGACGCCTGGAGCCGCGGGTTGGCGCGCAGCCGCGCGTCGAGTACCTCCGTGTCGACGTGCAGCGGGTCGATCTGGCCGAGCAGCACGATGTCGACCTGCTGGGGTCGATTCCCCTCGATATCCGCATACGCGCAGAAACCGATGCCGGCCGTCCGACGGTAGTGGCGGACCCCGACGGCCGCATCGCGCTTATCTTTCGCGATATTGCACGCCGCGTAGCGGCCAAACTCTCGTTGCGCAAGAAGGACTACACGGCCGCGTTTCCGAATATCGTGATTCAGAATACGTGAGGAGTCAGGTGGGAGGCGTGAGGCGACGAACTGATTATTCCCCAAGAGCCCTAACCCCCTAACTCCTCACACCTCACGCCTTGCCGGAGCGAATGAGTATTAAGTCTGACAAGTGGATACGGCGCATGGCCTCGGAGCACGGCATGATCGAGCCGTTCGAACCGCGACAGGTCAAACGCAACGGAGACGAGCGTATCGTGTCGTTTGGCACGTCGAGCTACGGCTACGATATTCGTTGCTCGGAAGAGTTCAAGATCTTTACCAATATCAACGCCGCCATCGTTGACCCGAAAGCATTCGATGACAGCAGTTTCGTCGACTTCCGTGGCAAGGTCTGCATCATCCCGCCTAACTCGTTTGCGCTGGCGCGCACGGTGGAGTATTTCCGCATTCCGCGCAACGTGCTGACAATTTGCCTCGGGAAAAGCACCTATGCGCGTTGCGGGATCATCGTCAACGTGACGCCATTCGAGCCTGAATGGGAAGGCTACGCGACGCTGGAATTCTCCAACACCACGCCCTTACCGGCGAAAATTTATGCCAACGAGGGGGTGGCGCAGGTGATCTTTTTCGAGGCCGACGAAGAGTGCGATATTTCCTACAAGGATCGCGGCGGTAAGTACCAGGGACAGGTCGGGGTGACTCTGCCTAAGACCTGAAGTCGAAAACGCAGGCTCAGTGCTCGAGCCGACTGAACAGCCACCAAGGCAAACGCCGACTCGGCGGTTGTTGACCCAACAGCTTGAAAAAATCCTCGATGCTCGGCCCGAGCGGTTCGGGCGCCGGCGGCTGGGTTTCGGCAAGCTCGGCGAGGCGGCGTATGCGCTCTTCAGTGCTCGGGTGCGTGCTCAGGATCCATGAATCCGGTGCGCGCCGATGCGGCATCAGCAGACGCCGCAGTAGCCCGCCCTGGTAGTGATCGAGCTTGCGCAAGGCTGACGCCAGTCCGATCGGATCGCCGGTGATCTGGACGGCATCGAGATCGGCATCGAATTCGCGTGTGCGCGAAAGCGCCAGCTGCAGCAAGACGCTAATGGTCGGGGCAAAGATCAGCAGCAGGATCGCCAGCCACGAAATACCCCCGCCGCCGAAGAGCATCAGCGGCAGGTTGATGAATAGCAGCAACTGCCCCATCAGCGAGAGCCACCTCGTCAAGCGGCTGACCGTATCGGCGAGTGTCATCACCCATATATCGTTGCTGCGCACATGACTGAGCTCATGCGCGAGCACACCGGTCAGCTCGCGGGACGTCAAGTTTCGTAACAAGCCGTCGGTGACGCTAATGATCGGCTCGCGACGTTTTCCGACGGCAAAGGCATTCATCGCCGGCGTCGGCACGTAGTAGAGCTCCGGTATGCGCGGCAGGCGCGCGCGCTCGGCAAGCACGTCGAGCAGGCGATACAAGCCGGGCGCCTCGGTGCGATGCAAAGGCCGCGCACCATAGAGCTTCAACGCGAGCCGTGGCGAGGCGCGTGGGCCAAGTAACAGTATGGCCGCGCCGATAATAACGGCCCACACCACGCCGTCCGTCCCGGCAATCAACCAGCCGAGCAGGCCGACGAGCACGGCCATGCCACCCAGCAACAGTGCCGACTGGATGAAATTGTTGAGTTTGTGCGCGCTGAAGCGCTCTCGATTCATGGGGGTGCTCGCTTGGATAAGGCCGGCTACGGCCCGCTGCCCAGCTTTAATTAATGATGGCGCACCGCGTTCTTTTCAACGGCCGCGGCCTCGCCAGCGCTCTAGAATGGCAACTTCAGATCGGGCCGTCGTCCCAGAATAAGGGCGCGAAACTGCTCCTGGATGCGCCGCAGTGCCGCCTCAGTGGTCGCTTCAAAGCGCAACACCAGCACCGGCTGGGTATTGGAGGCGCGCACGAGTCCAAAGCCGTCATCGAAATCGACCCGCAAGCCATCGATGGTGGTGACCTTGGCGTCCGGAAACGCGGCGTGTCCGACAAGCTCTTTGATGAAGGCGTGGTTTTCGCCCTCCTTCATTTGCAGATGCAACTCCGGGGTGTTCACCGTGTCGGGCAGCGCCGCAAAAATCTCCGCAGGCGTCCGTGCCTCGTGCGAGAGCAGCTCGAGCAGCCTCGCGGCCGCATAGATCGCGTCATCAAAGCCGTACCAGCGCTCCTTGAAAAAGACGTGCCCGCTCATCTCCCCGGCCAACATGGCGCCGGTCTCCTTGAGCTTGGCCTTAATGAGCGAGTGCCCGGTCTTCCAGATCGTTGGCTTGCCGCCGGCCTCGCGGATCACCGTCTCGAGTGCACGCGAGCTCTTGACGTCATAGATGATCTCGGCACCGGGATGGCGCGAGAGTACGTCGCGCGCGAACAGCATCAACTGCCGGTCCGGCCAGATAATGGTGCCATCGGGGGAGATCACGCCGAGGCGGTCGGCATCGCCGTCGAAGGCGATACCGACATCCACCGGGCGGCGCTTAACCGCGGCGATCAGGTCTTGCAAATTCTCAGGGTGACCGGGGTCGGGGTGGTGGTTGGGAAAGCGACCGTCGACCTCGCAGTAAAGCTCTTCGACCTCGCAGCCAAGCCGGCGCAGGATCTCCGGCGCCAGTTCGCCAGCCACCCCGTTGCCGCAATCGACGATCACGTTCATCGGACGTGCCAGCTTGACGTCGCTGCGGATACGCTCGAGATAGGCCTCGCGCACGTCGGCGCTGGAGACACGACCGTCGCCCGCCAACAGATCGCCTTTGACGATGCGCTCGCGCAAGCCCTGGATCGCCTGTGCCGCCAGCGTTTCCCCAGCGAGCATGATTTTCAGGCCGTTGTACTCCGGTGGGTTATGACTCCCCGTCACGCTCACGCCCGAGTGCGTGCCCAGGTGATGGGTCGCGAAATAAAGCACCGGCGTCGGCACCATACCGATGTCGATCACATCGCAGCCGGCGCGCGCAAGCCCACGGCTCAGCGCCTTAACAATCTCGGGCCCGGACAGGCGACCGTCGCGGCCAACCGCGACTGCCTGTTGTTTGCGGGCACGCGCTTCACTGCCTAGCGCCTGACCGATGCGCTCGACGATGGCAGGCGTCAGCGTACGACCGACGATGCCTCGAATGTCATACGCCTTAAAGATCTCTGCCGGAACTTCCGCCGCCTGTGTCGAGGGCGACCCCTTTTTGCGTGCGGGCATCAGTGTGTACCTCTAGTTTTTACTTGCGGCCGCTATGACCAAAACCGCCAGCGCCACGGGTGCTCTCGGCAAACTCCTCGACGATCTCGAATTCGGCACGTGCGATCGGCACGAACACCATTTGCGCGACGCGATCGCCGGGCTCAATCACGAAACGTTCGCGACCCCGATTCCAGCAAGACACCAGGACCTGTCCTTGATAGTCGGAATCGATCAGGCCGACCAGATTGCCGAGCACGATGCCATGCTTATGGCCGAGCCCCGAGCGCGGTAAGAGCACGGCGGCGAGCTCCGGATCCTCGATGTGAATAGCAATACCCGTCGGCACCAACTGCGCCTCGCCGGGCTCGATGCGAAGGTGCTCGTCGAGGCAGGCGATGAGATCGAGACCGGCTGCGCCTTCGGTCGCGTAGCGGGGCAGGGGAAATTCTTTACCGATGCGCGTATCGAGAATCTTGAGTTGTACTTTTCGCATGAAATTTTCGCGCGATGTGCCCGATCAGTGCACGTGCCAGCTGTGTCTTGTGCTGCTGCGGCAGTTTCGTTACGCCGTCCTTATCGATGAGCAGTAAGGCGTTGTGTTCCGACTCGAATCCGCTGTTCTTGGCGCTCACATCATTGGCCGCAATCAGGTCGATGTTTTTATCTTTGAGCTTGGCACGTGCCTGCGCCTCGATCTTCTCCGTCTCCGCGGCAAAGCCAACCGTAAAGGGCCGCGGCGACAGTGACGCCACGCTCGCAAGGATATCGGGATTCTTGACCAGTTTAAGCGTCAGCGTATCGGCGTGTTTTTTGATCTTCTGGGACGCAATTTTCTCCGGACGGTAGTCCGACACAGCGGCGACACCGATAAAGATGTCGGCGCTGCGCATGTGTGCATGCACCGCATCGTACATCTGTTGGGCGCTGCTGACGTGTACCGTCGTCACACGCTGCGGGTCGGCAAGCGCCGTCGGCCCGGAGACCAGGACAACCTGGGCGTCCGCCTCGGCGGCCGCTTCCGCCACCGCGTAACCCATGCGCCCCGAGCTGCGGTTGGTGACGCCGCGTACGGGATCAATAGGCTCCCAGGTGGGGCCTGCTGTCACCACCACGCGCACGCCAGCGAGGGCGCCGGTCGCAAAGAGGGCAGCCGTCAGTTCGACCAGCTCGTGAGGCTCGAGCATGCGCCCGGGGCCGGTCTCGCCGCCCGCACCAGCGCAGCCAGCAGGCGGAACAAGGCC
>CAYGAS010000208.1:0-2181 GCA_964347935.1 uncultured Nitrospiraceae bacterium | reverse complement strand
TCGGACCGATGTTCGGCCAGGCGCATCATTTTCGGCGCCGAGAAGAGAAGGTGCCCTACGGCATCGAGCGTTACACGAAGGAAACGCGCAGGCTGTGGGGTGTCCTCGATCAGCACCTGGCAACCCGCAAGTTTCTCGCCGCCGAGCAGTACACCATCGCCGACATCGCCACCTTTCCCTGGACCGCACGCTACGAGTGGCAGGGGATTTCGCTCGATGAGTTCCCGAATGTAAAGCGCTGGTTCGAAACGATCTATGCCCGACCGGCCGTTAAGCGTGGGATGGACGAGGTGTATGACGAGCTGCTGGGGCAGTCGTAACCGGCGGCGACGTGCTTTTCGACGTGCTTTTCTAGGTCCTTGACCGTAGTCTGTAAATTGGAGTTTTTCACTTCGTCAAGGTCACTCATCTTCAGTGTCGGGGCGCCGAAATCTCTGACCCGAGTCGCCGCGGTCTTCTGCATTTCCTGGCAGTGCGGGGGTAATGTTCTTGACGCGTCCATCAGGGTAAAAGCCCATTGCCGCCAATCTCGGACACGGGTTTTTATGATGAGAAACAAAGAGTCCACGGTGTAAGCGGCTACAGAGCGCGCAGTGTCCCGGCGTGTCTTTGGGTTCTGACGTCATGTAGCGCGCACTGGCCCAGAGCATCCCGGTGCCCAGACGCCTTGCGCGATACGGGCCGCGACGCTGCGTTGGCGTGGGTCGAAGTTGGTCTTGCTGGGCGCGAGGATCGCTGACGGCATCCGTGCTAAAGCTGCTGCACACAGACACCGCCAGCTAACCCCGATATCGCCACCCGCGCCTTCACGAGCAGCGTTATTGCCGAAGCCGTGCCACCGTGCTTTTGCGGCTGCTCAGGTCCTCGGTGTAGTCGTCCAACTCATCTGTGAGATTAAATGCTGGGCTGTGAAAGAACTCGCGCACAGCCACGAGATCGAGCGCCGCTTCTGCAGCTCCGTTCACTCGGGCCACGGCCACCTCCACCTGCTGGCTTACGCTGTCCCCCTTGCGGTGAGTTCCGTAAGCACTCAGGTCTTCGGTGTAGTCATTCAAGGCATCGGTCAGATTAAACGCTGCGCTGTGAAAAAACGCGCGTAGGGCCGCCGGATCGGACGGCGTGGGGCCGGTCGAATCGGCCCAGCCAGCCGCCGGCAGCGCTGATAGCACACCGATGACAGATGCCAACGTTATTGATCGTGCAGTTTTGATCATGAAAGCCTCCTTTTGTTTACCGTGAGACTGGCTGAAGATCCAGACTCATCTGAGGTGGCGAATGTTACTTAGGCACCGTTAAGAGGGCGTGATCCAAGTGTCATAAGCTCGTGATAAGTAGAGTTTTTCTGGCGATCGGCGCGCCCAGTGTTGCTGAATCGTGGAAAAACCGTAAAAATATTAAGGACACTTTTTGGGGGTTCAGGATTGTCCGGGGGCGAATCGCACAGGGAGGCGAGCGAGGCAGCACCTTTAACCATGGCATCCTTATCCCAGGGCAGGCCGGGGCGCAGTCCCACGACGCGCAACGAGCCTGTGTCATGTCTGCGGGCTGGGCACACAGCCCGTCACGCCGAGATTCACCTGCCGCACCCAGGAGCCTAGTGAAACCGTTACGCATAACGCTACTCGGTGGCTTTGAGGTTTATTCCGCAAAGGGTCAGCCCTTGGCGCTTCCAACACGCAAAGCCAAGGGGCTGCTCGCTTATCTGGCGATGTCCGGGGGGCGCGCCCAGGCGCGCGACAAGCTCACGGCACTGCTGTGGGAGCAAAGTGGTGCAGCACGTGCGCGGGCGAGTCTACGCCAAACGCTCTCGCGCTTGCGCAAGTTGCTGAATGTGGAGAATGCCGAGACCCTTTTGATCGAGGGCGATTCCATCCTGCTTAACCCCACGGCCGTCGAAGTCGACGCCGTGCGCTTTGAATGCCTCGTAAGTGATGGAACACCCGAAGCACTCGAGGAGGCGTCAGCGCTTTACCACGGCAGCTTTCTCGAAGGCCTGGGTTTGCTGGCTGACCCGTTTGAGGAATGGCTCATGGCCGAGCGCATGCGGTTGCACGAGCTGTTGGAGAATGGTTTGAGAAAGTTGCTGGCGCATTACCGGGACGTGCATGCAACCGAAGATGCCATCCGAGTCGCAGGTCGGCTGCTAAACTTCGACCCCTTGCAGGAGTCTGTGTATCGGCT
>CAYGAS010000207.1:0-17038 GCA_964347935.1 uncultured Nitrospiraceae bacterium | reverse complement strand
TCGAGCACTCGTCTGCCCCCGCGTTTCCTTACTCAGCGACAGAGATCGATGTGGCAGCCGGCGAGACGGTAGAGTGGTACTTTATCCCCACCAGGGCCGGAACCTACAAGATGGGGTGTGCTGAGCCTGCGCATGCGGAAGCGGGCATGACCGGCACGATCCTGGTGAACTGAGCCCGAACCCACCTAGGAGCAAGAAAACAACGCTTAAGTAGAAACCAGCTTAAGATCAAACAAGTAGGGAGACGGCCCAGATGGGCCTTTCTTTTTGCCTGAAAAACGGCCTAGCCCTGCTTCGCCCTGGTCTGCTCCCACACCGGCCGAAAGTCATAGGTCGGATAGAACTCGGTCGCGAACGCACCCCAAGCACAGCGCTCGATGGCGAGATTGACCTCACGCAGCCGGTGTCCCGGCACCCGCAGCGTGACTACCTGGCCAATACCCATCATGACGTACCAGGACACAACTTCGATACCCTCGGGTGGAAACGCTTTCCAGAAGCCGGTTTCATCTAGCCTGGCGTTGATCTCGGCAAGGTTCTTGGTTTGATCATGCTTGAGAAAAATCGTCAGCAATATTTCGCCTTCATTCGCCATCTTTATCTCCCCTTTTGAAGCTCGTCACCCTCGCGCACCGTCGCCACGCATTATACACTCCGACATCGGGCCAAACGCACGAGAATAGACAATGACCAAGTTGGTTGAGTATCAGAAAGCCCGCAGCGTGGGCATCATCACGCTGAACAATCCGCCTGTGAATGCACTCTCTACAGCCGTGCGTGCAGCCATCGGCGACGTGCTCAGTGAAGCGGCGCACGATCCTAAAGTCGAAGCGGTCGTGTTGATGGGTGCGGGTCGCTGCTTTTCCGGCGGCGCCGATATCCGCGAGTTCAGCCATCCGAAGGGACAAGGCGATCCTATCCTTCCCGAGGTGATAGAGAAGATCGAGAGCTGTCCCAAGCCGGTCGTGGCGGCGCTGCACAGCACCACTTTCGGCGGCGGCATGGAGCTGGCGCTCGGCTGTCATTATCGAATCGGCGCACCGTCCACGCGCATGGCACAGCCCGAGGTGAAGCTCGGCATCATCCCCGGGGCCGGTGGCACGCAACGTTTGCCGCGACTGATCGGTGTCGAGCCGGCGCTAGAAATGATTTTGAGTGGCGAGCCCGTCGACGCCGAAAAGGCGCTGGCGTTTGGCTTGCTCGATGAAGTCGTGCAAGGGGACCTTCGCACCGCCGCCGTCACTTTTGCCGAGAAGCTTATCGCGCAGCGCCGCCCACTGCGCAGGGCGCGGGACATGGACGAGAAACTGCGCGCCGCCGGGGATGTCACCGCATTGTTAACCGACACTCGCAAGGGCATCGAACGGCGTGCCCGCGGTTTGCTTGCACCCTTTCTTTGCATCGACAGTGTGGGCAACGCCTTCAAGCTTTCTTTCGATGACGCCCTCAAACAGGAACGCGAGCTGTTCATGCGCTGCCGCGACTCCGAGCAATCGAAGGCGCAGCGCTATGCGTTCTTTGCCGAGCGTCAGGTCAGCAAGATCCCCGATGTAGCTGCCGACACGCCCGTGACGGCGATCGCGGCCGCGGCCGTAGTCGGTGCCGGCACCATGGGCGGCGGGATTGGCATGTGCTTTGCCAACGCCGGCATCCGTGTGCGCTTGCTGGAGGTATCGCAAGAGCAACTCGACAAGGGATTGGCTACGATTCGAAAGAACTACGCCGCTACCGTCGCCAAGGGTCGACTGTCACAAGCGGATGTGGACGCCCGTCTGGGATTGATCAGCGGCACCTTGAATTATGGCGACATTGCCGATGCCGATATCGTGATCGAGGCCGTATTCGAAGAGATGGATCTGAAAAAAGACGTCTTTCGCGCACTCGATCAGGCGTGCAAACCCGCGGCTATCCTTGCCACCAACACCTCCACGCTCGATGTCAACGAGATCGCCGCTGCCACCAGCCGCCCCGAACAGGTCATCGGCACGCACTTTTTCAGCCCGGCCCACGTGATGAAGCTGGTGGAAAACGTGCGTGGCGCGAAAAGCTCGAAAGAAACCATCGCCACGGTGATGCGGCTTGCGAAGACGCTCGGAAAGGTCGGGGTTTTGGTGGGTGTCTGCGATGGGTTCGTCGGCAATCGCATGTATCACAAATACACGCGGCAGGCGAGCTTTCTGCTGGAAGAAGGTGCGCTGCCGCAGCAGATCGACAGGGTGATCTATGATTTCGGCTTTCCCATGGGGCCCTTTGCCGTCGGCGACCTGGCCGGGCTCGACATCAGCTGGCGCATCCGCCAGCGCCGGGCGAAGACACGACCGAAGGACGAGCGCTACTCACCCATTGCCGACCGCATCTGTGAGATGGGCCGCTTCGGCCAGAAGACGGGTGCAGGCTGGTACCGCTATGAGTCCGGCAGCCGGACACCGATCGCCGATGCAGAAATCGAGAAGCTCATCGTCGCAGTTTCTAAAGAGCTCGGCATCGAGCGCCGCCCCATTGACGATCAGGAGATACGCGAGCGCTGCTTATACGCGCTTATTAATGAAGGCGCCAAGATCCTGGAAGAAGGACTCGCGTTGCGGGCGAGCGATATCGATGTGATCTGGATCTACGGCTACGGCTTTCCGGTGTACCGTGGCGGCCCCATGTATTACGCCGACCGCGTGGGCTTGAGAGTCATCTACGACACCATGAGCCGACTGTACGATGCCCATGGCGACTTGCTAAGACCTGCGCCGCTGCTGGAAAGACTAGCCAAGCAAAACAAGGGGTTTCACGATGCATAACTCTAGACGGGAGATGCCCCCTGCCATTGGCGACGAAGGCATGTCTTTCACTCAGCCAGCCGTCTCGTCGAGACGGGCTATCTGGCAGCCTTTGTCCACGAACGATCGAGCACGTGCATCGTAATTGGCGAAGCGTTCATCCTGCGTCTGACCGCGCCGGTAGCGGATATAGATCTGTTGGATGATGACGGCGAATTTCATGGCGGCGAATGCGTAGTACCAATCGATCTCGCCGACGTCGAAGCCGGTAAGACGCGCGTAGCGTTCGATCGCTTCGCGTCGGCTGGCGAAACCCGGCTCTGCCGTCGGCATCGCCGCTTCCTCGATCCATACCGGGTTGTCTCCCGGCTCGACCCACTGGTTCAGCAGGTAGCCCAGGTCCAGTAGCGGGTCACCACTGGTGCACATGTCCCAGTCCAGCACGGCCACCGGCCTTGTCGGGTCTTTGCCGTCGACCATGATGTTGTCGAGCTTGTAGTCGTTGTGCAGCAGTGTCGTCTCGCGGGATCGAGGAAAATTCTCATACAGCCAGGCGATGAGCCGATCCATAGCGGGATTCTTCTCGTGCGCGGCTACCTGCCAGCGTTGTACCCAGCCATCGAGCTGACGCTTGACGAAGCCCTGCGGGCGCCCTAAATCCTCGAGTCCGGCGGCCCTGCGGTCAACCGTGTGCAATTGCGCTAACACATCGACGACCGTCTCACCGATCTTGCGCTTGAGAGCGACGTCGTGGCTGAACGGCGGCGGTACCTTTTTGCGAATAACAATACCATGGCGGCGCTCCATCACTTGGAAGTCGGCACCGATGATGCTGTGATCGCCGCAAAACAGGTAACTCCGGGGAGCCAACGGGAACACACGATAGAGCTTCGACAGGACGCGGTGTTCCCGCTTCATGTCATGGGAGCTCGGTGCCACCGGCCCAAGCGGGGGTCGACGGAGCACGTATTCCGTCTCGCCAAAGCAAACGAGATAAGACAGGTTAGCAAGGCCACCGCTGAACTGGCGGACCGCCATAGCACCGTCCGCGACCGGTAGGTGCGTTCGCAGGTACGGTTCGAGCCTGTCGAGCTCAAGGCGCTCGTCGGCACGAGGCTCGATCAGTTCCGGATCAAGCAGCCGACTGTTCGCCTCCATCCTCTCATCACCAATAGTTCTCAAAGCTTGCTGTCATCGGTGGTGCGCTCGTCCTGGCCGGGCAGCTGGGTGCTAGCCGGCAACGCCCGTCGCGACGGTCGTCAAAGCGGGCACGGCACCTGCGCCTTCGGACCTCAATAGCTAGGTCACGATTCCGCTTTGCACTTCATGCGACCGGGCATATATAGCCAGCAGCTCCTTCGCGCGAGTGAGCTGGTTTTCAAGTTCCTCGCTGCCGTTGAAGCTTATGATTACCAGCAGCAGCTCGGTAGTCTCCGGCGTGATCATGGCGCGTTTCGAATCTGCCGTTGCGCTGCCGAAGGGCCCGGCAGCATCTGCAAACACGGGCAGGCCTTCTACATTGAGCATGCCCTTGCCGATCGCTTGATAGCTCTCCCCTTCCCTGCCGCGGCGAAATTCTATCGCATCGCCGAGCTTCGCCAAATCGTAAGAGGCGACTGATCGACACGCCTCCAATGAAACCAGATTGTTAATATCGACAACGGTGTTGACCTTATAAAGCCCTTTGTCCTGAGCGATGCGTCGAAGCAAAGCTTCGTTTGAGCCGCGATAGCGCGAGGGGTCCGTGCCGAGCGCCTTGTAGACTGTGCGCAAGGTCTGCACTTCCTTGAACGTATGAATCAACTCGACCGGGATTTTCGCCAGCTGTGAAACGAGTTGGTCGATCTCCGCCCACAGATCGGGATCGTGCTGGGTCACGGTGACGGAGGCACGAATCACTCCGAGCACGAGCTTCTGATTCGCAGCCTCTTGCAGCGGTTTGTCGATTCGAACGCGTGGATTCACGGCATTTCGAGCTTATCACGCTTTACGGAAACACGCCGTTCCGTCGCGCTCGATCTGCTTGATGAAAGCGATCTCCCAGGGAAGATAATCATGCATGGCGTCTTCGACGCCAGTGTCGCGGTCATAAGGACGCAGGTACACGTCGTGCGGCTCGCTCGCCATGCGCTCGAAGCCATCAGCCAGCGGCAAACCCGCCGCTGCCCACGCGCTGGTGCCTCCGGCCAACACCTTCACTGGAACCTCGACCAAGGCTGCCGCCTCTTCGGCCGCAAGATGAGCCAGCACACCATCCTCTGAGGTCAGCACCAGCAGCGCTGCCGCCGGCAGCTTGGCGATCGCATCCCCGAGCTGCGAGCGCAGAGCGAACCAGGCGCCGGGAATGTGGTGGCGCCGGTAATAGCGGCTGTCGGCGAGATCGATCACATTCGCCCCACCGGCACTGATTTGAATGAGCGCGTTCGGGGCGATCTCCTCGGCCTTGGTTTCAGCAAAGCCGAGAATCGGGCGCTCGCGCGGGCCTTTGTCGAGCTCGACGTCCGCCAACGCATCCTCCAACACGACGACCTCGGGCCAACCCATTTGATTCAACCACGACGCCGTCATGCTAGCGCGCACGCCCGTATCGTCGACCAGCACGATGCGAGACTTGAGCGTGCCGACATAACGGTCGGTGGCCTGCACCAATTGACCGCCGGGTGCGGAGATAGAACCCGGCAAATGGCCAGCCTCGTACTCCTGCGGGCTGCGCACGTCGAGCAGATAAAGCGTGCGCTCGTTACGTTCGCTGAGCCAGCGCGCGAACGTGCCATGATCGATGGTTCTGACGCCAAAGCGCTTGCTGACATCCGCAGCGGCGGTGCGCGCCTTGCGCAACCCCTCGGGTGAAACTGGGGGTGCCAGACGCTCGCTACCGTGCTCGAGTGCATAACCCGCAAGATGCCAGCCCATGGTGCCGTTACGCAGCGCGATGATGCGATTCGGTATCCCGGCATTGATCAGCGATTGGGCACCGATGATACTGCGCGTGCGGCCGGCGCAGTTCACGACGACGAGCGTATCCGGGGATGGGGCCAGGTCGTGTACGCGGTAGACCAGCTCACCGCCTGGTACACAGATGCCGCCGGGGATATTCATGTCCTCGTATTCCTCCACCGGCCGGCTGTCCAGTATCACCAGTTTCTCGCCCGCATCGAGCTTGGCCTTCAGCTCCTCGGCCGAAAGCGAGGGCGTTCCGTACTCATGCTCGATGAATTCGCCAAAGGCCTTGCTCGGCACATTGACACCGCTGAAGAGCTCATAGCCGGCCTCGGCCCAGGCCTGGGTTCCCCCTTCGAGTACGGATACCTGGCTGTAGCCCAACCGTCCGAGGCGCGCGGCTGCCCGTTGCGACAAGCCTTCGCCGCCGTCGCAAAGCACCGTACGCGCGGAGCGCCTGGGGACCAGATCGGCGATGCGCAGCTCGAGGCGACTCAACGGCAGCGGGCAAGCGTACAAGAGATGGCCCTGCCCGAAAATCCCCGCTTCGCGCACATCCAGCAGCGCGAGCTCCACGTCATCGAGCAACATATCCCGCAAGGCGCGGGCACCGACATTCCCACTCACTTGCGGATCCCTCGGCTTGCCGGAAAGACCTTGTAGGTACCGGCATCCATGTCGTACTCGACGCGGTTAGGCAAGTGCTCCACACTCATGCCATACATATGAAGGTGCCGTGTCGGTGTCGCGCCGACGACATGGATGCTGTGGATATCGTCCGGCAAAAATGCGATCCCATCGCCCGCCCGCAAGACCACCCGGTGCACCTCGCGGATCTCGCCCTTGCCGCGCAGCGAGCGGTCATCGGTGCGCTCATAGACCCGGTTCTCTTCCTCACCGCCGATGCCGGCGATGGCCGCCCAGGTCGTATGATTGTGCGGCGGGCTCGCCCTTCCAGGCACACCCGTGGATAAATAAAGTGCAAAACGATGGTCGTGATCTTCGCTCAACAGGTACAACAAGCTGCGCTCTTCCTCGCGTGGCGATGGATAGTCGCTCTCCGGGAAAAGATCCGTGCGCCGAGCGAGCTCGATGAGCACCGTGCGAATTCGCTCCAGTGCATCGCGCGTGACACCGTGTTCGTGCTCGATCTGGCGCACCTTGTTCACGACTTCGGCAACCGCGCGCGTGCGCTCGGCCGCGACGGGACTTTCGTGTGCCTGCACCATTTTTCCTCCTCCGGCGGTCTAACCCGTTCTGCGTAGGGTCGCGCTTTCCGCTCCCGGGTGCAACGCCTCGACATCCGAAATAGTGCCGGTGCTGGACGTTGCGCCTTTCGGTTTGCTAAAAGGAGTGGGTGGCTCCACTGTTAGGATGCATCGGGGACGACTTCACCGGTTCGACCGACCTGGCGAATACGCTGGTGCGGCGCGGCATGCGCAGCGTCCAACTGATCGGCACACCGATGTCCGCAAAGGCAATCGAGGCAGATGCGATCGTCATCGCCCTGAAGTCGCGCTCCATTCCCGCAGCCGAAGCCGTGGCCCAATCGCTGCAGGCGCTCGATTGGCTGCGGGCTGCCGGCTGCCGACAGTATTTCTTCAAGTATTGCTCCACCTTCGATTCCACGGATGCCGGTAACATCGGACCGGTCGCTGAGGCCTTGCTGAATGTCCTCGGTTCGGACTTTACACTTGCCTGCCCGGCATTTCCCGAAAACGGCCGCAGCGTTTTCAAAGGCCACTTATTTGTCGGCGACAAGCTGTTAAATGAAAGCGGCATGGAACATCATCCCTTGACGCCCATGACCGATGCTAATTTGGTGCGCGTGCTCGGCCGGCAGAGCCGCGGCAAGGTGGGTCTGGTGCCCTACGACGTCGTGCGACATGGCGCGAGCGCCATTCGCCAGGCCTTCGAGCATCTGCGCGCCGAGGGCGTGCGCTTGGCCATTACCGATGCGATCAGCGACGGCGATTTGCAGAGCATCGGCGAAGCCGCTGCCGATTTGCCGTTGATCACCGGCGGGTCCGGCGTAGCCATCGGCTTGCCGGAGAATTTTCGCCGTCAAGGCGTGCTGGCGGTGTCCGAAGGCGTCGATGCCCTGCCTCGCATCGACGGCTACGCGGCGGTGTTGTCGGGCAGCTGCTCGGTGGCGACGCAGAGCCAGGTCGATGCGATGCGTCGCAGCCGTCCTGCGTTCAAGATCGACTTGCTCGCACACGCCAGCGGCAATGATCAGGTCGGCGCCGCGATTGAGTGGGCGCTGCCGCAGCTCGCAGACGGTCCCGTGCTGCTCTACACGACCGATACCCCCGAGGGCGTTAAAGCGACTCAAGAAAAACTGGGTCGCGAGAAGGCCGGGGCGCTTGGCGAAAAGTTGCTGGCCCAGATTGCCGTTCGGCTGCTTGGAGGCGGCGTGCGCCGCCTGGTGGTAGCGGGCGGCGAGACCGCTGGCGCCGTGGTGGGGGCGCTCGGCATCACCGGCCTGCGTATCGGTCCGCAGATCGACCCCGGGGTGCCGTGGACGGCGAGCCTCGATGAGCCTGTGCTGGCGCTTGCGCTCAAGTCCGGTAACTTCGGCACGCCGGATTTCTTTTTGAAGGCCTTTGACCGCCTGGCCTGACTACGCCACCGTCGCAGCCCGGGCCATGGGTTGAGACGAACCGATCTACAAAGGCTGTAATACCGTGTCCGATTTTCGTTGGCGAGCCCACATGACGCCGACGAATTCTTACGCCTAGTCTGTAAGCAAGCTTTAAGTCGTCCCTGATGGCCAGACAGTGCTAGCCTGTTTCAGTATTACCGTGGCCCGGGTAAAGGAGAGTATTATGCCGTTGTATCTATCGCGCGCGCGGAAGGGGTGGCCGCGACGATGAACGACAGACCCGATCTCCTGACGACTCAGAACCCCGCCAACCCGCGAACTGTGACGACCGTTCGAACGGTGGGCGAAAGCAACCGGGTCGTTGCATGGGTCAGCATCGTGACAGGCGCGGGAACCGGGTTGTTGATGGGTTTGTGGTCTTTCGACGGGCCGGTACCCGTTCCCGACTGGATCGGTAATTATGACACGATCGCGCGCCGCTTGATTCGGCTCGGGCATATCGCGTTCTTCGGCCTTGGCATTTTGAATCTGCTGCTCGCTCGCGAGCTCCCACGACTCGCGCTGACGGAACGCCTGGCAGTCGCGGCCGCACGATCCATGAACTTCGGTAATATCTTTCTTCCTATCACCCTGTTCGCGGCCGCCGCCTATCGTCCGCTCAAGTATCTGCTGCCCTTTCCGGCCGTGAGCGTCTTCATAGCGCTGTGCATCATCGCATACGGTGTCTACCGTACCGGCGGTAAGGTGCGATGACGGTGGCCAGGGACGCTTGTGTGCTGTCGGATCTGGTCACGGCCGGGGCCGCCCGGTATGGCGAACGACCCGCGCTATCGCTAGCGGCGGCTCCTGCCCCCGAGACAGTGTCTTTCCTAGCGCTCGAAGCGCAGATGTGCGCCGGCGCCGCTAGGTTGCTGTCTGTAGCCAAGCCGGGGGGTTTCGCTTTCTTGCACATGCCTGCCCGACCGGTCTGGCTCTCGACGCTGTTCTCGATTTGGCGTGCGGGAATGGTGGCCGTGCCAGTGCCGATAGACACACCCGGCGACACCGTGGTGACCCTGGCAACCCGGCTGCGACCTGGCGTCGTGGTCACGGACGAACAGACGATAAAGCTGCTTGCTGCGCGTTTGTCCTGCCCTGTGATGAGCGGGGCCGCATTGAGGTGCACGCCGACCGAAGGACACGTCGACCTTATACAGTCTGCCGGTTCTGATGACCTCGCCATGCTGTGTCTAACGTCGGGCAGCACGGGGCAACCCAAGTTGGTCGCGTTGACGCACTCGGCGCTGCTCGCCAACATCCGGTCGCTTTTGGAGATTCGCCACGGTGGTGCGGGTGACGCCTTTCTCTCCATGCTCCCACCGACGCACCTCTTCGAGCTTGTGACGGGACAGCTTTGCCCGCTTGCGGCCGGCGTACGGGTGGTTTATATCGGCGCGCTTTTGCCGAATCGAATCATCGACGCACTACGACAAGAAAACATTACGCGTGCTGTGGTGGTCCCGGCCCTGCTCGATCTGCTTTACAAGGAGGTGGTCGATGTGCTGGCCGCAAACCGGATAGTCGAAGCACGTGAACGGGACACGCCGATTGCCGAGACAGCCCGTCGGCTTAGCCAACTCAACGATAGAGACCGGCTCTCGCTGCAGCGGCGCCTGCACGAACGCATCCCCGAGCACTTTCACCATCTCGTGGTGGGTGGCGCCGCGGTCGATCCCGCTTGGGCATTGCTCTGCAGGGCCATCGGTATCGTCCTCGATGTCGGCTATGGGCTGACCGAGGCCGGTCCGGTCGTGGCCGTCGGCAACATGCAAGAGTGCCCGCCTCAGTCCGTGGGCCGACCCTTGCCGGGGGTGGATGTGCGTGTCGATGAACGCGGCGAGATTTTGCTGCGAAGCCCAAGCCTCATGCGCGGTTACTACGGCGACCCGACCGCAACAGCGAACGCACTGGTAGACGGCTGGCTGCGTACCGGCGATAAGGGATATTGCGACGAGCAAGGATTTCTCTACGTCACTGGACGGCTCAAGGAGGCGATCGTCACCGCAAGCGGTGTCACCGTCTGCCCCGAGGAATTCGAGGTTCACTACCAAGACCCCTTGTTCGCCGAGCTCTGCGTGATACCGGCCCCGGGACCGCATGGCAACGATATTCCCGAGCTCATCGTCGTGCCTGCATCGGAAGCGAGCGCTTACGACATCGAATCGACATTCCGCCGCTTGCGCGCAGACGCGCCCTCGCATTGTCGCATCGAACGAATTCAGATGGTGGATCAACCGCTGCCGCGCACGCCGACCGGTAAGATCAGGCGTCGGGAGCTGGCAGCCCGCTTGTATGAGGTCTGATTATGAGCAACGCCCAAACCGAAGCGCGACTACGCCGCTTGCTGGCTGAGTTGTTGCAGAAAGATACGGACCAGCTCAAATTGGACGAGGATCTACTCATGGCGCTGGATCTGGACAGTCTCGCCGCCCTGCGCATGCTTGCAGCGGTGGAAAAGCGATTCAACGTTCGCTTTCCGGACGATCAGCTATCGGAGTTGCGAACGCTCGGACGCCTGGTAGAAGCGATCGACGCGACCCTGACCCAGGAGAAGCCGCAATGAAGATTGGGCTCATTGCCATGAGTGGGGTGCGGGTGCGCACCACGGAGCTTGGCAAGCTCGGTGTCACCCTCCCTCAATTCGTAAACCGCGGACAAGTCATTGCCTCGTTGCCGAGTCTCGGTCTGCTGACGGTAGCCGGGCTAACACCTCCCGATGTGGACGTGGCATATCGGGAAATAGACGAGCTTCCGACGAATGGCGAACTGGAGAAATTCGATCTGGTGGGCATTTCGTCGTTTACAGCGCGCATCGAAGCCGCTTACGCCCTTGCCGACCGCTATCGAGCCGCTGGGGTGCCGGTCGTGCTCGGCGGACTGCACGTGTCGCTGATGCCCGAGGAAGCCGCCGCGCATGCCGACAGTCTAGTGCTCTTCGGCGCGGAGGGCGCCTGGCCCCGGTTGGTCGAAGATTTTCGAAAGGGCACGCTCGCGCGACGCTATGAGGGCCTGCAGGATCGCGTCTTCGATGCGCCGAACTATGCCATGCCGCGTTTCGATCTGCTCAAAGACCGCCCCTATAACCGGGTCACGGTGCAGACTTCGCGCGGCTGTCCGCTGAACTGCGAGTTCTGCGCCGCGAGCCTGCGCATCACGTCGCGCTTCCAGCAAAAATCGGTCGATAAGGTGGTCGAGGAGATCCGCACCGCCAAGGCGGTGGTAGAACATCCCTTCTTCGAGTTGGCTGATGACAACACTTTCCTGAACAAGCGCTGGGGTAAGTCCTTTCTTGAGGCGATCACGCCGCTCGATGTCAGCTGGTTCACGGAAACGGACATCTCCATCGCCGACGACGACGAGTTGCTTAAGCGGCTTGCCGATAGCGGTTGCCGGCAGATTTTGGTCGGTCTCGAAAGTCCGAGCGCGGCCAGTCTGGAGAGAATCGACCCGCACAATTGGAAGTACAAACACTTCGACCGCTACATCGAGTCGATCGACAAGATTCAGTCTCACGGCGTCACGGTGAACGGCTGTTTTGTGCTTGGGCTCGATAGCGACACGCCGGAAACCTTTCAACAGGTGAAGGACTTCGTGGATCGATCGCGCCTCATCGAGGTACAGGTCACGGTGCTGACGCCATTCCCGGGCACGCCACTATACGAGCGCCTGCGTCGCGAAGGCAGACTGATCAAGGATCGGTACTGGGACCGCTGCACGCTGTTTGATGTGAACTTCGTACCGAAGCATATGAGCGTTGAAGAACTCGAGGCAGGTATGCGCTGGCTGTTCTCGGAAATCTACAATGAACGGGAATTCAATCGCCGCAAACGCCACTACATGGAGATCGTGAAAGAGCAGCTGCCACAGTAGGCACCACCCACGACCACCAAAGGCCCGTCATGGTTTTCGGGCACCGACCCACGGCGTGTGATTACGGGCTAGCTCGGAAACGTTCGCTCGATGTCGGCCACCTGCTCGGCAGTGAGAAAACGCGTCTTACATCCTTTTAACATCAAGTAAAGCTTTGCCGTCTCCTCGAGCTCTTCGATGGCATAGACGGCGGCCGAGAGCGAGCTGGCAGCGACAACGGGGCCGTGATTCGCAAGCAATACGGCGTGGTGCTTATCGGCGAAGCGACGCACGGCTTCGGCTAAGGCCTTATCACCCGGACGATAGTAAGGCACCAACGGCAGGGTGCCAACACGCATGATGTAATACGCCGTGATCGGCGGGAGGACGTTTCGCGGATCGACCTCGGCGAGACATGACACCGCCACGCTGTGCGTCGAGTGCAGATGGACGACCGCGTCAGCGTTGGGCCGCTGATCGTACATGGCGATATGGAGGAAAGACTCCTTGGTCGCCGGATCACCGGACACCAGGTTCCCCTTGGCATTCAATTTCGACAAACGAGCGGGGTCGAGCAGGCCCAGGCAGGCGTTGGTGGGCGTCATCAGCCAGCCGTCGTCGACGCGCGCGCTGATGTTGCCTGAGCTGCCGGGCGTGAGGCCGCGGTCGTAAAGTGATTTGCCAAAAGAGCAGATCTGCTCGCGGATTTGAGATTCGTTCATCTTCATCGTGCCTTCTAGGGACCGACTTTAGCGGCGTAGAGCGGACTCGACAAGAACAACCGGCAGGCCCCGAACACCCGCGATGGAGGGCGTCCTGTTTACCCCATCGGGGCGCACGCGCAATAATGGGTCATCAGACATTGAGAACAACGGAGAACCCTATGCTGTCCACCACCGACAAGCTCCTCGCCGAGAAGGACGGCGCCATCGGCCGCATCGTGTTCAACCAGCCGGAAAAACGCAATGCCATTTCTTTCGAAATGTGGCAGGCGATTCCCGTGGCGCTAGACGCCTTCGCTGCCGACGACGCGATTAGGGTCGTCGTGGTCAGCGGCGCAGGCGGTAAGGCCTTCTCCGCCGGCGCCGATGTGTCGCAATTCGAGAGCAAGCGTTCATCGAAAGACACGACTGCCGAGTACAACACCGCGGTGATGCATGCCGTCGAAAATCTCAAGGCATTCGACAAGCCGACCATCGCCAAAATCGAAGGCTACTGTCTGGGTGGCGGGCTCAATGTCGCGGTCGCTTGCGATCTACGGATCGCTCGCGACGATGCGCGTTTTGCCATCCCGGCAGCGAAGCTCGGACTCGGATATCGCTACGGCAGCATTCGCATGCTGATGGACCTCGTCGGGCCGGCCAACACCAAAGAGATCCTCTACAGCGCACGCCAGTTCAACGCCGAGGAGGCGCGCGCGATGGGATTGGTCAATCAGGTCCTACCGGGCGCCAAGCTCGATGAGTACGTGGACAGCTATGCCGCCCGCATTGCCGGCAATGCGCCACTGACGGTCCATGCCGTAAAGAAAATAGTCGCTGAGGCCCTCAAAGATGCGGATCAGCGCGATCTCGCGCTCTGTGAAGAGCTCGTCGAACGCTGCTTCGCCAGTGAGGACTACAAGGAAGGTCGTCGCGCCTTCATGGAGAAACGCAAGCCCAACTTCACCGGAAGCTGATGACGTCTACAGCTCTCACGGCGGCATGCCGTCGGCGTCAGCTCCAGGCCTTCGGGACACCCGCCTAGGCGCTCGCGCGGCCGCGCGACGAGACGTCGGCATCTCGGTGCGCGGGACGCGGCTCCTGCCGCATCCCCTTCGGGCCGGCCGGCGGTGCCTGCGGCCCCTTCGGCAGTCGCCTCATGCCGGCGGCACGCCCGAGTGAGAGTTAACACAGTTATGCTAGGTCCCTAACGTAAAAGAATGTGTGTTCCCTCGCCATGCATGGGCGAGGGCCCGGGAGGGGTCATGACCCCAGCGATTGAGGCGGCCAAGAAAGCCAGGATATCTTTTACTATCCACCAATACCGACACGACCCAGCGTCGAAATCCTTTGGTCAAGAAGCGGTGCAAGCGCTGGGCCTGGCGCCCGAGCGCGTGTTCAAGACACTCATCGCCAGCGCCGATGGCGACCGCGCGCGGCTCGTGGTTGCGGTGATTCCGGTCGACAAGCACCTCGATCTGAAGGCGCTCGCGGGCGTGGTGGGTGCCAAACGCATGGCCATGGCCGATGAGGCCGACGCCGAGCGCACGACGGGTTACGTCGTCGGGGGCATCAGCCCCTTGGGTCAGCGCAAGCGACTTCCGCTGGTCCTCGATGAGTCGGGTTTGCGCTACGAAACGATCTATGTAAGCGCTGGCAGGCGTGGCTTGGAGATCGAGCTCGCACCGAATGACCTTTTGAAACTCAGCGCGGGTAAGCCCGCACCCATTGCCCGCTAGACGCGCCGCCCGGTTAGGAACCGCTCTCCGCATACACCGGTGTTCGCCACTCTGGATGATCAGCGAGCGTTCCGCGAACCAAGCCCTGATATTTCTCCCACAGCAGCCGAGTCAGCGGGCCCACTTGCGCATCCCCGAGGGGGTGCCGATCGATGGAGACGATCGGCAAGATCTCGTGGCCCGTACCACAGTAGAACGCTTCCTCTGCCGCGTACAGCTCGGTGCGGCCAATATCGCGCTCGACTGTGTATTTGTTCGCATACTCCGCAAAGATCTGCATCACCGTACGTCGTGTGATGCTTTCGAGGATATCGCTAGCGACCGTAGACGTGATCGGCACACCGTCGCGCACGATATAAAGGCAGGCGCCAGGGCCTTCGGCCACGGTCCCGCGTTGGGTCAGCAAAATCACATTGTCGTAGCCGTCGGCTTTGGCCTGCATCCACGCGAGCCGACCATTATTATAATTGGCCACACACTTGATACGCGGTGGCATGCTGTTGTCGGATATGCGCTGCCACGAGCTCACGGCCACATTGATGCCGGCATCGGCTTTTTCGCGTCGCCCCTTGGGCGTCGCCGCGATCGCCATGCCGACGGTGCCGGTCGCTGTCATCTCGCCATCGAAGTCATCGACATAGGCAAATAGTCGAACATAGGTGTCCTCGCGTAGCTCGTTTGCCTTGATAAGCTCCAGGATGCAATCGCGCAGATACTCCACCGTGAAGGTGTCGCCAAATCGCATGACTTTCATCGAATATTGCAACCGCTGCAGATGCTCAGTCAGCTTGAAGATATAGAGCTCTTTGCGGTCGGCATTCCAGTAACCGCGGATGCCCTCGAACACGTTGGTACCGTACTTGACAGCAGGCGAGAGGATATGAATCCGCGCATCCTCGGTCGGTACGACCTTGCCGTTTAGACTCATGTATTTAACTACTGCCATGTCCTTCGCTCCTCTTTGGTCTGCGCCACGCACTTTGCCGGCTCAACGCCGCAAAAATGCCTATATTAATCGGTCTTGGGATGTTGAGGAATCACACGCCTTTGTATACAGTGGCCGCTCCCCGCAGCCGTGATCACGCATTGACCGAAGGAGACGTGCCCAGGTGTCCGAGAAGCTGACCACCGCGGCCTTGATGGCCAAGTATCTGTCGCAGGCCGGCATCGGCTATGTATTCGGCTACCCCGGCGATCCCAATCTGGAGTTCATGGAAGCCGCGCGCCAAGAGGGCATGGAGTTCGTGCTGGCGCGCCGAGAAGGCACGGCGGCTTTTATGGCCGACGCCTATGGCCAGTTGACCGGCTTGCCAGGGGTGTGCATGTCGACGCTCGGCCCCGGCTCGACGAATCTGGTCAACGGCGTGGCCTGTGCCTTTCTCGACCGCACGCCGATGCTGGCGATCTCCGGGCAAATGAACACGCGCTTGGAACCGATCTTCACGCATCAAAATGTGGACCACAACCGCCTGTTCGCGCCGATCACCAAATGGACCACACGCATGGTCCCGGAGGCGGCCGGCACGATCATGCGCAAGGCCCTGCGCGTTGCCATGGCCGAGCGGCCGGGGCCGGTGCACATCACGACCCCGATCAACGTCAGCGCCGCCGAAACGACCGAGAGCGAGATCCGTTTGCCGCCGATGCGCTGTCATCATGAATGGGCACAGGTGTTTCGAGCGGCCAGTGCGCACGACGCCTCCGAGCGCCTTGCCCAGGCGCGGCGACCGGTCATCGTGGCCGGCATGGCGGCGCTGCGCGCAGGCGCGAGCGCCACTTTGCGCACGCTTGCCGAGCGCAGCGGAACGCCCGTGGCGGTATCGGTCAAGGCCAAAGGCGTGCTGGCGGAGGATCACCCGTACTACGCGGGTACGGTCGATATGGCCTGCAACGCGCTGATGTGGAAGTTTCTCGGCTCCGCCGACCTCATCCTCGCTGTCGGCTTCGATCCCGTAGAGCTGATCAAGGCCTGGAGTCTGCCGGTGCCAGTGGTGCATATCGACGCCGTGCCCAACACCGATCAGATCTACCCGGCCGATGTCGAGCTGGTGGGCTCGATCAGCGCCATCTTGCAGGGGCTGGCCGATGGCTACCACGGCGAGCCGAAGTGGCCAGAGCAGGCAATTCGCGCGCATCGCGACGAGCTGTTCGCCGCCTATTACGAGGGGCGCGTGCGCGGCAAGCTCAATCCTTCCGACGTCGTCGATGTCGCGCGCAAATGTTTTCCGCGCGAGACCCTCATTACCATGGACGTCGGCTCGCACAAGATACTCATCGGTCAGGGATGGAAGGCGTACGAGCCGGGATCTGTGCTCGGAACCAACGGCCTCTCTGCCATGGGCTTCGCCCTGCCCGGCGCGATGACCGCCAAGCTCATCGAGCGCCAACGGCCGGTGA
>CAYGAS010000206.1:0-1884 GCA_964347935.1 uncultured Nitrospiraceae bacterium | reverse complement strand
GGTGATAACGTGCGCTTGCATGTGGCGTTGATCAGCCCGATCGCGATGGAAGAGGGCCTGCGCTTCGCCATCCGCGAGGGCGGGCGGACGGTTGGTGCTGGGGTGGTGTCGAAGATCATAGAGTGAGGGGCGAGGAGCTAAAGGCGGGCTGTTGAACAGGCAGATATTTTGGCGTTTTACCCTTAGCGCCTGCTCCCGGACAGGAACAAAATGGCTAGTCAGAAAATCAGGATACGGTTGAAGGCGTTCGACCATCGTTTGATTGACCGTTCCGCGGCAGAGATCGTCGATACAGCCAAGCGCACCGGTGCACTGGTGAGAGGCCCGATTCCGCTGCCGACCAAGATTGAGCGTTTTACGCTTTTGCGTTCACCGCATACGGACAAGAAGTCGCGTGACCAGTTCGAGATTCGCACACACAAACGCATCATGGATATTGTTGATCCGACCGACAAGACGGTGGACGCATTGATGAAGCTCGATCTGGCGGCGGGCGTTGATGTGGAGATCAAGCTGGGTTGAATAGCCCCGAGGTAGCGTGATGCCGCTAGGCGTGATCGGTAGAAAACTTGGCATGACTCGCGTCTTCTCCGAAGAAGGCGTGACAGTGCCCGTCACTGTACTTGAGGTCGTCGCGAACCGGATCACACAAGTCAAGGAGGACAGCAAGGACGGCTATCGAGCCGTTCAGGTCACCACGGGATCACGCCGGCCGAGCCGCGTGAACAAGCCGAGGGCGGGTATTTTTGCCAAGGCGGGTGTGGAGCCTGGCCGGGGTTTGTGGGAATTTCGATTGGCACCCGGCGAGGGCGAGGATCTCAAGCCAGGTGCGGAGCTTCGCGTTGATGTATTCGCGGTCGGTCAGAGGGTTGATGTACGGGGTACGACGATCGGTAAGGGTTTTGCCGGTGTGATGAAGCGTCACGGGTTCGGCGGCGGGCGCGCAAGTCATGGCGCCTCATTGAGCCACCGTTCGCCTGGCTCGATCGGCCAGCGCACGACGCCCGGCCGCGTATTTCCTGGCAAAAAGATGTCTGGACACATGGGCGCGGCAAGACGCACTCAACAGAACCTCGAGATAGTCAGCGTCGATCCAGATCGCAACTTGCTGATGGTACGAGGGGCCGTGCCCGGTAGTGCTGGTAGCGATGTCGTGATACTGCCTGCTGTTAAGGCGCGTCCTGGCGCAGGCGGAGGAAAAGCTGCGTGAAACTCAACGTGATGGCGGAAGAGACTCGCCAGACAACGTCGGAGATTGACGTGTCTGATAGCGTTTTCGCTGTCGGCTTCAACGGCCCATTGGTCCACCAAGCCGTGGTGGCCTACCAAGCGGGCGGCCGCCAAGGAACACGAGCACAGAAGAACCGCGCTGCAGTACGCGGGGGTGGGGCCAAGCCTTGGCGGCAGAAGGGCACGGGGCGTGCTCGGGTAGGCACGATTCGTAGCCCGCTGTGGCGAGGTGGCGGCAAGGTATTCGCGACGTCTACCCACGACTTTTCGCAAAAGCTGAACAAGAAGATGCAGCGCGGTGCATTGCGCTCGATGCTTTCCGAGCTTGTTCGCCAGGGACGTTTGCTCACAATCGATGGTTTCCGAGTTAGCGCGCCGAAGACGAAGGTATTGGTAGATAAGCTGAACGAGCTCGGTTTGAACGACGCACTCATCGTAACCGAGAGCATGGACCAAGATCTTTGGCTGTCGTCCAGAAATTTGCCGCAGGTCCATGTCTGCGACGCTAGTCATGTCGATCCAGTCAGTCTGTTGCGACATGACAAGGTGGTCATGACCGTCGGAGCTATCAGGCGCCTGGAGGAGCGACTCGCATGAATGAGGAGCTGCTTTACCAGGTCCTGTTAGCACCTTACGTCTCTGAGAAGAGCACCC
>CAYGAS010000205.1:0-10459 GCA_964347935.1 uncultured Nitrospiraceae bacterium | reverse complement strand
GCAGTTTTGTGCCAACATGTGATCGCCACTCGATAGCACGGTCAATAGCGCCGTCGATATCGCGGCCATGCCGCTTGCAGTGACTAGCGCCGCCCCTGCGTTCTCGAGCGCCGCGAGTTTCTCGTGCAATGCCAGGTGGTTCGGCGTGTTATTTAACCGAATATACTTGATGTCGTGATATCCGGTTTCCCCCTGACAAACGAACGTCGACGATTGAAAGACGGGCATGCCGACGGCACCGCCGATCCGCGGCTCGCCGGCGTGAACCAGTTTAGTATCGATGTGACTGTGGTGATCCCGCATGCGGTCCCCCTAAAAGATGCGCTGACCGCGACAGTTTCCGAGCTGATGCAGGCGTTTGCAAGCCTGTGCGCGCGAACCGCGCTTGGCGGCTCTCGCCTAGGGGTACAAGTGCTTTACGCCGGTCACGTATTTTGAGCTTTTAGACAAGCGAAACGGAAAGCTGTTGGTGATCGTAGCGACATCAGCGTCGTCCGCAGGATGATACTTCAGCTCGACCACGGAGACGGTACGGTCTGTCCATGTACGCAAGAACAGATTCTTACGCGAGTTAATCTCAAAAAACTCCATATCCCAATCGAGGGTCAGTCGAAAGCGCTTGTCAGCCGACTGATAATATTTACGCCAATAGCGGTTCAACAGGATGAGCTTCAATGATCGCACGAGACCGCTAAAATCGGCCGGCATGTCCGCTGTCAGGATGGCGTCGAAAATTGCATCACCCAATCGCACCTGATCCAGCGAAAAGTCACCTAACGCGAAACGCCATTTCCTGCCCGTCAATCCCCTTTTTTCCTTGATCTCGCAGACGGGGTTGTGTGCAAAGCGCATAGATTCGCCGTACCACCGTATGCGCGCCTTGTATCTATCGGCGACGCCATCCACGCTCGTAAAGTAATTACCAAGGGCGCCGTCGTCGAGATAGATGTTGTTGATACGGCGCTGCGCATGGATCTCGCTAAAGGCGCCCGGGTTCCTGGCGATGATGGCCTCGAGATCGCGTAGTGCCAGCGTTTGCACGAGGAACTTGCGCTCGTATCGGTAATCCGCAAGGTTTTTTATTTCTTTTTTCATGCGTCAGGACCTGCTCGCCTTGCCATACTTGACCCCGTACATGAGCTCTTTCAACTTCAGACTGTTAGGTTGCAACGCAACGCCGTCCACGCTGATAGAGGAAAGCTGCTCCAGCAGATACTCGGTCTTGAGGTTGTGCGTTTGCAGCCTGTTGATTTCGATGATCGATGGTCCAAAGGCTTTCTTTCGCCGGTAACCGGCAAGCCCAACCGAACCGTCAGCGATGCTGACACCGTCGGCCGCGATCTTCGAGCTATCTTTGCTTGCAAGCCCGATCTCCGCGCGCCTGATGTCCATGCCGGCCGCCGACACGGTGCTTTGCTCACCGACACTCACGGCCTTATCGCCGGCACCATCGATCTTGATTTCCCTGAGCGTAACCTCACTTCCGGCCGTGTCGATGCAATCATTGCCGCAGCTCTTGAATTCGCTGGCGATGATGTTTCCATCAGCAAAGTCCAGATCGATCGCATCGGACGCCGCATCAGAAAACGACGAGCCGATGATACTGAACTTGGAACGAACGATGTTGAGTGCATCCTCCGCGCGTGCCTTACGGAATGCACAGCGCTTGATCTCTACGTCGGACTCATAGAATGTCACGGCCCCGGTTATGCGCCAGTCCCCCTTCCCAGGCGGCGCAAGGTTTTCGAAGCTAACGCCACGCAAGATTGAGCGCTCGGATGCGTACAAAACGGCGAGGCCGCGTCCGCTGGCATCGGATGAGCGAATCGTAATCGGCGCCTCGCCGGAGCCAAGGAACACAACAGGCCCGTAGGAAACAATCGAAGCCTGCTGCTTAAGGTCTATGGTCGTCCCGCCGTCGATTTTCAACACATAATCGTCGGGAATGACGATATCGGAACGCACGATCCAATTGCCGCGATGCACACGTACCTCGCGCGTTGTGTCGTCCCGCTCGAGCATGCCGGTGGTCGTCTCGCCGCGAAAGAGCGTTTTTCCGGGCGTCGGTGCCGTCACCTTATCTCCCAATGGATAGGCTTCAACCGGTGCCGACAACACGGTATCGGCGCCCGTAAACCGGTACTTCAGCTTGAGTCGGTCGAGGATCATATTGCGCCCCTGGCGATCTTTGCTTGCGAAACAGTCGCTGGCGTCAGCCATCGTTGCCACGCGTACACGAAGATATGCCAACGCCTTGGCTGCCACCTTGCCATCGAGGCGATTCGGTCGAAGGTCGGAGAATGTTTTCTGCGCTGGCCCGCACTCCAGTGCCAGCAGCTCCACGGGCAAAAACACCGTGTTGGCGACGACCAACTCGACCGCCGCGTCGTCCGGCGTGACCGTGCCCAGGTAAACTTTCAACGGCGCTTTCGTTTGCAACAGCGCATAGCCGCGGTCCCGGTTGCGCAGATATTGCCGTAAGTAACCGTTCGCCTCCGCCTTCATGAGCGGGTAGTCCTTGTAAATAATATTGAACTTCTGGGCCAGTGCGGGTTCGATTTTCGCCAACACGCCTTCCATGTAACCGGGTCGGCCGAGTCGAGCGAGTTCCCGGAAGTAGGTCTGTCGAAACGCGTCATCGGCAAAGAACAATCCCAGCCACTCCGATACCTGCGTGACGTGCAACGCCTTCTTGACCCACGAATGATAGGTCAGCATTTGCACCCCGGGCAGGCCGAGCCCAGGACCGTAGGCGTTGTACGCAATAGGCTCGATCCGGTGCGTGACCGGATTGAAATAAAAACGGATGTTCTTCCAGCGCACCGCGTGCTGCGCCTGCAAGAGATCGACCAACGCGAAAAGCCTGGCTGCTCTGTCAACGTCGAACACCTCGGAGGCCGACTTGTTGCCGACACGAAAATCGGATAAGAGCTTCCGCCCGGCCAGAAACTCGCGCCGCAGTGTCTCGTCTGTATAAGTTTCGTTAGTGTTGAAGCTGACGATGTCCGCCAGATAGAACACATCCGTTTGACTGATGCGCTCGCTCGGACCCAGTTTCTGCGAATTTATTTCGGCGCTCTCATCGAACTTCAATATCGGGCCTTCGCGCCGTTCATTATGCGCCAGCAGCTCTTTGCCAAAGCTTTCCTCGAGCGCGTAGATGCCCATATCCTTGCCGTTTATAGTGACGTGAACGTAATCGTACCGCAGCGCAATCAGCCCCTCGTGCCGTAAAATCTCGTACATGATCCATTCATTGACCCATCCGCTACGCCTCGGGCTCTGAATGGAAAATTGCGTCATGCCCATGAGCGCATCGTCGCCTTTGATTTTGATGCGCAGGGACCATTTGCTCCCCTCCATGTGATCAGGGTAATCGCCTTTCAATCGAATTTTCGCCTTGCGCGTCTTTCCCTCGTGTACGACTTTCGCAGGCACATAGGAGTCGTCGGTCGTCTCGATAATCCCTCGCTGTAACGCAAGCTCTCGCTGATAGGCGAGTCTCTGATGGTCTTTGTATTTGATGTCTATGCCGATGCGAACGGGGTCAGACAGTTTTCCCGCTATATAACGCTTAACGGTGTCCCGATCGATCTCTGAGATATTGACCACGATTGGGTGGAGGAAACCGCTGTAGTCGCTGACCAATCCAACGAAAAATGCCGTTGCCAGAGCCAGCAGCAGGTAAAACCCTTGGCGCAGGCGCTTGCCCCGCGTCGGCGGCTTGAGGAGCGGATGCCGTGGCTGCGGCTTGACGATCATACGTGCAGGTGGTTCCGATCTATAAACGTCACCCTGACGTCGTCGCCTAGTCTTTGCAGGTCGTTCTTCGTATCACTGAGCTTATTGATGTCCCGGATGGCTACATCGAATGCGCTCTCGAAGGCACCATTCACGCCATCAAAGCGCTTGAGTTCGACTGCCGTTGCATGCCTTTGCAGAATCTCGACTACTTGCTCCAGCGAGATGTCCTTGGCGCCTTCACTGCTGACGGTCAAGTGCAAATTCTTCGGATCTTCGCTCTGTCGCTTCCAATGGCGCAACCAAATCACCAATACGATGACGGCAAAACCGACCACGGTCACGGCGCGTTGATTGGCACCGAGCCCGAGCCCGATGGCGATGTTCAAGAACAGGTAGGCGAGCTCCTCCGGCTCCTTGATGGCGGCTCGGAAGCGCACAATCGACAACGCCCCGACCAGGCCCAGCGACAACGCCAACGACGATTTGACGACAGTGATAATCACCATCGTCGTCATCGCGATCAAGACGAAATTCCCAGAGAAGCCGCGCCGGTTGGAAAGACTGCGGCCGTAACGAACGTAGACGAGGCTCAATAGGTAAGCGAGCACGCCGGCCAGCAGGAGATTGACAACGAACTCGAGCATCAGGATCTGCGCGCTCTGGGTCGTTAGGAACTGCTCGAAAGTCTGGGTCTTGTTCATGCTCCACCCTCGTGAGCGTGAGCCCACTTCGGCATAGGTTGTCCAGGGTAGCTCCGGTGTTCGACAGAAAGATCGCTGTGCCGCGTTCACGCCGATTAAAAGGGGCGTGGGCAGCTAACGTACTGAGCTGCCTAAGTATTCTTTAGCACAGGAAGGGGGGCGGCCCCAAGGAAGGCGCTCTGCTGGAATGCCAGCACACGGGCGCGACGCGGTGGGTCAGTCCAACGCCAGCTCCATGAAGGCCGTGCCGGCAATCGGATTGCAATAATAAGGTCCGATCGGCCTGAACCCAAGCCGCTCGTAAAGCGCGTGCGCTGCCGTCATCTGCGGCAGGGTATCAAGACGGATGGCGCGGTAGCCGATCGCCCGCGCGGCGTCGATGAGCTCCGCCATCAGCCGGCGCCCGATACCGTGCCCACGGTACTCCTCGCGCACGTACAACCGCTTGGCCTCGGCAATACCGTCACCCAGCTCTTTGAGCGCGACGCAACCCACGAGTGTGTTTGCGGTTTCGGCAAAGAGTATGAGTCCTTGTGGCCGCACGTAAGGGCCGGGCAAGCTGGCAAGCTCCTCCTCGAAGGACTGGAAGCTGAGGTCGACACCAAGCCAGGCGGCATAGTCCCCGAACAGCCGTCGCGCCGTCTCCACGTCCGCGTCCGTGGCCTCCCAGACTGTAATGACACCGGCATTCATGTGCAGAGCCACGCGACCCCCAGTATACCGTGCATATCCCTAAGGTATCTTCGATTCCGGCGCTCTTTGCCGGATCGTCCTGCTCGCTTACCATTGGCGAGCGACGAAACCCAGGCACTCATGACGCTCGAGCGATTCCACCCTGCCGTTGCCGGCTGGTTTGAAAAGACCTTCGCCGCACCGACGCCGTGCCAGCGAGACGCGTGGCCGGCGATCCGCGCCGGACGGCATACCTTGATCGCGGCCCCCACGGGCTCGGGCAAGACCTTTGCCGCGTTTTTGGCAGCGATCGACGCGCTCGTGCGCCAGGGCCAGTCCGGGGCACTGGCCGACGAAACACAGGTGCTCTATGTCTCACCGCTGAAGGCGCTCAGCAACGACATTCAGCGCAACCTCGAGCAACCGTTGGCAGCGATCCGCGACGAACTGCTCATTCGCGGCTTGCCCGACGTTGAAATCCGTACGCTCGTGCGTACGGGGGACACCCCGCCCGCTGTGCGCCAGTCGATGCGGCGGCGACCGCCTCACATTATCGTCACCACGCCCGAGTCCTTATATATCTTGCTCACCAGCGAGGGCGGCAGAAATATCCTGCGCACGACGCGAACGGTGATCGTCGACGAGATCCATGCGATCGCTGGCAGCAAGCGGGGGTCGCACCTCGCGCTGTCGTTGGAACGCCTCGAGACGCTGACCGGTACCGGACTCATACGCATCGGACTTTCGGCAACGCAAAAGCCAATGGACGAGATCGCCCGATTTCTGGTGGGCAACCGCACGCGGCCCGCGAACGGCACGGTAGACTGCGCCATCATCGATACCGGCCACGTCCGCGAGCGTGATATCGCTATCGAGATTCCGCGCTCGCCGCTGGAAGCGGTGATGTCGGCGGAGGTGTGGGACGAGCTCTATGATCGATTGGCTCAGCTGATCGCCGAGCACCGCACGACCCTGATCTTCGTCAACACCCGGCGCATGGCCGAGCGTGTGGCACGACACCTGAGCGAACGCATCGGCGAGGAACACATCACTTCCCATCACGGCAGCCTGGCACGTGAACAACGCCTTGCTGCCGAGCAACGGTTGAAGGCCGGCGAGTTGCGCGCGCTGGTGGCGACGGCCTCGCTCGAGCTCGGCATCGACATCGGCAACATCGATCTTGTCTGCCAGCTCGGTACGACACGTGCCATTGCCACATTTCTGCAGCGTGTAGGTCGATCGGGGCACAGCCTCAACGCCATCCCCAAGGGACGGTTGTTTCCGGCAAGCCGTGACGAGCTGGTGGAGGGCGCCGCCCTGCTCGATGGCGTGCGCCGCGGCGAGCTCGATCGATTGATCATTCCGGAGAAACCATTGGATGTCCTCGCGCAGCAGATTGTCGCGGCGGTGGCCTGCGAGGAATGGGATGAGCAACAGCTCTACGATTGCCTGCGCCGCGGCTATCCGTACCGCACACTGACGTACGAGGAGTACAGCGCCGTCGTGCGCACCATCGCCGAAGGCTATAGCACGCGCCGGGGACGTCGCGGCGCGTATCTGCACCGCGACCCGGTGAACAAGAAATTGCGTCCGCGCCGGGGCACGCGCCTCACCGCCATCACCAACGGCGGCGCGATTCCCGACAACGCCGACTACGATGTGGTGCTGGAACCGAGTGGCAGCTTTATCGGCACGCTCAACGAAGACTTCGCCATCGAGAGCCTGCCAGGGGACATCTTCCAGCTCGGCAATACGTCCTGGCGCATTCTGCGCATCGAGGCCGGGCGTGTGCGTGTGGAGGATGCCAAGGGGCAGCCGCCCAACATTCCGTTCTGGTTCGGCGAGGCGCCGGCACGCACGCACGAGCTTTCGCAAGCGCTATCGCGTCTGCGCGCAGAAGTGAGTGCGCGATTGAAACTCCCGGCCCCACCCGCCCCTATAAACGGGGAGGACGTCGCAGAACACCCCGAGCACAGGGGTGACGCAGCGCGACGGTGGCTGGTTGAGGAGGTGGGTATCAACGAAGCCGCGGCCGAGCAGATCGTCGATTACCTGGCGGCCGGTCAGGCGGCACTCGGCGTGATGCCGACGCAACACGATCTGGTGCTCGAGCGCTTCTTCGATGAGTCCGGCGGCATGCAGCTGGTGGTGCACTCGCCTTTTGGCAGTCGTCTCAATCGGGCCTGGGGCTTGGCACTGCGCAAACGTTTCTGTCGCAAGTTCAACTTCGAGCTGCAAGCGGCGGCGACCGAAGACGCGATCGTGCTTTCGCTCGGCCACACGCACAGTTTTCCGCTCGCGGACGTGGCGCGCTACCTGCACCCGGCAACAGTGCGCGATGTGCTGACCCAGGCGCTGCTTGCGGCACCGATGTTCACCGTACGCTGGCGCTGGAATGCTGCCTGCGCGCTGGCGATCCTGCGTACCCGTGGCGGGAAGAAGGTACCGCCGCAACTGCAGCGCATGCAGGCAGAGGATCTGATGGCGGTGGTTTTCCCTGACCAGCTCGCCTGCGCCGAAAACATCACCGGCAACCGTGAGGTCCCGGACCACCCGTTGGTGAATCAGACCGTCAGCGATTGCCTCAACGAAGCAATGGACATCGATAGCTTGCAGCGATTGCTGGTCGCGCTCGAGTCGGGCGAGATACGCGTGCATGCGCGCGACCTGACCGAACCGTCGCCGCTGGCGCAAGAGATCCTGAGCGCCCGGCCCTATGCCTTTCTCGACGACGCGCCGCTGGAGGAGCGTCGCACGCAGGCCGTACTCAGTCGGCGCTGGCTCGATGCCGAGACTGCGGCCGACCTCGGTACGCTCGATGCGGCAGCGATCGAGCGGGTCAGAAACGAGGCGGCACCGCTCGTCGAGAATGCAGACGAAATGTATGACTGCTTGGCGTTACTCGGCTACATCACCGAGCACGAAGGCGGAAGCGGCGTGCTGATGCAAGACCCCGGGGCGCCGCCGCGGGCGTCACCGAGAGCGGCAGGCTGGGACGATTTTCTGGACACCCTGGCAGCGGAACAGCGCGCGGCGAAGGTGCGTGCAGGCATGGACGCTCCGTGGCTATGGGTGGCCATCGAACGCCTGCCCCAGCTTCAAGCCGTGTTTGCGGATACAACGATTGCTTCCATGCCGCGCGTGCCGGAAGAGTTCGTGCGCCCGTGGGAACGCGACCAGGCCTTGGTCGAGCTCGTTCGCGCCAGGCTCGAAGGGCTGGGTCCGACGACTGCCGCATACATCGCCCGCTCGATGGGCGTAGCCACCCCTGACGTAGAGCTGGCATTGCTGGCGCTCGAGTCGGAGGGCTTTGTGTTGCGCGGCCGCTTCACGCCCGGTACGCAAGAGACCGAGTGGTGCGAGCGCCGTTTGCTCGCGCGCATTCATCGCTACACCATCAACCGCCTGCGCCAGGAGATCGAACCGGTCTCGAGCGCCGACTACATGCGTTTTCTTTTCGACTGGCAGCAGGTTGGCATCGACGAACAGCCGGAAGGTGCACAGGCATTGCTATCGGTCATCGAGCAACTCGAAGGCTTCGAGGCCCCGGCGGCGGCGTGGGAAGGCGACGTGTTCCCGGCGCGCGTGCTCGATTACGATCCGGCCTGGCTCGATACGCTGTGTCTGGCCGGCAAGGTAGCTTGGCTGCGTCTGACACCACCGAAGAACGGCTATGCGAGTGAGCGCACGGTGGGACCGGTACGTACGACGCCGATCGCGCTGGTCACGCGCCGGCAGCTCGCCGCCTGGCGCGCGTCGAATGCACAATTGAAAGTGGGCGACATCCAGCTGAGCCCAAGGGCGAATCGTGTCGTCGAATTTCTGGATGCACGCGGCGCGTCGTTCTTCGAAGACCTCGTCGAAGGCACGGGTCTGTTGCACACCCAGGTCGAGGAGGCGCTTGGCGAGCTGGTCGCTTGGGGGCTCGTTACCGCCGATAGCTTCAGTGGTTTGCGTGCCTTGCTCGTGCCGTCGAACAAACGCCGGCCGTTGGCGGGCAGACGGCGACGCGGCAAGGTCGCGAGCTTCGGTATCGAAGATGCCGGGCGCTGGAGCTTGCTGACCCTTCCTTTAGCCCCGTCACACAAGGAAAGGGGAAACGGGAATTCAGGACAAGCCAGGGCAGATGCCCTAAGGGCAATTCCTGCGGACGCTGATGCAATCGAGAAGATTGCGCGTACTTTGCTACGGCGCTATGGCGTCGTTTTCAAACGCGTGCTCGAGCGCGAATCGGCGCTGCCGCCGTGGCGCGAGTTATTGCGCGTCTATCGCCGTCTCGAGGCGCGCGGCGAGATTCGCGGCGGTCGCTTCGTAGCCGGTTTCTCCGGTGAACAGTATGCACTCGCGGAAGCAGTCGGGACCTTGCGCGAGGTCCGCCGCAAACGGGATCCTGATCGATTCGTATCCTTGAGTGCGGCCGATCCGCTCAATCTCACCGGCCTGATCACGCCCGGTCAGCGCCTGCCCGCCCTGACCGCCAATCGCGTTCTCTACCGTGACGGTGCGCCGGTCGCAATCCAGGCATCGGGAGACGTGCGCTTTCTGCAAGCGCTAGATTCAGCCTGCGAATGGGAAGCCAGGAATGCGCTCCTGAGACGCGCTATCCCGCCGCCGCTGCGGGTGTATCTCGAGTAGCGGCGCCCGGGACTTGCAAGCAATCATGCTACAATCCTCGCCGGCTTGGGCCGACGATTTTTCTGAATCGCACGAGATGGACATTGAGCACTGGGACACGGGTGCTGAGGGCCCGCTGTCGGAAGACGCGCTGCGACGCAAGCTCGCCGGGCGGGGTTATGACGTCACGCGCTATGTCTATCCGCGCGGCACGCTCTTTCCCGATCACAGCCATAGCGTCGATAAGATCGACGCGGTGCTCTCAGGCCGTTTTCGCATGACGCTGGGCGACCGATCCGTCATTCTCGAAGCCGGCGACTGTCTGTTTGTGCCGCGCGGCGCCGTTCACAGCGCGGAGGTCGTGGGTAATGAGCCCGTGGTCAGTCTCGATGCCGTTCGCAACACATGATGAACATCGAGGCCTATGACTTCGGAACCATACGGGTTGGAGGCGCAACCTACACGTCGGACGTGATCATTATGCCAGATTCCGTAAAGGACTCCTGGTGGCGGCGTGAGGGCCACAATCTTTGCATCGAGGATCTGACCGACGTGGTCGCCACCAAGCCGGACGTGTTGGTCATCGGCACCGGCTACTACGGCCGAATGAAGGTGCCGGTGGATACAAAATACTATCTCGAGGCGAGCGGCATAAAGGAGCATGTTGTAAAAACCGGCCCATCAGGTAAAGAGTTCAACGAGCTTCAGCGGCGCAGCTGAAAAGTCAT
>CAYGAS010000204.1:0-3816 GCA_964347935.1 uncultured Nitrospiraceae bacterium | reverse complement strand
CCGGCAAGGGTGCGGCCAAGGGCACCAAGCTGAACATCCCGATGCTGCCCGGCGCCGATGATGAGGCCTTTCACCGGGCGTGGCCCGAGCTCGAGGCATTCGTGCGCGCCGGCAAACCCGAGGTGATCTTGCTGCAAGCCGGGGCGGACAGCATTCGCGGCGATCCGATCACGCACATGCAATTCACGCCCTCGGCGCACGGCCATGCCGCCAGGCGCCTGTGCGCCCTTGCCGACGAGTTCTGTCAGGGAAGGATCATCGCAATGGGAGGTGGGGGCTACAACCGAACCAATCTCGCGCTTGCCTGGAGCGCCGTGATGGCGGCCATGCTGGAGGCCTAAGGCCCTTAATTCGCCCGCGTCGTGACGACCTGGTTACGCCCCGACTGTTTCGCCTGGTAAAGCGCCCGGTCGGCACGCGAAAGGAGCTGCTCCAGATCTTCGCCACGCTGAAACAGCGTGGCACCAATGCTGATCGTCAATTTGAGCTTGCTCTCGCCGACGTCGAACTCGGCATTGCTAACGGCCGCACGTATACGTTCGGCGATTTTGTTGGTCCTGTCGAGATCGGTCTCGGGGAACACGAGCAGAAACTCCTCGCCCCCGTAGCGGCCGACCTTGTCGGGCATGCGCAAGTGCTCGACCAGGATCGAGGCCACCGCCTCGAGCACGCGGTCGCCGGCCTTGTGCCCATAGGTGTCGTTCACCTCTTTGAAATGATCGATATCAACCATGGCCACCGATAAGGGGTGGCTATAGCGCTCGGCCTGCGCCATCGACTCGAGCGCAGCGATGGTGATGCCGCGGCGGTTGCGGGTGCGCGTCAACGCGTCGGTAATCGCCAGCTCACCAAGCTCGGCGGCACGTCCCTCGGCCTGCAGGCGCTTGTCGTACTCGCGCCGGATGGGGACCGCAACCAACCAGTAGATCGGCGGGGCGATAACCAAGGCCAGCACTGCCGCGCTGACGAGCGCCGCCGACATGGACATCTCCAGCAGTCCCAAAGCGGCATATATCCACAATGCGAGCAGATCGACGCCAAAGGTGACAGCGACGATCGCCAGCATCGCCTTGGCGGCGGAGGCGAGTCCGTTACTCAGCAACACGAGCCTCGCGAGTCTTCATTGGGGCTAAATGCAATAAACTCATTACTTTCCTGATGTTACGAACCGAATTTCCACTGTTCTCTTAAATATAGACGATAAGGGTGACAAAGGAATGGCAAATCGTGCCCGCCGCGGCACAGGGTAATCTCCCCATCTGGGGCCCTCAGAGTGACTGCAGACGCGCGTAAGCCAAGACCAGCCATTTGCTGCCGGTGGCTTGGAAGTTGACCTGCACCCGAGCGTGCTCGCCGCGGCCCTCGCAGCTCGTCACCACACCCTCGCCAAACTTCTCATGCCACACACGCTGGCCCAGGCGCATGGCTGCGAACGCCGTCGGCGCCACCTCGGCGGCCGGCGCCGACGGCGTTCGCCACGGTCGTCCGACGTGCGCCTGTGCACGCACCTCGCGCATCAGCTGGGGGGGGATCTCGCCGAGGAAGCGCGACGGGCTCGTGTAGAGCTCCGCGCCGTGCAGACGGCGAACCTCAGCGTAGCTGAGATAAAGCTGGCGCATGGCGCGAGTCATGCCCACGTAACACAATCGGCGCTCCTCCTCGAGCCGGCCCGGCTCCTCGAGAGAACGCTGGTGCGGAAACAGGCCCTCTTCCATGCCGGTGAGAAACACCAGCGGAAACTCGAGCCCCTTGGCGGCGTGCAGACTCATGAGCTGCACGCAGTCCTCCCATTCGCGCGCCTGGCCCTCGCCGGCCTCAAGCGCGGCGTGCGCCAGAAAGGCGTCGAGCGGCGCTAGCTCCTCGGCGTCGCGGACCTCGAAAGTGCGCGCGGCGTTGACCAGCTCCTCCAGGTTCTCGACTCGCGCCTCGGCCTGCTCGCCCTTTTCCTTCTTGTAATGATCGAGCAGTCCGCTTCGTTGCAAGACATGCTCGATCAGCTCGCCGATCTCGAAGCCGGCCGTGTCGCCGGCCAGCGTATCGATCAGGCCTAGAAACCCCGACAGCGCGTGGCCGGCACGTACCGGCAGCTCGCCTGTGGCGATCAGCGCCTGCGCCGCTTCCCACAGCGAGCTGCCGCGTGCCTTGGCACGCTCGCGTACGGCCCCCAGGGTCTTGTTGCCGATCCCGCGGGTCGGCACGTTGGCGACGCGCTCGAACGACGGGTCGTCGTGGCGGCTCGCGACCAGACGCAGGTACGCCAGGGCATGCTTGATCTCCGCACGCTCGAAGAAGCGCAACCCGCCGTACACGCGGTAGGGCACATTGGCGTCGAGCAGCATCTCTTCGAAAACGCGCGACTGGGCGTTCGAGCGATACAACACCGCCACCTGTTGGCGTCGATGGCCGTCGTTGACCCACTGTTGAATGCGATCGATGACGAAGCGGGCCTCGTCGATGTCGTTGAAGGCGGTGTAGAGCTGCAGCGACTCGCCTTTTTCGCCCTGCGTCCACAGATTCTTGCCCAGGCGCCCGCTGTTGTAGCTGATGACCGCATTCGCCGCCTCGAGAATGGTGCCGGTCGAGCGATAGTTCTGCTCCAGGCGAATCACCTGCGTGCCTTCGTGGTCGCGCTCGAACTTGAGCATGTTTTCTACACGCGCGCCACGCCAACCGTAGATCGACTGATCATCGTCGCCGACAACAAACAGGTTGTTGTCGCCGCCGGCAAACCATTGCAACCATTCGTACTGAATGGCGTTGGTATCCTGGAACTCGTCGACCAACACGTGGCGAAAGCGTCCCTGGTAGTGAGCTCGCAAACGCTCGTTTTCGCGCATGAGCTCGTGCACGCGCAGCAGCAACTCGGCGAAATCGACCAATCCCGCCTTCTGGCAGGCCTCCTCGTAGGCCCGGTAGATGCGCACTTGCTGGCGCAGCTGCGCGTCCGCCACGTCGCCGAACTGATGCGGGCGCCGGCCTTCCTCTTTCTGCTGATTGATGAACCACTGCAGTGGCCGCGGCTGCCAGTAGGCCTCGTCAAGCTCGAGGTTTTTCAGCACGCGCCGGATGAGCCGGTACTGGTCCTCGGCGTCGAGGATCTGGAAGGTTTCGGGAAACCCGGCGTCGCGCCAGTGTGCGCGCAACAGCCGGTGCGAGAGGCCGTGAAAGGTGCCGATCCAAAGGCCGGTGACGGGAAAGCGAAGCAGCGCCTCGATGCGCCCGCGCATCTCCTGCGCGGCCTTGTTGGTGAAGGTCACCGCCATGACCGAATGCGGCGACACGTCTTCCACTCCCACGAGCCAGGCAACGCGGTGGCTCAAAACGCGGGTCTTGCCGCTGCCGGCGCCGGCCAGCACCAGCAAGCGGCCCGGTGGCGCGGCGACCGCCTCGCGCTGCTCGGCATTGAGCCCGCCGAGAATATCCGTCACGTCCATCGCGGGATCATAACAACTTCATCGCAGCATCGGCAGCGCACACGGCTTTAGGCGACAGCTCGCTGGGGCGTTTCGCCCCATCGCCAGGGTGTTCCGCCACAGCGTCCGCCTGGCTGCGATGGCGAATGATTCAACAGGTGCTTGATTTGCAGTCGTTCGTCGGGTAGCGGCTGTTGGCCTGCTGTTTGCTTTGCCGTCTTCAGCGGCCCATGAGGACCGTGATGAACGTTTACATTTGGAGGTTGATAAACATGAAAAAGGTTGTCACCAGTGTTTTCGCGTTGGCCCTGGCCCTGGGTCTGGGCAGCGCCACCGCCGCTGAGATGAAGGGCAAAATCGCCAAGATCGCAGCCGACCAGTCGGGTTTCAGCCTGACCGACGG
>CAYGAS010000203.1:0-8659 GCA_964347935.1 uncultured Nitrospiraceae bacterium | reverse complement strand
AGTCATCGTCCGGCCACTGCTGCGGCCACCGAAGGATAGATTTTGACACTCGTGCCAGGGATAATTCTTCCTGAACTGGCGCGACGGGACCTGCGCAAACCGCGGTCAGCCGCGGTCGTCAAAGGCACCCATGAAAAAATATAAACAACAATAGGTTACGTGATAGTGTTGGATGGGCGCTGCCCATACTTGATCTGGCTAGTAGGTTATTGTACGCTAATTCCTAGCATTGTACTAAGGATTTAAGCTCGTACACACACCGTCAAACTCAGACTGGGATATTTTCATGCGATTATCGACCAAAGGCCGCTATGCGGTAACAGCTATGATAGACCTGGCGCTCCACAACGAGGCCGGTCCGGTGGCGTTGACGGATATTGCCGAAACGCAAAAGATCTCTGTTTCCTACCTGGAGCAGCTATTCGCGCGCCTGCGCAAGAATGGTTTGGTGACCGGAATGCGTGGTCCCGGTGGCGGTTACCGCCTGGCGCGCCCGGCGGGGGAGATTACGGTGGCCGAGATTATCACCGCGGTTGACGAGCCTATCGACATGACGCGTTGCGCCGGCAAACAGGACTGCCAGGACGGCGAAAAGTGCCTGACCCATGAGCTTTGGGTTGATCTCAGCAAGCAGCTCTATGACTTCTTGCATGGCATCAACCTCGGCCAAGTTGTGGAATGGCCGGCAGTACAGCGGGTCGCAGAGCGCCAGGAGGCGCGTCACCATCGTGGATACCCACAGAAACGCGAAAGCGTCGCCTGAAAAGTCCCTCGCCACTAGACCGGCGCGGCCTGTAAATAACATTTGCACGGATAGAGACATCGCATGCCAGCGGCATCGCAAGACATTAGCAAGCTGATCAAGCAGGAGTACAAGGCCGGCTTCGTCACCGATATCGAAGTCGACCAGGTCCCGCCGGGCTTGAATGAGGACATTATTCGCATTATTTCGGCGAAAAAGAACGAGCCCGCCTTCATGCTTGATTGGCGGCTACAGGCGTATCGGCACTGGCTGACCATGCAGGCGCCGGTGTGGGCAAACGTTCGCCACCCGCCGATCGATTACCAGGACATCACTTACTACTCCGCGCCCAAGTCGGACAAGGATCGGCCGAAGAGCCTGGACGAAGTCGACCCGAAGCTGCTCCAGACCTATGAGAAGCTTGGCATCCCCTTGGAAGAGCAGAAACTGCTGGCTGGCGTCGCGGTCGACGCGGTGTTCGACAGTGTCTCGGTCGCCACCACCTTCAAGGAAGCGCTAGCCGAAAAAGGCGTGATCTTCTGTCCGTTCTCCGAGGCAGTGCAGGAACATCCCGATTTAGTACAACGCTACCTCGGCACAATCGTGCCGCATACGGATAACTTTTTTGCCACCCTCAACTCCGCGGTTTTCACCGACGGGTCGTTCGTCTACGTGCCCAAAGGCGTGCGTTGTCCGATGGAGCTTTCGACGTATTTTCGCATAAACGCCTCGAAGACCGGCCAGTTTGAACGTACCTTGATCGTTGCTGACGAAGGTAGTTATGTCAGCTACCTGGAGGGGTGCACGGCACCGATGCGCGACGAAAACCAACTACACGCTGCCGTGGTCGAACTGGTGGCATTGGCCGGTGCCGAGATCAAATATTCGACTGTGCAAAACTGGTATCCGGGCGACGAACAGGGACGTGGCGGCATTTACAACTTCGTAACCAAGCGCGGCGCCTGTCGCGGCGAAGCGGCCAAGATATCCTGGACACAGGTGGAAACAGGCTCAGCGATCACCTGGAAGTACCCGAGCGTGATCCTGGAGGCCGATGACACTATAGGTGAGTTCTATTCGGTGGCACTAACCAATAACTATCAGCAGGCAGACACCGGCACCAAGATGGTTCATGTCGGCAAGAACACCCGCAGCACGATCATCTCCAAAGGCATTTCCGCTGGACATGGCCAGAACTCATACCGCGGCTTGGTTAAGGTGCTGAAGGGGGCCGAAAATGCCCGCAACTATACCCAATGCGATTCACTACTGATGGGCGACAAATGCGGCGCACATACCTTCCCCTACATCGAAGTGAAGAATCCGTCGGCGCGCGTGGAGCACGAGGCCACGACCTCAAAGATCAGCGAAGATCAGCTCTTTTACTGCATGCAGCGCGGGCTCTCGACAGAGGATGCCGTTTCCATGATCGTAAACGGTTTCTGCAAAGAAGTATTCAAGGAGCTGCCGATGGAGTTTGCCGTCGAGGCACAAAAGCTGCTGGGTATCAGTCTCGAAGGCGCCGTCGGCTAGCCGTCAAGCTCACCACCGAAACAAGCGCAAGGACATTTAAATGCTTTCTGTGAAGAATCTCAAGGTAAACGTCGAAGCAAAGCCGATCCTTCAGGGCATCAATCTCGACGTGAAGGCCGGCGAAGTGCACGCCATCATGGGACCCAACGGTTCCGGTAAAAGCACACTGGCGCACGTACTGGCAGGCCGCGGTGGTTACGAGATCGTGGCCGGCGACGTTTCCTATCTCGGCCATAATCTCCTGGAAATGGCGCCCGAGGAACGCGCGCGCGCGGGAATCTTTCTCGCGTTCCAATATCCCGTGGAAATTCCCGGCGTCAGCAATATCTATTTGCTGAAGGCGGCGCTCAATGCCATGCGCAAGCACCAGGGGCTCGACGAGCTCGACGCCATGGATTTTCTCACGCTGGTCAAACAGAAGCTCAAGATGATGCACATGAGCGAGGAACTGCTTTACCGCTCGGTCAATGAAGGGTTTTCCGGCGGCGAAAAGAAACGCAACGAGGTGTTGCAGATGTCGGTGCTCGAGCCGCGGCTTGCGTTGCTAGATGAGACCGATTCCGGGCTCGATATCGATGCACTCAAGATCGTCGCCGATGGCGTGAACTCGCTGCGCAGCTCGGAACGCGCGATTGTCTTGGTAACGCATTATCAGCGTTTGTTGAACTATATCGTCCCCGACCAGGTCCACGTGCTGGCCCGAGGCCGCATCGTCAAGTCCGGCGGCCGCGAGCTCGCCCTCGAGCTCGAAAAGCACGGCTACGGCTGGGTCAATGCGGAGATTGCGAAGGCGGAAATGCCAGCATCATGAGTACCGCGGTACAGGCCAAAGATATTTATCTCAATACATTCGCACAAGTGGCCAAGCAACTTGCTGGCGCCGATGTGCCGTGGATCGAGCAGACACGCCAACTGGCCCTGTCACACTTTGCCGACCAGGGCTTTCCGACTACGCGAGACGAGGACTGGAAGTACACCAATGTCGCCCCCATCGAGCGTCACGCATTCAAACCGGCCGCAGTAGGCGTAGAGCTTCCAACGCAAGAGCAGTTTGCCCCGTTTCTTTTGCAGCTGCCCGCCGTTTCGCGAATGGTCTTTGTCAACGGACGTTATGCCGAGTCCTTATCCGATACGGGCAACCTGCCGGATGGCGTCGTTGCCATGAGCTTGGCGACAGCGCTCGCAGACCAACCCGAACACTTGCAGCGGCATCTCGGCCGCTATGTCCCTACCGAGAAGCGCGGATTCGCTGCGCTCAATACGGCTTTTCTTGCCGACGGTGCATACGTGTTCGTGCCCCGCGATACCGTACTTGCCGAACCCCTGCAACTGCTGTTTATCGCCACAGCAGGCGTCGACCCGGTCCTATCCCAACCGCGTAACCTCATCGTCGTTGAAAACAACAGCCGCGTCACACTGGTCGAAAGCTATGTGGGTCTCGATGAGACCCGCTATCTCACGAATGCCATCAGCGAGATGACCGTCGGCGAAGGTGCCGTCGTCGAACACTACAAGCTTGGCCAGGAAAGTCTCAAGGCGTATCACATCGGCGGCATGCACGTCCACCAAGCCGGTGGCAGCCGGTTTACCTCACATAATATCGCGATGGGCGGTGCATTAACGCGCAACGATATTGATGTGTTGTTCACCGACGAGGGGGCCGAGTGCGAGCTCAATGGCCTCTATCTGGTTGGCGGACGGCAACACGTAGACAACCATACGCGAATCGATCACGCCAAACCCAAGTGCAGCAGTCGCGAATTCTATAAGGGTGTTCTCGATGGACGCGGCCGCGCGGTCTTCAACGGTCGCATTATCGTTCACCAGGACGCGCAGCATAGCGACGCCCAGCAGCAAAACAAGAACTTGCTGCTTTCGCGCGACGCCGAAGTCGACACCAAGCCGCAGCTGGAGATCTATGCCGACGACGTAAAATGCGCGCACGGCGCGACCGTGGGTCAACTCGACAGCGACGCCCTGTACTATCTGCGTGCGCGTGGCATCGACGAGCAGACGGCGCGCAGCATTTTGACCTATGCTTTCGCCAAAGACGTTTTGAACCGGATAGCTATCGATCCGCTTCGAAACTATGTCGAGCGCTTCTTGGCCGCACGGCTTCTCCATAATCGGCCGCTGGAGAAGCTTGCGTGAACACCGCTAGGGAATCCATCGCGCAGCCGGCTAGCCGCACCTATGACGTCGACAGGATTCGTGCTGACTTTCCGGCGCTAAAACAGACAATCCACGGCCACCCCCTGGTTTATCTCGATAACGGCGCTTCCGCCCAGAAGCCGCGTGCAGTCATTGACGCGGTGGCTGAGTTCTACACAAACGATTACGCCAATGTGCACCGTGCCGTACACACCCTTGGGGAGCGGGCTACCCACGCTTATGAAATGGCACGCGAAAAGATTCGCCGCTTCATCAACGCACGCAGTACAAGCGAGGTTCTGTTTGTTCGGGGGACGACTGAAGCTATTAACCTTGTGGCCCAGAGTTACGGCAGGGACAAGCTGCGCAATGGGGATGAGATTATCCTCACCCAGATGGAGCACCACTCCAATATCGTGCCGTGGCAAATACTTCGTGAACAGATTGGCGTCGTACTCAAGATTGTGCCCATCGACAATCATGGTGAGCTGATCTTGGAGAAGTTCGAGGAGTTGCTGGGACCACGGACACGCTTAGTGACGCTCAATCACCTCTCGAACGCGCTTGGTACCATCAACCCGGTACGCGAGATCATAGAACGGGCCCACGCAAGCAATGTTCCCGTTTTGCTGGATGGGGCCCAAGCGGTCCCGCATCTGAGCGTAGATGTGCAGGCACTTGATTGCGACTTCTACGCGTTTTCCGGTCACAAGCTCTACGGGCCTACCGGCATCGGCGTGCTTTACGGCAAGGAGGCTTTGCTCGAGGAAATGCCGCCCTACCAGGGGGGCGGCGAAATGATTCGTTATGTCACTTTCGAGAAAACCGAATACACCGACCTGCCGTGCAAATTCGAAGCTGGCACACCCAACATCGCTGGCGCCGTGGGACTCGGGGTCGCCGCCGACTACTTGCAGGCCGTTGGTTTGGAGGCGGTGGCGAGCCACGAACAGGATGTCCTCGATTATGCGACGGCGAGGGCATCGGAGCTGCCAGGTTTACGCATCATCGGCACTGCACGCAACAAGGCGAGCATACTTTCGTTCGAGCTTGCGGGTGTACATCCCCACGATATTGGCACCATTCTCGACCACCAAGGCGTTGCCATACGCGCAGGTCATCATTGCGCGATGCCGGTTATGCGGCGTTTTGGCGTGCCGGCTACCGCACGCGCGTCGTTTGGCATGTACAATACACGCGCCGAAGTTGACAGACTTATTGTCGCCATCATTAAGACAAGGGAGATTATTCGTTGATGTCTGACTTGCGAGATCTTTACGAGGAGGTAATTCTCGATCATAACCGCAGTCCGCGAAATTTTTTGAAAAAGCCCGAAGGAACCAACCGACAGGCTTATGGATTCAATCCCCTTTGCGGCGACGAGTTTAAAGTTTACCTGTCCGTCGAAGGCGGTATTGTCAAGGACGCTGGCTTCGAGGGTGCCGGCTGCGCCATCTCGACGGCGTCTGCCTCACTGATGACGGAAGCCATCAAAGGCAAGACGGTCGAGCAGGCAACGGCGCTCTTTCAGAACGTTCACAACCTCCTGACCCAACAGGGTGAGGTTTCCGATCTAGGTAAACTCGCGGTATTGTCAGGCGTGCATGCGTACCCAACGAGAGTTAAGTGTGCGACCCTAGCCTGGCACACGCTGCAGGCGGCACTCGAGAACAGGCAAGACGAAACAGTGACAACCGAGTAAACGATCGCTTGGAATCGGTTTGCTTTCGAACATGAACATGCCCGAGACTGAACATAGACCCTTGCCAGACGCCGGTCTGGAAGACCAGGTCATCGAGGCCCTGCGCAATGTGTACGACCCGGAAATTCCGGTGAACATCTATGATCTTGGGCTGATCTACAGGCTCGATGTTAACTCCGATGGTAAGGTTCACATCGACATGACGCTCACGGCACCGGGCTGCCCTGTAGCGCAGACTTTTCCTGGCGCCGTCGAATGCGCGGTCAAATGCGTGCCAGGCGTGACCGACGCCCACGTAGAGCTGGTCTGGGATCCCCCTTGGACCAAAGAGCGAATGACCGAAGCGGCTCGCCTGCAGCTCGGGCTGCTTTGATGGAGCGGCGTAGGTGTCGGATTGGGTTGATGTTGCACCGGTTGACGATTTCCCCCCTGGTGGATCGCGTGTGGTCGATGCCGATGACGTGATGATCGCCGTGTTCAATCTCGACGGCAAATATTACGCGATCGAAGACGTGTGCACCCATGACGGCGGCGAGCTGGCCAGCGGTGCTATCGAAGGGGTAGAGATCGTCTGTCCACGCCATGGGGCGCGTTTCAACATCAAGACCGGTGAAGTGACGGCGCCACCCGCCTATGAAGGCGTTGCCGTCTTCCCGGTGCGCGTACACGACGGCATGGTTCAGGTGCGCGATGACCGTTGGGACTAACTAGCGTGCGCTAGCTTGCGCCAAACTTTGTGCCCCACTATTGGCGACACCGGCAGGTTGTGAGGAAAGCTTCCACAGCGGTGCAACGACGATATTCAGGCAACGATGCGCCTCCCGCAGCGCCTCTTCTGCCAGCGCCGGTGTCGGCGCCCGCGCAAAGATGAATCCGAGATAACTCGAGCCCTCCGGCCAGGGCACGAGCTCATAGCCCTCACGTAGCTGAATCACAACCTCTTCGATGTACGGCACCTGTTGCGCCGCCATCACACCTTCCACTCGCCGCAGAATCCCCGCCTGCGGCACTGGAATCATCAACACGCCAGCACCGCCTTGCTCGATGTTCCCCGGCAACGAATGTCCCAAAGCCTGTGCAATCACGAGCTCTTCTAGGCCATAGCCCACACCGTCACGGAATAAACGGCCACACAGCCCACCTATCGTTCGTGCGGCGACTTCCAATATCCATACGCCGTCGCTATTGATACGACATTCCGCATGAATCGGGCCTTCGCGCAGTCCGTAGGCTTGACACGCTTTCGCGATTTCCCGCTTTAACAGGGCCTGTGTCGATTCCGCCAATCGCGACGGGCTCACGTAGTACGTCTCTTCAAAGTACGGCCCGTCCAGCGGATCCGGCTTGTCAAAAATTGCCAACACCCGAAGCTCACTGTCCTCCAACAGTCCTTCCACTGCGACCTCAACCCCAGGAACAAAATCCTCTGCCAAAAGCAGATCGCGTTCCTGAACATCCTCATGGTGCAACAACCGCTCGATGCGTGCACAGGCCTGCAAGAACTGCTGCTTGTTGTCTGCGCGTATGACGCCGCGGCTGGCGGAGAGACTCAGCGGCTTGAGCACACAGGGAAACCGGACCTGCTCAGCTTGCCGGGATAACGGTGACCGCAGATCGATGCAACGGTGGCGCGGCACGACGACGCCATGCGCGGCCAGGCGCACGCGCCCCAGATCCTTGCGTCGCGCGTAGCGTGCGGCTGCCGGCGGATTATGCGGCAGTCCCAAATGTGCAGCCACCAGCGTTGCTAGCTCGCATGTAGCATCGTCCGTACCGAGGACCGCGCCAAAAGGCCGTTTATCGGCTGCTCGCAAAATCGTCGCCAGCGCGGCGTCGGCATCGCGCATATCAATGTGCAGCCCGTGGGCATATGCGCCGACGACCGAATGCTTGCCTTCGGACGCGACGAGTACATCTACACCGAGCTTGTGCGCGGCATCGACAAAAGGGATGAGGCGATAGCTGTTATGCGGTGCGATCAGTAACAAGTGCTTGCGGGCATCGGTCTGACTCACGACGCCCGCTGGCATTTTGCCGTCCGTCGCTCGGGCATTTCTGGCGCGGTTAATATGCGCCGCCACCGGCGCAGCCGCCGCACATGCCACTGCCACCGACTGCCCGGAACACGTTGCTAAAAATAAAGCTGTCTTGAGCGTAGTCGATCTCGCAGCCGCGCAGAAAATTGAGCGCCACGGCATCGACGACCAGCTTGTACTTTCCGGCTTCGAGGGTACTGTCGTACTGAGTAATTTGGTCGGTGTAGGTCATGCCATAGGCCATACCCCCGCAACCGCCGCCCATCACGAACAAGCGAATCGCGGCTGCCTCGGATTCAGTACCAGCCATCAATTCGGCCATCTTGTCCGCCGCTGCGGGCGTTAACCGTACATCTGCCTCGGTGAACTGCCTTGAGTAGGCCTGAGGGGCTGCTTGCGACATTGAGCTTGCTCCCGTCTGCTGTGGTTGTGATATTCTGCACTCGCTGCGGATTTAGTTTAACATCCCGGCGCCACTGGCCGTAACGTGATGAT
>CAYGAS010000202.1:0-2540 GCA_964347935.1 uncultured Nitrospiraceae bacterium | reverse complement strand
CCGTGTAGTAAACAACTCGCCCTGGTAGCGATAGGTCACCCAATAACCCTCGATGCGCTCCTCGGTGTGATACTGGTTGACCACGCGACAGTGTTCCTCATAGGCGACCTGATGCTGGTGTCCACGCGCCTTGCGCTTGCTATGCCCATGCGCGACAGAGGCGCCGATTAAAGTGCCGGCAAGAGTCGCTGCGTCTTTACCACGACCGCTTCCGAATTGGTGGCCGATGACGCCGCCGATAACGCCGCCGATAAACACATTCCTGGCGGCATCTGCCGCATCGATTGCCGGCCGTGAGTAGTGCACCTCTTCTTCCCAACACTCGCGTTCGGGAATCGACACCTGCACCATCCGCTTGATAGGTTCGACCTTAACAACCGGTGCGCGATCGTAGAAGGTGGTGCCCTTTGATTTGTGTCCCCTGTGTCCGGCTTGAGTCACCGGAATGAAAGTAATGACGACGGCGAGAATGCCCACAAATAGCAACGCTTTTCTCATCATCTTTCTCCTGTTCACTTTCGACTCGTCACGGGCGCCCGGGGGGCGCCTTCGAGCTTGCAGCAATCATAGTGCGCTAATCCTGAACGCCAGCTGAACAGGGCGAGGGCCTCCTTGGGGAAAAACCGGGGCCACGAAACAGCGGGGACAAATGACCGTTTCTGCTAATATACCAGGCGCAAGTAAACACATAGGGCGTCGCTCGCGTTGACCGCGACCCGACGCAATTTAATTAAAATTAGACCCCTACGAAGAGCCCGAATCGTGCGGCCCCTGAAGACACAGGGTTGACCGAACAAAAACGTGATCAGAAATAGACTCTTTGCTTGCGCGATTGTCGGCAGTTATGCGCAACCGGATTGGCTGATTGACCGCCAGAAACTGGCCGGCGGATCGCCGCCACGCACTCGGGCGAAGGACCTGTGGCGGGTTGCGGCGGCGTATCTGGCGGAAGCGCAGGATGATGCCACACGGGTTGCGGTGCGGGATCAGGAACTTGCCGGCCTGGATATCGTGACCGATGGCGAGATTCGTCGCGAGAGTTACTCCAATCATTTCGCAACCGCGCTGGATGGCGTCGATATCGACAATCCGGGCCAAGCCTTGCGCCGCACGGGCGAACCCATTCCCGTACCCCGCATCACGGGACCCATCCGGCGAAGGCGGCCTGTTTGTGTAGGCGATGTGCAGTTCTTGCGTGCGCTCACGGATCGGACCATCAAAATGACCGTGCCCGGGCCTTTCACCATGACCCAACAGGCACAGAACGACTATTACAAGACCGAACGCGAGTGCGCCTTGGCCTATGCCGAGGCGGTGAACGCGGAGGTCAAGGATCTATTTGCCGCCGGGGCAGACATCGTTCAGCTGGACGAACCCTACATGCAAGCCCAGCCCGAGAAAGCGCGTGCGTACGGTATTGAAGTGCTCAACAGGGCACTGGAAGGCGTCAAAGGCAAAACCTGTGTGCATATCTGCTTCGGCTACGCGGCGCTGGTGCACGAGCGGCCGGCAGGTTATTCATTCTTGCCGGAACTCGTCAATGCAAATTGCGACCAGATTTCGATCGAGACCGCGCAGTCAAAGCTCGATTGCAGGGTTTTGGAAACTCTGCCGGGTAAAGAGATCCTCCTCGGCGTCCTCGATCTGTCAAGCAACGAAGTCGAAACGCCCGAGCTCATCGCAGACCGCGTACGGCGCGCGTTGCCTTACGTCGAAGCGAAACGGATCATCCTCGCCCCCGATTGCGGGCTGAAATATCTCTCACGCGAGGCCGCCTTCGGCAAGCTGAAGGCCATGTGCCGAGCCGCGGCGATCTTGCGCAAGGAGCTGGCTGGCGATCGATGATTCATGTGAGCTGCACCAACTGCTTGCCGACGTTGCGTCCCTGAAGCATGCCGATAAAGGCCCCGGGGGCGTTTTCGATCCCCTTCACAATTGTCTCGCGATAGCGCAGGCGGCCGGCGGCGACAAGCTCTTCGAGCTCTGCGCGTGCCTGGCCCCATAGCTCGCGATAGTCGCTGAGCAAGAACCCCTGCAGGCGCAGCTGCTTGTCAAAAATCAGGCGGGTGTTCTTGACGCCGTAAGGCGCATCCTCGGCGTTGTACTGACTCAGCACGCCGCACACCGCTACCCGTGCACCACGATTCAGGCACGGCAAGACGGTGTCGAGCACCTTGCCGCCGACGTTGTCAAAATAGATGTCGACGCCGTTGCTTGTCGCAGCCCGGATCTGCGCTTCCAGGTCGTCGCGCTTGTAGTCGCAACAGGCGTCAAAGCCGAACTCCTCAGTGACGATGCCGCATTTCTCTGCACCCCCGGCAATCCCAATCGCGCGACAGCCCATGGCCTTGGCGATCTGGCCCACTGCGCTGCCGACCGAACCGGCGGCGGCCGAGACAAGCACGGTTTCACCCGCCTTCGGTTGGCCGATCATTTTCAACCCGGCCCACGCCGTCACCCCGTTCGAGCCGCATGCCCCGAGATAGGCGCTTAGAGGAATGTCATGCTTGCGCGCCACCTTGAAATCGAGATCCGTTCCG
>CAYGAS010000201.1:0-1894 GCA_964347935.1 uncultured Nitrospiraceae bacterium | reverse complement strand
AGCGACCCAGTCGACCATCCGTGCGTACAGGGGGTCTCTCGTCTTGATCCCCTTCGCGTGCTTTCATTCTCGTGATCACTCATGCACGACACGGGTGAGCGCAGCCTCACATGAGGCCTGGTAGCTGTCAATCCGAGGCGCTTAATATTTTCATGTGATACATGAACTTAATCTTTTTTGATATTGTTTTTAATGAAAAAAGTTCTTTCTTGGCGACACATGAACCAGGTCCCGGGTCAACCGCCGCTGGCGCGCTCGGGGACCGTTCGGGATGGGTTGTCCCCCTACAAGCGCGAAGCGTAGTGGGCGGCGCCGATCAGGGGCGCGCGCGGGTTGAGGGCTACTTTGACGGGGATGCTTTCCATGAGACCGCGATAGCGGCCTTTGCCGGTAAAACCTTGCATGAAGCCGCCCTGCTGCAGGGCCGGCAGGATTTTCGGCGCGATTCCCCCACCCACCACCACGCCGCCAACGGCGAGACACTTCAGCGCCAGATTGCCGGCCTCGGCCCCATAGAGCGAGGTGAACATCTCGAGCGTTCGCACAGCAACGGGGTCCTTCTCTGCCAGACCGGCCTCGGTCACCGCCGCGCTCGGGTCTTCGCTGCGGATTTGCCCTGTCAGCCAGGCAGGCTCCGGCGTGTTGCTCTGCTGGCGCATAAAGCCGTAAAGATCGAACAGGCCGGGTCCCGATAGCACGCGTTCGTAGCTCACGTGGTCGCCGTATTTCTCGGCGAGATAGCCGCGCAACTGGACCTCGAGCGCATTGCGGGGCGCGAAGTCAGCATGGCCGCCTTCGGTGGCAACCGCGATGTGCTTTTCACCGTCCCAGATCAACAGGGCCTCGCCTAAGCCGGTGCCGGCGGCAATCACGGCAATATTGCCTTGGTGCGGCGGGCCCGCGCCCTTGTTGAGCACCGAAAATTCTTCGGGCCCCAGGAACAGCATGCCGTAAGCCGCCGCTTCGAGGTCGTTCAACAGCTTCACACGCGGTGCGCCGGTCGCGTCGGCGAGCACGCGCTCGTCGAGCTCCCACGGCAGATTGGTGGTCTTCGCTTTTCCGCCGATGACGGGCCCAGCCACGCCGAAACAGCCGGCTGTCAGCTTCGGCCTGGGTTCGGCCTGCAGAAACTTGGCGAGGATCTCCCGCAGGGAGCCGTGCGACGGGCTCGAGTAGGTTTCCGAGCGCACTTCGCGCAGTCCGCCGGCCGTTTGCTCGAACAAGGCGATGACCGTCTTGGTGCCCCCGATGTCGCCGGCTAATAGCATCGTCAATCGTTAGTCGTGGGTCGTTAGGCGTAGTTTGGAAGCGGCAGCGTTGTCGACGAACCACACGAGCTCGCCCTCCTCCGGCTGAACGAGCTGCGCCGGCAGCCGCCATGGATCGCGCTCGCCTTCGAGCACCTGCGCCAGAGTATCGGCTTTGTCTTTACCTGAGACGAGAATGAGCACGTGCGCCGCCTTGTTGATGATCCTGGCCGTGAAGGTCAAACGAAAACTGTCCAGCTTGGGCGCGTAATTGGAGATCACCCAGCGCCCTTCTTCCTTCGTGGCCTCGGTACACGGAAACAAGGAGGCCGTGTGTCCGTCGGCCCCCAGGCCGAGCAATACCAGATCGAATCGCGGCGGCTCGCCATCGGCATCGACGGCGAACACGCGGGCGATTTCCTCTTGATACTCCACGGCGGCGTTTTCCAGATCGGCTCGCTCCGCCTGCATCCGGTGAATCCGCGCGCCTGCGAGCGCGAGCTTACCCAACAACGCTTCATTTGCCATGCGGAAGTTCGAATCGGCATGATCCGGCGGCACCGCACGCTCATCGCCCCAGAAGAACTCCACCCGGTCCCAGGAGAGCCGCTCGTTGAAAGGTGGCGCCGCCAGGAGCGTGTAGAGCC
>CAYGAS010000200.1:0-5669 GCA_964347935.1 uncultured Nitrospiraceae bacterium | reverse complement strand
CCAGGCCGGCGTCGTCAAAAAAATTCGCGCCCATCTGCTCGCGCAGGAAACGCGCGAGCTTTTCATTTTCCGGCGTCCCGCTCTGATACTCGATTCCGGCGTATACGTCTTCGGTGTTCTCCCGGAAGATGACCACATCGACCTCTTCAGGACGTCGCAACGGTGAAGGCACACCCGCGTAGTAACGCACGGGGCGAACACAGGCATACAGATCGAGCGCCTGCCGTAAGGAAACGTTCAGCGATCGAAACCCGCCGCCAATTGGTGTTGTCAGCGGCCCCTTGATCGCTACCGTGAGTTCGCGAATGGCATCGAGCGTTTCTTTGGGGAAATAGTCGCCATCGTAGAGTCCGGCGGCCTTTTCACCCATGTAAAGCTCACACCAATGGATTTTGCGCTTGCCGGCATAGGCCTTCTCTACCGCCGCATCCCAAACGCGCAGGCTCGCCTTGGTGATATCGGGACCGATACCGTCGCCCTCGACAAAGCCGATGATTGGATTGTCCGGCACTCGCAGCGTTCCATCGACGACCGAAATTTTCTTGCCGGCGTGCGGTAATGTGATGTGCTTGTAGGTCATTCGACGCTCCTGGCGATGGCTTGGCCCAAGGGTGCAAATCCTAGTCTTTCCTGTATTTGCAATGCAAGGCCGACGTGGCGTTTTTATCTACACCAATCGAAACCCGCCCCGGGGGCGGCCCGCCCCGGGTACGCCGCCACGCGCGGCCATTACCAGCGCGTCGCTTGCGCGGCCCGCCGGGTGTGCGCTCACACCCATAGGCGCTGGATCTATTGACACGTTTTGGCGCACAAGCGCAGCGGCAAATTCGCTTCGTATTCGGTTGTGCCCGCTCAACAACCCAACCGGGCGACCTGCCGGCAATACAGTCGGCGTATATCCAGGCGCCACTGCACCTGCGCGTCCTGCCGCACCCAGTGCCGCGCTAAATCGCGATACTGGGCACATGCATCTGCCGATGCGATGATCCCACCGAAGACTTCGAGGGCCTCAGATACCGCGATTCGGCGGTTCCGGGCACGCCTGCGTGGGGCGGGTTAGAATGTGGTCCTGCCTGCGATGAACAATGGACGAAAGTAATGCATCTACGACCTTATATCAGACAACCCGCAGCCGTAGTGACGGTGATCGCTACATTGGTCGCTTGCCAAGCGACCGCTCCTGCCGTCGAGCAACGGGCGATGGCGATCAGTGAACCGAATAGCGTCGCGCAGATCGCGCGCGTCGCCGATCTCAAGGGCTTGCCGACCTTGGGCGCGGTGATTCCACGGCTCGCGGAAAAGCAGGTAGTGTTTGTCGGCGAAACCCACGACCAGTTCGGACACCACTTGGCGCAGCTCGAGATTATACGTGGCCTGCACGCGATCCACGACGATCTCGTTATCGGCATGGAGTACTTCCAGGTGCCGTTCCAGAAAGCGCTCGATGCCTACATCGGCGGCGAGGCAACCGAAAAAGAAATGCTGAAACAAACCGAATACTTTGAGCGCTGGCGCTTCGATTATCGGCTGTACCGGCCCATCTTGCAGTATGCACGCGAGCACAATATTCCACTCATCGCACTAAACATTCCCGCCGAGATCAATCGCCAAGTGGCGCGCTCAGGTATCGAGAGCCTCAGTGCGGCCCAACGAGCGCAAATTCCGCAGGACATTGACCGTTCGGATGAGGCTTACCGTGAACGGCTGCGTGCGGTGTTCGAAGAGCACCGCGAGCGCGACGATGCGCCAGGAGACTTCGATGACTTCGTCGATTCGCAGCTACTGTGGGATGAGGGCATGGCAGAGACCGCTGCAAAGTACCTGCGCGCGCATCCCGAGCGACGCATGGTCATTCTGGCCGGCAGCGGTCATTTGCTTTACGGATCCGGTATTCCGCGCCGACTGCTGCGCCGCGTGCCTATGGATAGCGCCATCGTCATCAACGCCGGTGTCGGCGTTACGGACCCTCAAATCGCTGACTTTCTGCTTTTTCCCACACAAACGACACTACCTCCCGCCGGACTGCTCGGCGTGTTTCTAAAACAAAGCGATGACAACGTCGTCATCGAAGACGTCGCCGATGATGGCGCCGCCAAACGCGCCGGGTTGCAGAAGGGCGATTGGCTGCTCGCGCTCGATGGCGTCCAGATGGCGAGCATCGCCGACGTGAAGATTGCCCTGCTGGACAAAACTGCAGGAGAAAAGGTTAGAGTCAGGGTGAAGCGCGGAGAAGATGATGCCGCAGCGCAGGTGATCGAACTCGACATCGCGCTGATGGCGTCGCATTGACGACTCGATAATGAACGATGAGGAAGTGCGAGTGCCTTAAGAGCGGCATCACACGCGACTGAGGGATTCGCGCAACGTCAATAAAAGGCAGGGATCTGGATGAAAACGAGCTTCGGGGCCTTCTTCGATGCGGTTTTCGAAAGCGTGCGCAATCTGGCGCCCATCGTACTCGTGATCGCTTTCTTCCAGTTGGTCGTGCTGCGCCAGCCGTTGCCCCATCTTGCTGACCTTCTTATCGGCACCCTCTTGGTCGTGCTTGGCTTGACGCTTTTTCTCCGCGGGCTCGAGATGGGACTGTTTCCGCTCGGCGAGGCGCTGGCGCAAGGTTTTGCGCGCAAGGGCAGCCTGACGTGGTTGCTCGTGTTCGCTTTCGCTCTTGGGTTCGGTACAACCGTCGCGGAACCGGCACTCATCGCCGTCGCTGATGAGGCAGCGATCGCAGCCGCCCAGGGAGACATCATCGCCGACACGACCGCCGCGCGCCAGGGCTACGCGCTTGGGCTGCGCATCACGGTTGGCGTGTCGGTGGGCTTTGCGATCCTGGTCGGCGTCATACGAATCGTGCGCGGTTGGCCGGTCCATTACCTCATCATCGGCGGCTACATCGGTGTAGTCATTATGACCGCATTTGCGCCGCAGGAGATCATTGGCATCGCCTATGATGCCGGCGGGGTGACGACATCGACTATTACCGTTCCTCTGGTTACGGCGCTCGGCGTCGGCCTTGCGTCGGCAATCAAGGGACGCAACCCGATGGTCGATGGTTTCGGACTGATCGCCTTCGCCTCGCTCACGCCAATGATCTTTGTTATGGGTTACGGGCTGGTTGTCTGATGGATTGGCTCTACATCGCGTTCAGCGCGAGCCGCGACACTTTGCGCGACGTGCTGCCGATTGTCGTGATCATTCTCGGCTTTCAGCTAGGGGTACTGCGCCGGCCAATACCAAACTTACGGCGCGTCGTCATCGGCTTCTTATACGTGGCCTTAGGCATGGAACTATTTTTGCTGGGTCTAGCCGAGGCATTGTTCCCGTTGGGTAAGCTCATGGCCACGCAGTTAACACACCCCGAGCTGATCTTGGGAACCCTTGCCGCCACAGGTGAGGGCTTGCACTGGAGCGAATACAAATGGGTCTATGTGTTCGCCGCGGCACTCGGGTTTTCCACCACGATCGCCGAACCCGCGTTGCTGGCGGTCGCGCGAAAAGCCAACCAGGTCTCAGGCGGTGCCATAAGCATGCGCGGATTGCGTGTGGCTGTCGCCATCGGTGCAGCCATCGGTGTTGCTTTGGGTTGCCTGCGAATAATTACCGGTGTTCCGCTACATTATTTCATTATCGCCGGCTACGTTTTCGTGGTCGTGCAGACGATTTTCGCCCCGCGCTTCATCGTCGCACTTGCGTATGACTCGGGCGGCGTAACGACCTCGACGGTAACGGTCCCACTAGTCACGGCGCTTGGCCTGGGTTTGGCGGCGAGCGTGCCCGAACGCAGCCCGATTATCGATGGCTTTGGTGTCATCGCCCTCACCTGCCTGTTCCCAATTATCACCGTCATGGCTTACGCCCAGCTCGCGGAATGGCGCGCGCGGCGGAAACGTGCACGTCGTACGTATGAAGTCCTGCAGTGGTATGCCCGCAGTGCTGCGCCCCCTTTGCCGCCAGGACCAGCCGAGAATAGCGATCTCATAGAAGACAGTAACCAGAAACGGGATTAATTAGGCAATGTTGATGGTTCGGCACGCGAAGACATGACCAGCATGCTGCAGACATTTATCGATGTCATACGGGAGACCTTGCGTGACGTGATGCCCATCGTGCTGACTGTCTTAGGTTTTCAGGTGTTGGTCTTGCGCCGGTCGATTCCGAATCTACGACGGGTAGTAATCGGGTTCGTCTACGTAACGCTCGGCATGGCACTGTTCCTGCTCGGCTTAAAGCAAGCGCTGTTCCCCCTCGGTCGAGTCATGGCCTTGCAGCTGACCGACCCGTCTTTTATCCACGAGGCAGTCGATGCCGCAAACGAGCTGCTGCGCTGGCAGGACTACAAGTGGGTTTACGCTTTTGCCGCCGCGATCGGCTTTTCCACCACCATTGCCGAACCGGCGCTGCTCGCGGTTGCCAAAAAGGCGCATCAGGTATCGGGGGGCGCGATCGGTGTACGCGGTCTGCGGGTCGCCGTGGCGCTCGGCGTAGCGATGGGTATTGCGCTGGGGTGCTTCCGTATCATTACCGGCACCCAGCTGCACCTCTACATCATCGTCGGCTACCTCATTGTCATTATCCAAACCGCGTTCGCACCACGGCTTATCATCGCGTTGGCGTACGACTCTGGCGGCGTAACGACATCGACCGTGACAGTACCGCTGGTTACGGCGCTTGGCCTGGGATTGGCCGCCACCGTTCCCGGTCGTAGCCCCATTATCGACGGGTTCGGTCTGATCGCATTTGCCAGTCTATTTCCGATGATCACCGTGATGGCTTACGCCCAGCTGGCAGAATGGCGCGTGCGGCGCGAGCGTTCGCAACGTGCCAAAGAAGTCTTGCAGTGGTACGCCCAGAGTGTACCAAGCTCCCCTTTATCGCAAGCGAAAAGCGATCAGGATAAGTACTAACAGAAACGGTGTTTGCAAAGATAGCAGGAGGACGCCATGCACTTTAAGTTGATTATTGCCCTCGTCGAGGATGATAAGACTAACGCGGTGTTAAAATCCGCGCGCGAAGCCGGCGCCACCGGCGCGACGGTTATCAACCAGGCCCGAGGTGAGGGTCTTGAAGCAACCAAGACCTTCTTCGGCCTGGAACTGGAAACGCAACGCGACGTACTCATGTTCCTCGTCGAGGAACATCTGAGCCGCAAGATCTTGGAAACCATCGCCGAAGTCGGCAAGTTCGACCAGAATCCCGGCACCGGCATCGCCTTTCAGATCGATGTGGATGACGCTGTAGGCGTGACGCAACAGATTCGAAAGCTTAGCGACGTAGTAGAGGAGGAAATATGAGTGACAGAAGGCTCATTCGCGTACGCGATGTCATGCGTACCGAGTTCTACACCATTGACGGTATGGCAACAGTCGAGGATGCGCTGCGCCTGATGAAGCAACACAACACCGGGTGCTTGATCGTAAATAAACGCCACGAAGAAGACGAGTATGGCGTGCTGCTCGTGTCCGATATTGCACGGCAGGTGCTGGCCAAAGACCGCGCGCCAAAACGCGTTAATGTCTATGAAGTCATGGCCAAACCGGTAGTTGCCGTCGATCCGGCCATGGACATCCGCTACTGCGCGCGTTTGTTCACACAGTTCGATCTGTCACGCACGCCGGTAATCGAAGGCGGTAAGGTGGTCGGATTGGTCAGTTTCCCGGATCTGGTGTTGC
>CAYGAS010000199.1:0-6239 GCA_964347935.1 uncultured Nitrospiraceae bacterium | reverse complement strand
CGCTTCACAGCACGTGGCGTAGGCATCCATTCTGAAGAGCTCCTCTGTCATCGACTCCCTCCTTTCGCATCAACACAAGCGAGCGCGCGGCACAACAAGGCCCTGTCCACATTGCCGCCCGATAGGACCAGACCCACGCGCTTGCCAGCCAGCACCGCCCGCTCCTTCAGCAGCGCCGCAAGCGGCGCCGCGCCGGCGCCCTCGGCGAGATTATGCGTGTCCTGCAAATAATGGCCCATCGCTTCCAGGAGCGCCTGTTCAGATACGGTCACCATCCGCTCGACACCCTTATAGATCATCTCCAGCGCATCGTTGTGCGGCACGCGGACCGCCACGCCATCGGCCAAGGTATCGGCCGATGTGGTCGATACCGGCGCGCGCCGGGCAAAGGACAGCGCATAAGCCGCGGCGTTCTCCGCGACCACCCCGACGAGACGCGTTTTTAGACCGAGCGCGTCGCGTGCCTGGATCATACCGCATATGCCCGAGCCGAGTCCGATCGGAACATACACGGTATGCAGATCTGGCACCGCACGCAGGAACTCGAACGCGTACGTCGACACGCCTTTAACCAGCCACGGATGAAAGGAAGGCACCCAGTGCAGGCCCTGCTGTTGTGCGAGTGTGCACGAATGCTCGTAGGCAGCCTGGAAGTCGTGGCCCTGCTCGATAAGCGCGGCGCCGTAACCCTGCATGGCGGCATTCTTCTCCGGGTTATTCCCATGCGGCACGACCACAGTCGCCGGCAAGCCATAACAGCGTGCCGCGAAAGCGATGCTTTGACCGTGGTTGCCGCGGGTGGCGGCGATCACGCCTGGGAGCTGGGATTGCGCTTGCATGAGCTCGTGCATATAGACCAACCCGCCGCGCACTTTGAAGGCGCCGATAGGCGTGTGATTCTCGTGCTTCACCCATATCTCGCAGCCGCAGCGCCGCGACAGCAGCGGCCAGCAAATCTGCGCCGTCGGCGTCATGTGCCGGTAGACGATCGCTTCGACGGCCCGCAGCTCGCGCAATTTCACATCAGATTCTCAGGCCAGGATATCCGCCAATGCAGCACTCAGCTCCGCATAGCGGAACTGATAACCCGCTTCGAGCAGCCGCTTGGGTAGCACTCGCTGCCCGGTGAGATAGAGATGCGCCATCTCGCCGACCATCAGCCTTAACGCCCACCCCGGGGCCCACATGAGCATCGGGCGATGCAGCGCGGCGGCGAGCTTTGTGGCGAAGTCGCGATTCCGCTCCGCATTGGGTGCGGTGCTATTAAACGCCCCGCTCAAAGATTCGTGCCTGATCAAATACAGCATGATCCCCAGCAGATCTTCCATGTGAATCCACGACATCCACTGTTTCCCGCTTCCGGCGTAACCGCCGAGGCCGAGCTTGAACTGAGGGATGAGCGAGCTCAAGGCGCCGCCCCCTTTACCCAGCACGACACCGCTGCGCAACAAACACACCCGTACGCCGTGGGCTTGCGCCTTCAATGCCTCGGCTTCCCACGCCCGGCAAAGCTCCGATTGGTACTCGTTTCCCGCCGTGGATTCCTCGCTCAGCTCTTCATCGCCGCGGGCGCCATAGTAGCCAACGGCGGAACCGCTGATCAGCACCCGCGGTTTAGGTGTTGCCGTGGTGATGTAATCGATCAGCCGCGCGGTGGTGCCGACACGGCTGGTGGCGAATTGGCGCTTCAGCGCTTCGCTCCAGCGGGCGCTGCCCAGGCTGAGACCGGCGACGTTGACGATGGCTGCGGGCACGCTTGCCGCATTGATCTCCTTGAGCGACTCGATGACAGTGATCCGCATATCGAGAATGCGCTGGGCGCGCTGACGCTCGCGTGTGAGCACGAGGACGCGGTCTCCGCGGGCAAGCAACTTTGCGCACAGCGCACTGCCGATAAAACCAGTGCCGCCGGTCACAAGCACATTCACGCTTACCCCCGTATGCGCCGAGGTGGCGACACTGCGCAGCCAAGCGACTTACGCGGCGGCCGATGCAAGCTCGCCGTGCGCCTCATCGAGCGCGCGACCCAGACGATCGAAAAGATCGTCGATCTCTTTGTCGGCGATGATAAGCGGCGGACAGATGCCGACGGTATCGCCCGGTAGTTGTCGCACGATAAGACCATGGCGCAAAGCTGCGGTCATGACGCGCGTCGCCGCCTTCGCTTGCATGGGAAACGATTGCTTGCTGTCTTTATCGGCGACGAGCTCGAGGCCGCCGAGCAGGCCGACTCCACGGGCATCACCCACCAACGGGTGATCCCCCAAGCCCTTGACGCGTTGCTGAAAACGCGGCGCCAGACGGCGCACGGCGCCGACGATGTCGCGCTCCTCGTAGATCTTGAGGGTCTCGAGCGCGACCGCTGCCGCCACCGGATGCCCGCCATAGGTATTACCGGTGCCGAATACACCGTGCTTGTGGCTCTGCGTGCGCAAGGCCTGATAGATGACATCCGAAATCATGACGGCACCGATGGGCACGTAAGCCGACGAGAGCTGTTTTGCACAGGTGATCATGTCGGGGCGTATGTTATAGGTTTGCGAGCCCCACATATTGCCGGTGCGCCCGAAACCGCAGATGACCTCATCGGCAATCATGAGCACGTCGTGACGGCGCAGCACTTCCTGCACCTTTTCGAAATAACCGCGCGGGGGGACGAGCAGCCCGCCGGCGCCCATCACCGGCTCGGCGATAAAGGCGGCGACCGTGTCCGGGCCTTCCCGCTCTATCAACTGCTCGAGGCTGGCGGCGAGCCGGCCAGAGAACGCCTCCTCCGACTCACCGGGCTCGGCATGGCGATAGTAGTGGGGCGTGTCAGTATGCAACACACGGCCGATGGGCAGATCGAAATCATTTTGCACGAACGGCAGCGCCGTAAGACTGCCGGCGGCGATGGTGACCCCGTGGTACGCCCGTTTGCGCGAAATGATCTTCTTCTTTTGCGGGCGCCCGAGCGCATTGTTGTAGTACCAGACGAGCTTCATCGCCGTATCGACCGCCTCCGAACCGGAGTTGACGAAGTACACCTTGCTCATCGGCTCGGGTGCCATGCGGATCAGTCGCTCGGCAAGCTCGATCACCGGGATGGTCGATCGGTGCGCAAAGGTGTGTGAAAACGGCAAGGTCTCGAGCTGCCGCGTGGCCGCCTCGATGAGCCGCTTCTCGCTGAAGCCGAGCGACGTACACCACAACCCGGCGAAGCCGTCGATGTACGGCTTGTCCTCGCTGTCCCACAGATAGATCCCCTGCCCGCGGGTCATGATCAGCGGGCCGCTTTGCTCGTGGGTCAACAGATCGGTATAGGGATGCAGGTTATAGGCAATGTCCTTGGCAGCGAGCGAACGGGTCGCGTGCGGCATGCGGCAGTCTCCTTGATGCGAAAATCAGGGCTTTCAGGGGTGTGATCCGCTCATGCACACACTCAGCCGTGCGCCGCGGATCGGCACAAAGCTACCACAGCCTGCCGCGATCCGATAGCTGCCGATTCGGGGTAGATGTCGACTATTCAGCACGTCGCCACCTGCTAAAATAGCCGCCGGCACGAGCGGGCGGGCGGCAGATGGCCCGCCGTCTTCCATTCACGGGAACAGGATATGAAGAATCTGATTATTGCTTTCGCAGCGACGCTCGCTCTGCTCGTTGCGAGCGCGCCGCTAAAAGCAGAGTTGCAGACGCAAATGGTGCGTTATAGGGACGGTGAGGTTGCGCTACAGGGTTATTTCGCCTGGGATGACACGATCAAGGGCAAACGCCCTGGGATTCTGGTCGTGCATGAATGGTGGGGCCTCAACGACTACGTGCGCAAACGTGCCAACATGCTCGCCAAGCTCGGCTACCTGGCTTTCGCCGTCGACATGTACGGGAACGACAAGGTCACGGAGCACGCCAACCAGGCCAGCGAGTGGATGCAACAGATCACCAGCAATGTCGACGCCTGGCAAAAGCGCGCCTTGCTCGGTCTGGATATCATGCGCACGCATGACGTGGTTGACCGTCAGCGAACTGCCGCCATCGGCTATTGCTTTGGTGGTGCGACGGTAATGCAGCTCACCTATGCAGGTGCGGCGCTTGCCGGCGTGGTGAGCTTTCATGGCTCGCTACCGGTGCCGACCCCGCAGCAGGCTAAAATGATTCGCTCGCGAGTCCTGATCGCTCATGGCAGTGCCGACACATTCATACCCAGCGAGCGTATTGTCAGTTTTCAAAACGCTTTGAATGGGGCTGATGTCGACTGGCAGATGATCGTGTACGGCGGCGCCCGTCACGGATTCACGAATCCCGACGCCGACCTGCACGGCATGGATAACCTGCGCTACCACAAGGTCGCCGACGAACGCTCCTGGCAAGACATGCAACGGTTCTTGAAGGAGATACTGCAATAAGCCCGGCGATTTGGCCCTACTTGCTGGAAGCGCAGCTGTTAGTGCGCAACAACTCGAGCGCGCGGTCCGGGTAGTCGGTAATCAATCCGTTCACCCCCCAGGCGATCAGGCGACACATGTCGGCGATCCTGTTGACGGTCCACGGGATCACGGGTATGCGGCTGCCCTGAAATCGCTCGACGTCGGCCTTTCGCAATCCGTCATAGCGCGGCGAGAGAATCGTGGCTCGGCTTTCTTTGACGGCGTGCGCGTAGTCCTCCGGCCGTCTGACCAGGATTGCTCTTGCGACGCTGGGATCGATTTTGTTCACCGCTCGCAGTGCAGGTGCGTGAAATGACTGCACAATCGTGCGTTCCTCCAGCCCGTATCGGTGGAGCAGCGCCATTAACCGGCGCGCAAATTCGCCGACCGTCAAGCCGTCGTTCCGTTTAGGCCATTTCATTTCGATGCTGAGTCGCACGGGATAGTCCGCATTTCGCGCCAGGCTGAGGACGTCGTCAAGCCGCGGAATGCGGGTGCCGGGAACGATTTGTTGCTCCGGAAAGCGTGGATTTACCGCGCGGCCGCAGTCTACGTCGGCGAGCTCGTCATACAGAAGCGTCTCGATGGCCACGCTCGATAACCGCCGGCCATCATCACGGACGCAAAGTTTCGGGTTCAGACGTGGGTCGTGGTACACCACCAGCTCCCGATCCCGGGTGACCTGTAGATCGAGCTCGAGCGTCGGCACCCTCAGACGTAGTGCCTCCGTGAACGCAGGGAGGGAGTTTTCCGGCATCAAGCCGCGCGCACCGCGATGTCCCTGTATGTCAATCTGCGCCCCGCTCTGGGCGGGAACTCCAAGACAGAGGACCCAAACTGCCAGCGTTAATCCTGAGAACTTAGCACGTCGCATGGCCGATCACCGAGCTTGCCGGTGGTGAACATTCTTCTCTCCGCGCCTGACTTCGCCAGCAGCTCGGCCGCAAGCGCAACGCTGCGAAAGTGGATGTCGACAATGTCATCGACGCTGGGTGCGTAGCCGCCCCCCATGGTGACGGCAACCGGCAAGCCGTGTCGCGCGCATGTTTCGTAGACGAGCGCATCGCGCGCGGCCAGACCCTGTTTGGAAAGCTTGAGGCGTCCATATCGATCTTTCTTGTAGGGATCTGCCCCGGCGATGTAAATGACCAGATCAGGCCGTCCCCGATCCAGCGCCTCGCGCAGTCCATGCTGCAGCGCTTCCAGATAAGCCTCGTCACCGGTGCCGTCGGGCAAGGCAATGTCGAGATCGCTCTGTTCCTTGCGCTTAGGGAAGTTCGCGTCGCCATGAATCGACAAGGTGAAAATGCTCGGATCACCGCGCAGGATCGCCGCCGTACCGTTGCCTTGGTGAACATCGCAATCCGCGATCAACACGCGCTCGACTTTGCCCTCGCGCTGCATCAGACGCCCGCCAATCACCGTGTCATTGAACACACAGTAGCCCTGCGGGCGCGCGTGGTGTGCATGATGGGTGCCGCCCGCCAGCGTGGCGGCGGCGCCCTCCGCCAGCGCCGCCCGGCACGCGGCGATGGTGGCGCCGCACGAGCGGCGGGAGCGCTCGACCAACCCTTCCGACCAGGGAAAACCTAGCTCGCGGATTTCCGGTGCGCTGAGCTTGCCATGAAAGACGCGCTCGATGTAAACGACATCATGTGCCAGCGCAAGCTCATTCTCGCCTGCTGCGTGCGGGACGAGCAGCTCGAACGGACCGTCATTGCTTTGCCGGACACGTTCGTAAAGCCGCCGGTACTTGTCCATCGGAAAGCGATGTCCGCCCGGCAGCGGCAACACAAACTCATGGCAATAATAGACCTTCATTGGGGCGGTGCACCG
>CAYGAS010000198.1:0-4083 GCA_964347935.1 uncultured Nitrospiraceae bacterium | reverse complement strand
GCAATAGCAGCAGCACACCGGTCAACGCCGCCAACGTCACCCCGCGCAGTCGTGTCATTAAAGGCGTCATGTCGATGTAGACTTCAAGCGCGCCCTTGAAAATCCCCTCATCCACGATGGGGACGTAACGTTCACTCACTAAAACAACACCTTTCTCATACGGCGTACCGAGTTCATCCGTATAGGCGGTGGTGCCGATGGGTCGATAGCTGATGTTGAAGTAGCTTTCTCCCTGGCGCACGATAGTGTCAAAATAAGGTTCGCTGACGTGTTTACCGATGTCGTCGGGGCGCGACGCGTAAACAATTTTCCCGTCGGCGTTGTAGAGTTTGTAGCGAAAGACACCGCCCATACGCGCGGCGTGTTGAAACAAGATCTGGTCCGCTTTCGTGATCGGTTCACCTGCAAGAATGTGGTCGAGATCTGACAAGTTCTGACGAACGAAACTCGCCATGCGTACGGATGCCGCCTCTGATTCAGCTCGCAGGAAGACGGACTCTGCATAGCGCCCGACCAGATAAACGCTGATCAGCGAAAGCACCGCTACGGCGCCGAGTTGCGCAATCAGTTTCTTATCGCGGGGCGCGAGATAGTTGTGCATGGGTGCTAGCCCGTGACTTTCATACCCGCTGCGGCGTCAGGGCGAAACGCATGCTCCATCTCGCGGCGCACGCGCACCGCCTGCAAGGTGTCGTCGGCCTCGACGTCACGCCAGCGGATCGGCTGATTCGCGGCGATCGCCGTCTTCAGTTTCACGCCATGGGCCAGACCGATCGGCAGCCCGCCGAGCGCGAGCGAATCGGCCGCCGGCATCAGCCGTCCCCACACCGTGTAGCCGCCTTCGCCGTCGAGCGTTTCGCCGGCACGCAGATCGCGCTTGGCGGTGGCGACCACGTCGCCGACGAACGCCGCGGCCGAGCCGGTGGCCTCGCCCTGCAACGCGGCCAAGGCGACACTGATGCCGAGCTCGAGCCCGATCAGGTGAAACGGGCGGTAAAGCGCCGAGTAACGGCCGCTGTCGTCGGTGACGAGCCCGTACTCGCTGAAGCATTGCGCGGCATAATCGCTTGCGGCCGCGAAGGTGACATAGACCCCCCAGCGCAGGTCGCGCGCGACCGGGCTGCCGTCGCGGTTTTGCGAGGAGATCACTTCGACCATGCCCGTGCGCGCCAGCACGCCACCCGCCGACTGCGGCTTCAGCACCTGCGGCAAGGCATCGACGCCGCACGGCGGAAACTGCAGACCCTCGGCGGGCGGCGCCAGGCCCGTGGCGTTGGCCACGGCCGCCATCTCGATGGCCGACTTGGTGCCGTCGAGGAAGGAGTTGAACATCTTCGGGTTCATGCCGCCGCGCGCGGCGCGCTCGGGCGTCAGTCCGTAATGCTGCCAAACGGTGTCGGGCGTGGAGGCGTGGTAGCCGGGCAGGTACTTGGTGCCCTTGCCGGCGCAGACCACCTCGAAGCCGGTGGCGCGCGCCCAGTCGACCAGCTCGACGATGAGCGCGGGCTGATCGCCGTAGGCCATGGCGTAGACGACACCGGCCTCGCGCGCACGCGCGGCCAGCAGCGGCCCCGCCAGCACGTCGGCCTCGACGTTGACCATAATAATATGCCGGCGCGCCTCGATGCAGGCCAAGGCATGCCGGAGCCCCGCCAGCGGGTCGCCGGTGGCGTCGATGATGACGTCGATCCCGTCGGCGCCGATCAGCGCCCCCGCGTCCTCGGTGAGCCGGGTCGCGCCGCTGCGCCTGGCCTCGTCGAAGGTCGTGGCGGCGATCTGCGCATCCGGCCAACCCGTGCGCTGCAACGCAACACGCGCACGCCCCGGATCGAGGTCGCACACCCCCAGGATGTGCAGCCCCGGCGTGTGCCGCGCCTGTGTAAAGAACATCGACGCAAACTTGCCGGCGCCGATCACGCCGACCCGCACCGGCTGGTCCCGCCGCTCGCACAGCCGCTGATAAAGATTCACGCGGGACTCCTGAATAATACGGGAAAGTACGAGTGTATCCGCGGCGCTCACGCCAGGCCAGACCCGGTCCGGGTGCCCGCCGCTCAGCGGCTCGCGCCCCCGCCCGGCGGGGCAGGCGCGTGCGGAACGGTCCCCGCGTGCGCTGCCAAAAAATGGGGAAAAACCCGCATTGATTAGCACTCTGATCGGGCGCAACGTAGTCGGCCACGGAATGGCGAATCCTTGCCGTTCCGGCGAGTGTGTGCGTTAAATAGGCACTCTCTTCTGTGGGGGTGGGGGCGAGTTAGCTGTTTTTGAAATCGAAAAGCCTTGAGCCGTGATCCGGCCGCGTGCGCGCGCCGTCGTCGATGCGCGAACCCAGGAACACCAGGAACGGGCGCTTCATGCAGGATAAGGGGGGAGGATACCGCTAGTGCCTTAATCAGGCCCGCATGGCGAGCATCTGCGTCGGCAACTGTCGGCGAGGCCGGATGACCCCGATGAAACCCTCGGCAACAAGGCGCGATGCAGCGGCAGGTGAGCACCCGGAAATGACAGGCACAGCGGCCGATCGCTTCACTGGAGTACCCGAAGCCGGGCGAGACGAGCGCCTGACGGCGTTGCTGAACGAACGCGGCCGGTTGCGGGACGCCGATCTCGTGCGCCTCAAGCGCATTCGTGCCGAGCAGTCCACCGCCGAGAGCCTCCCCGGCCTGATCGTCAAGCTCGGTATGGTGTCCGAGCGCGACATGGCGGAGAGCCTGGCCGAGCTGCTCGGCCTGCCGCTCGCCCACTCGACCGATTACCCCGACGTCGCGCCCCCGAACAACCCCGTCTCGGTGCGGTTCCTGAAGGAACGCGTCGCCGTGCCCATCGCCGAGGACGAAGACAAAGTGGTGGTGGCCATGGCCGATCCGCAAGACACCTACTTCGCCTCCGCGCTCGGCCTGGCGTGCGGCAAGGACGTCGTCAGCTGGGTCGGCGTGCCGTCCGAGATCACCGCCGCCATCGAGCGCTTGTACGGCGAGGGCAAGTCGCGCATGGGCGAGATCGTCGCGAGCGTGCAGGCCGACGCGCAGGCGACGGAAGAGGACGTCGCGCAGCTCAGAGATCTCGCCAGCGAGGCACCGGTGGTGCGCATGGTCAACTTGCTCATCCAGCGCGCCACCGAGATGAGCGCCTCCGATGTGCACATCGAGCCCTTTGAGGACCGGCTCAAGGTGCGCTATCGCATCGACGGCGTGTTACAGGACATGGAAGCGCCGCCGGCGCATTTCACCGCCGCGGTGATCTCGCGCGTGAAGCTGATGGCCAATCTCAACATCGCCGAGCGCAGGCTGCCGCAGGACGGTCGCATCCGCTTGCGCGTGCAAGGGCGCGAGCTCGACATTCGCGTCTCCACCGTGCCGACGATGCACGGCGAGAGCGTCGTGATGCGACTGTTGAACAAGGAAAGCGTGGCCCTCGACTTCGCGACGCTTGGATTCGCCGACGACACGCTCGAGGCCTTTCTCGACGTGCTCACGCTGCCCTACGGCATGATCCTGGTTACCGGTCCCACCGGCAGCGGCAAGACGACCACGCTGTACACGGTGTTGAACCGCCTGAATACGACCGAACGCAAGATCATCACCGTCGAGGATCCCGTCGAGTACGAGCTCGAAGGCATCAATCAGATACAAATCAAGCCCGCCATCGAGCTGACATTCGCCAACTCGCTGCGCTCGATCGTGCGCCAGGATCCCGATGTCATCATGGTCGGCGAGATGCGCGATCTCGAGACCGCGCGCATCTGCGTGCAATCCGCGCTCACCGGCCACCTGGTGTTGTCCACCCTGCACACCAACGACGCGCCGAGCAGCGTCACGCGGCTGGTAGAGATGGGCGTGGAGGACTACTTGCTCACCTCGACCGTGAACGCCGTTATCGCCCAGCGCCTGGTGCGCGTGCTCTGTCCGGCGTGCCGCCAGGCCTACAAGCCGCTGGCGGCCACGGTCAAGAAGACCGGGCTCGACCGCATCAAATCCGCGAGCCGGCTGCGGCTCTACCGCCCGCAAGGTTGCGAGCAGTGCAACGGCAGCGGCTATCGCGGCCGCACGGCCATCCTCGAGCTGATGGTGATGAGCGACCCCA
>CAYGAS010000197.1:0-2410 GCA_964347935.1 uncultured Nitrospiraceae bacterium | reverse complement strand
GAAAGCGAAGCGGAAAATGAACCAACAACCTTATCGAATGTATGAACGCGGGCGCGACTGTCCAGAAAGGGCTTTGCGTCGACAGCCTTTGATTGTGAAAACTTTCTGAACAAATCATTGAGACGGCAGCTTGACCCGACCTATTAAGCTTACATCGGCAGACGCCAATTTCACGGTGCGTGCCGCCGCGGGCACCGGCAAGACCTGGTTGCTGACCAGTCGCCTAATTACCTTATTGATGCAGGGCGTCTCTCCCGGCTCGATTCTTGCGATCACATTCACTCGTAAAGCCGCGGCCGAGATTCACCAACGCGTTGTTCAGCGGCTTCTGGCGATGGTCGTAGCCGATGAACGCAAGCTGACGCATGAAATCGAAATGCTGGGCCTGAAGGCCAATACGGCTAACCTACGCCAGGCAAGATCTTTGTTCGAAGCGCTGCTGTGTGCAGAGCACGAACTGCGAGCGACCACCTTTCACGCCTTCTGTCAGGATATTCTGCGACGTTTTTCTCTGGAAGCAGAGGTGCCGCCGGGTTTTGAGCTCGTTGAGTCGACGGCCGAGTTCGAGCAACAAGCCTGGCAGGCGCTTGAACGCGAAGCGACGCTTCATCCCGGCAGCGATATTGCCCGCGCGCTGGAAACGCTGCTCGATGACTGCGGCGGCATTCATAACACGAGACAAGCATTGAATGAATTTCTTCGTCACCGCAGCGACTGGTGGGCCTACACCGAGGCAGAGCCCGCTCCGGTTACCCACGCCGAAGCGCGATTGCGCCGGGCACTGGCCATGGATGCCGCCCCCAACTACGGCGCGTTCGCCGACACCTTGTCGCTAGTCGAAGCACTCACGCGTTATGGCGAGTTGCTTTCCCGCGCCTCGACCAAAGTCTCCGCCGGGCTGGCCGAGCTTCAGCAGGGCGTCCATGGCAACGACGATGCCGACGCATTACGGACAACAGCGCTCAAGCTACTGTTCACTACCGAGGGAAAGCGAAGGCAGCTACGACCCAGTAGCGCTATGCTGGCCGCGATCGGTCCACATGGCACCGATGAGCTGCTTAATCTACACAATACGCTTGCTGCTCATTTGGAAGACTGGCGCGAACAGCGGCGACGCGTAGCGACCCTGGCTACCACCTGTGCCTGGTATCGCTGCGGTCAGCGCTTGCTTGAGCATTACCAACGACTGAAGGCACAACAACAGATCGTCGACTTTGCCGATCTAGAGTGGAAGACTTACCGTCTGCTCAATCGCAGTCAACACGCAGAATGGGTGCAGTATAAGCTGGATCAGCGTATCGATCATTTACTTATCGACGAGTTTCAAGACACGAATCCGACACAATGGCGACTGCTGTTGCCGTTGTTAACGGAGATGGCCTCAATAGGTGTGCCGCGCCGACGCAGCGTCTTCATCGTCGGCGATGATAAGCAGTCCATCTACGGTTTTCGTCGTGCCGACCCCGGCCTGTTCAACGTTGCCCAGAGCTGGCTTGTCACCCATATGCAGGCTACCGCCAAGACACAGGATAAGTCCTGGCGTTCATCGGGCGCCATCATTGAGTTCATAAACCTGGTATACAGCGTCAACAATGGCACCCGTGCTGCCTCGCAAGAGTTCGCACTGCAAGACTTTCGCCGCCACAAAACGCATCACGGACAACGATGGGGTCGAGTCGAACTATTACCGCTGATTCGCCGCCCAAAACCTGAGCCGTCAAAGGTTGAGGGTCTACGCGATCCACTGTCCCAGCCACGCCCCGTTGTAGAAGACCAGCGTTATCGTTCCGAAGGTGAACTGGTCATCGCCCACATTCGTCGTTTGATTGGCCATCCAATCGATGACGACGGCGTACGGCCTCTCGAGTACGGCGACATAATGATCCTGCTGCGAGACCGCACGCACGCGCCGGCCTATGAAGCTGCCTTGCGCCGTGCCGGTATCCCTTACATTGGTGCAGGCCGCGGGACGTTCATGGAGTCCCTGGAAATTCAGGACTTCATGCATCTGCTGCGCTGTCTGGTTGCGCCCTACGACAACCTTGCTCTGGCATCGGCCCTGCGTTCGCCGATTTTCGCCTGCACGAACGATGACCTCGTCTTACTCGCGCAGTCCACGTCCGCCCGTTCCTGGCGAGAACGCCTGGCACGGATGGCCGACCAGCTGCCCAAAGAACACTCGCTGATACGGGCACAGCATCTGCTTGAGCGCTGGTCCACGGTGGCCGATAGGATTCCCACTCACGATCTGCTCGACAAGATCTACGCTGAAGCCAATGTCCGCGCCCGTTATGTGAGTGCGGCCCCGCCGCATCTGCGCAACCGCATAGAGATCAACCTCCGGCGCCTGTCGGAGCTTGCTTTGGAAGTGGACCGCGGGCGTTATCCCAGCCTGACTCGCTTCATCGCC
>CAYGAS010000196.1:0-18947 GCA_964347935.1 uncultured Nitrospiraceae bacterium | reverse complement strand
GGCGCGGCGGCTCGGTTTACGCCGTCTGATGGCCCTCACCTACGTGCCACAATTCTTCCACAAGCTTGGCTTTCACACCGTGTCCAAGGGCGTACTGCCGGAAAAGGTGTGGGGTGTGTGCGTGAAGTGTTACAAATTTAACGAATGTGACGAGACGGCGGTGTTACTGGAACTTCGGAATGAAGATATGGATTCTAAGGACGCAAGATAGACGTTAAGTCCCTTCGGGATCGCCGTTAGGGTGCTTTCTTGCATTTTGCGGCTATTTCTTGGAACACTTCCCTCGCTTACGCATTCCTTCGCAGACACCATACAGATAATGTGCGTGATCGGCGACGACAAAACCTTCAGCCGCCGCCACCTTGCGCTGACGCTCTTCGATGGACCTGTCGTAAAACTCAAAGACCTTCCCACACTCAACGCAAACCATATGATCATGGTGCTGGCCATGGTCAACCTCAAACACCGAACGCCCACCTTCGAAATTGTGACGGATGACAAGGCCCGCAGCCTCGAATTGCGTCAACACGCGGTAGACCGTCGCAAGACCCACTTCCTCCCCCGCCTCGAGCAGCACGCGATAAATATCCTCCGCGCTCAGGTGCGGATCTTTGGAATTCTCGAGAATGCCCAGAATCTTCAGGCGGGGCGCCGTCGCCTTGAGTCCCGCCTTTTTCAGTTCCTTACTGTCGGTCATCACTGCGCGACGTGCCTATATGGCTTGAGCTTTGCCACGACACTATAGTCAAATGAACATTATGTGGCCGAGTGTAAACCAGATTTCGCCAAGCTGTCATGGCTAGCCGTCGTGGCTTCCTCATTGTCCTGGTGGCGGCAGTGATTGCGAATGGCTGTGTGCGCGTCTATGTGCCAGACGTGCAACAAGGTAACGTCATTACTCAGGAAATGCTCGACCAGCTTAAGACCGGAATGACCCGCCGGCAGGTTCAATTCGTTCTCGGTACACCCCTGATCACCGATCCGTTCCACCAGGAGCGCTGGGACTATTACTATTCCTACAAGCGCGGCAAGAAGTACCGGGCTAAACGCAGGCTCTCCCTTTTCTTCAAGGGCGACGAGTTAGTCGAGATTCGCGGCGACGTAAAGATCAGGGCTGACGAGCCAGGCACACCCGCATCAACAGCGCTGGGTCACACATGACGCGTGCCACCTTGCGCGGCGCAACGACACCGAGCGCTACCTTAAACGTCCGCTCGCCGTTTGGACCGATGTACACGCCGACGCCGCAGCTGCTTGGGATCGGCCGACAGCGGTCGATAGATTTCGATACGATCGCCGGGTGCAAGCGCGGTGTCGAGTTGCACCCGCTCACCGAATACGCCCACTGGGTGTACCGACAGATCGATCTCGGGGAACTCGTGCAAGATTCCTGATCGCCTTATCGCCTGCGCCACAGTCGCATCGCGACTGACCACCACTGGCAACAAGACCTGCCTCGCCGATGTCGCAAATGCGACCTCCACGGATATCAGCTTAGCCCTGCCAGTCGCGCGCGCCATAAACAGTTACCGCCCTCTGCCTAAAGCTCTCTACCAAGTTATTGATGATCTTGCCAAAAACGGGGCCGAGTGCAAGAGCAATGACTTGGTTAGAGAAGTCGAATTCAATGTCGAGAGAGATGCGGCTGCTGTGTGAGTCGAGGGCGTCAAATCGCCACACGCCATGCAGTCGCCTAAACGGTCCCTCCACCAGCCGCATGTCCATGCTCGCCCCGGGTTGGAGCAGATTGCGCGTGGTAAAGGTCTTGTGAATCTTGTGATAGGCGATTTCGATCGAAGCCACGACCTCGTCACCGTCGTTGGCAACGATCACAGCACCGCCACACCAAGGCAGGAAATCCGGATAGGACTCAACATCGGCAACGAGATCATACATCTCTCGCGCACTGTACGGCACCAGTGCGGATCGGCTGATGGAAGTCATGCAAACACACGATGAACGGTTAAAAGCAACAGAAAGACCAACGCCGGTACTGTGATCCGCACCGACCACAACCAAACATCGTACACACATGGTGAGGGTATGGGGAACGCTGAGACCGTCAGCCGACGCTCGAGTATCCAGCCGGCATACAGCGCCATCAACATACCGCTCAGCGGAAGCAGGGCATTGGCCGTCAGTATTTGCAGCAAGTCGAAGGTGCCCAAACTCTTCAGCACACCCAAAAAATGAAACGAGAAGCTCCAGTAATTGAACGACAACACGCTCACCACACCGAGCAGCCATGCGCCCACCCCGCAGAGAAAGGCGGCACCGGGCCGCGGCAACTGCCAACTTTCACCCATCCATGCGATCAGCGGCTCGATCAAACCGATCCCGGATAGCCACGCCGCGACAACCAACGACACAAAAAACAACGAACCCATCAAACGTCCCCAAGGCAGCTGGTCAAAGGCGAGCGGCAGCGCCTGGAAAAGCAATTCGGGGCGCGTTACGGGTTGCAAATCATTGCTGAAAAGAACGCCCAGGACCACCAAGCCGCCTACGAGCCCCGCAAGCACATCGAGGCCCGCCACTGCAAAAGCCAATTTGGGGATGTGCGCGTCATGCGGAAGGTAAGCCCCGTAAATAAGCATCGTTCCCACGCCAAGCCCAAGGCTGAAGAAGGCATGCCCCAGGGCTGTGAGCAGGCCCATGCGATCGAGTTTGGCGAACTCCGGATGTAACAGCTGCCGCGCGGCTTGTGCCAGATCGCCCGCGACACCGACGTACACGAACAGTACCAACAGCAGCACGAAAAAAATGGGCACAGCGTAACGCATGACAGGCTCGAGTCCCGCCTTGACGCCGCGGGCAACTACGGCCATCGTCATCACCATAAAGAGGCTTTGCCAAAAGAGCTGCTTCTCAGGATCGCCAATGAACACCGAGAATACGCTGCCCATTCCATCGGCGGTCAGGCCATCGAGCGTACCGGCCGCCATGCGAAACGCATAGGCCATAATCCACCCGGCCACGACGCTGAGATAGGAAAGTATAAGAAAGCCTGCCGTCACGCCGATCCATCCGATATAGCCCCAGGCACGGTGCCGCTGCGCCCGCTCGGCCAGCAGACGCATACTGCTGACAGGGGACTGACGCCCGTAGCGCCCCAGCACGATCTCGGCAATCAGTAGCGGCACCGCCACCACCAACACACAAAAGAGATAGACAATGACGAACGCGCCACCACCATATTGGCCCGCAAGGAACGGGAACTGCCTAACGTTCTTCAGGCCAACCGCGGCCCCGGTCGCGGCGAATATGAAAACCCAGGACGCAGACCACTGACTGATGCTCGCCGGTCTGAAATCGCCTTTTCTTCTTGCTGGTCGAACCATAGACCAGAATCCTAATTTTCACTCCACTATCAATCGAGGCCGTGGCCGCTTTGGAGCTATCGCGCTTCGGGAAGTTTAGCATGCGCCGTTGCTACAGTTTCGCCGATCGCCATCATGCCGACCGCAAGCCGCCTCACGCACAGACATGCCACCCTTGGTGCCGTCATTCATGCTTCTAAGGTAAGCTTCGTTATCGTCGCAGGCTCCTCATGCTGATGAGTACAAAGAATTCAAAAGCGCCTTCCCGCATGATCGCCGTCAACAAGAAGGCGCGACATGACTACTTTCTCGAAGAGCGCTTCGAGGCCGGACTCGCCCTTGAAGGGTGGGAGGTCAAGAGCCTGCGCGCGGGGCGTGCGCAATTAAAAGAGGGATACGTGGGACTCAAGAATGGCGAAGCGTTTCTGTTTGCCGCCCACATTTCGCCGCTCCCGTCGGCCTCGACGCACGTACAGCCGGACCCGCGCCGCACGCGCAAGCTCTTGCTGCACAGAGAGGAGATCCGAAAGCTCATCGGCGCAGTCGAGCGGCGGGGCTACACCCTGGTGCCCCTGGCACTTTACTGGAAACAGGGTCGCGCGAAACTCGAACTCGCCCTCGCCAAAGGCAAACGCAAGTATGACAAACGTGCGACGCTGCGGGCGCGCGAGGCGGAACGCGAGCAGCAACGTGCACTGAAGAAAGTGCGGCCTTAGGCTATTCCCGCCGGGCGCTCAGTTTGATGGCTGTATCGAAAAAAGCTCACTTGTTTAACAGCGCCCGAGCCCCTACTATAAATAACCTAGCGACGACCGTTGCGGTCGGTCGCGAGCCATATGGGGGCGACACGGCTTCGACGCGGGTCATGAAACCTCCGGGGCATGCCGAGGTGCAGAGTTCCTCGTAAATCCAGCTGCAATCCAATAGTTGCCAACGACGACAACTACGCTCTGGCGGCTTAATCCCCGCTAGCCTCTTGCCCGGTTTGCCTGTGGGCTGGGAATCAAGGGGTCATTGCACGCAGGATCGCGTCGCGCTGGGCTCGTTAGCGCGGCGTTAAACCACAAGCGAGCTACGCTCGCTGGCACTCCTGTCTGTCGGAGACCCGCGGGCTAAAACGTAGACAGACTACGCATGTAGAACCGGCAGGCGGAGGGCTTACGGACGCGGGTTCGATTCCCGCCGCCTCCACCAAACCAATGAAGCGGCCACCCGTGCGGTGGCCGTTTTGTTTTATGCCGGGCGTAAAAGCGAACCCGTCCGGTGGACCTTTGTGCGGCCGAACGGGCGAGGCAGGACGCCGAGCCCGGGCTTTTAAGCGGAGCACGGAAAGCCAAACGCAGGAAGGGCCGAGTAATCCTGCCGCCTCCGCCCGTCAAACAAAACGCGCGTACAGGGAAGCGGCCATCAACGACAAAGGTCGCCCTCAGGCGACCTCGACTTTTGTCGGTTGTCCACGACGCTCAGACGGGTGGCGGATAGGCTAACGCCTCCCGTTCGGAAGCCAGCTCAGCATCGGTCTTGCCGGCGACTTCCGCCATGCGTGCGACTGCGTGCTGCATGGTTTCCTGGACCTGTTGAAAGGCTTGCCGGTTCTCGGGCGAACCGTTCGCCTTCACCGCCAGCGCTGCCGTGTTGAGGGCACGTACCAGTTCGATGAAGCGGTCGGTCTCGGCGCGCAGGGCCAGATATTTCCGCTCGCTCGGCAAAACCTTGTGTCCGAAGCGCCAGACACCCAGCTCGACCATCAAAATCCCGAGACCCACGACGGCAATTTGAATGCGCAGGTCCTCACGCAAGGTGAGCATCGCGCCCAAGATGAGCGCCACACCGATGAACGGCAGGGCATTATCGATAAAAGTCCGAAGTTTTCTCAACGATGGCCTCCTGACTTGCGGTGAGCTGCTTTGCATCGTCTAGCGATCTCGCGGGCCCACGCTGTAGCGTCGCGCCACCACTTCCGGCCGAACCCTCAGCTTCCCGGCGGGGGACAGAACCGCAGGGAGAAGCTACAGCTCGAGGTCCACGACAAATTACCGCCTTGTGCGCTGGGGATCAGTTGCACGATCCCGTTGGCGGCCTCGTTCAAGCTCACTTCGCCCGTCAGTTGCATCGTGACGACGCCCGTCGCATCGACGCTTACGCCTGCGACGTACTTAGAGTTATAGCTGCCCGAGGGCGCGAGTCCCAGGGTCGAGTGACCGGGAATGCTGCCAAGCGGATAGCCCTCGCTCCAGGCCATGTCGACCGCCGTCTTGGGCAAACCGGCCAGGCTCGACGCTTCGACAACGCGCGCACGCACAGAGTAGTCCTGATAGGCCGGGACAGCGATGGCGGACAAAACGCCAATTATCGTCACCACGATCAGGACCTCGATCAATGTGAAGCCTGTTTGCGCCCGTTTCATCTAGAGCATTCCCACGAATCCATCGAACTGCCCGTTTCTCTGCAGGATCTATGCCTTTCACCGCAGGCACGGGACAGACGGTCGGTTTTCAAGGACGGCCGGTTTCCCCAGGGTCTCCCGGGGGCCACTTTCCCAGAGGTGGGCTTGGGGGGGCATAGAGGCACCGGCGCGAGGCGCGGCGGCATTCCAGGCTCGCTGCGCCCCCTGACTCGCAGAAGGCACGGTCGTTCTCGGGGGCGCGGGGCCAGTCCATGCGTCTTGCGGGCTGGTGCGCCACCAGCTGAGCCGTGAGCGGGGCGTTGATCTGTATTGCGGCATGGCGAGCGTTGACGCCCCCCAATCCCTGGGTTAGCGTACCATGACATGAAGCCTGTAGCGGGAAGACAACGTGCCTAAGAAACAGACCATGCCGGATTTCGAGGCGGCGTTGGCGGAACTGGAGAAGCTGGTCGAGAGAATGGAAAGCGGCGAACAGAACCTCGAGGAGGCCCTGCGATCGTTCCAGCGTGGCATCGAGCTCACGCGCACCTGTCAGCAGGCGCTAAAACAGGCGGAGCAACGGGTAGAGAAGCTGGTACAGAAGAACGACCGCCTGGTAACAGAACCTCTCGAAGTCAGCGAATAATAACCGCCCATCTCGATTTGAACGATCTGCAGCAGACCCTGCATCACTTGCGGCAACGGGTAGAGGGCGCCCTCGACCTTCGTCTGCCACCCCCTTCCGAACCGCCCGAGCGGTTGCACGAAGCGATGCGCTACGCAACGCTTGAGGGCGGAAAACGTGTTCGTGCGTGCCTGGTTTACGCCGCCGGGCAGGCGCTGGGTGCACCAGACGCGGCCCTAGACGCGCCGGCCTGCGCCGTCGAGCTGATCCATGCCTACTCACTGGTGCACGACGACCTGCCCTGCATGGACGACGACGATCTGCGGCGAGGTCGCGCGACCTGTCACCGTGCCTATGACGAGGCCACGGCCTTGCTCGTGGGCGACGCCCTGCAAACGCTTGCGTTCGAGATCCTCGCCAGTGACCCGGCGCTCATTGTCAATCCGGCACAGCGTGCGCGCATGATCGCCACCCTTGCCCAGGCCAGCGGCTCGCGCGGGATGGCCGGGGGCCAGGCGATCGATCTTGCGGCAGTCGGGCGGACACTTTCGGAGCGCGAGCTCGAACAAATGCACCGGCACAAGACCGGCGCATTGATCCGGGCGTCCATTCTTCTCGGCGCGCTTGCACAGGAGGAAGCGCCGGCAGCCAGCCTGGCGGCGCTCGAGACCTATGCACAGAATGTCGGCCTAGCTTTTCAGATCACCGATGACATCCTCGATGTGGAGGGTGACGCCGATACGCTCGGCAAGACACCTGGCGCCGATCAGGCACACAACAAACCCACTTATCCAGCCATCATCGGCCTCGAGCAGGCCAAGACCAAACGGGCCACGCTCGCTAGCGACGCCTTCGCGGCGCTCGCACCGCTTGGTGAAAACGCAGCGCTGCTCGCGTTATTGGCGCGTTACGTCATCGAGCGAAACCGCTAGACATTGCCGTGTCTTGCCCGAATATTAGGAAGCTCTTAAACTGGCGGTTACCGAGCTAGCGCCTGTTACGGCGACCCCGAACCGACCTACGGAACTTTTATGAAGATACTGAAACTCGACGCGCAGCCCGATTCCAAAAAGATTGCGGACGTCCAGAGCAGCCCCGACACGCGCAATATCCCTATCGACAAGGTAGGAATTAAGGACATCCGCCATCCGATCCGGGTCAAAGATCGCAGCCAGGGGGAGCAACACACCATCGCCCAGTTCAACATGTATGTCGAGTTGCCGCACAATTTCAAAGGCACGCACATGTCTCGCTTCGTCGAGATCCTCAATAACTACGAGCCCGAGATCTCGGTGGAGTCCTTCAAGGACATGCTCGCGGAGATGGCAAAACGTCTAAAGGCCGAGACCGGCCACATCGAAATGAGCTTCCCCTACTTCATCACCAAGGCCGCCCCGGTTTCGGGCGTCACCAGCCTGATGGACTATCAGGTCACGCTCATCGGCGAGTTCAGCGGCGGCGAGCATTCGATGACCATCAAGGTGGTCGTGCCGGTAACCAGTCTTTGCCCGTGCTCGAAGGAGATCTCGCGATATGGTGCCCACAATCAGCGCTCGCACGTAACCGTGAGCGTGGGCACGAACACGTTTGTGTGGATCGAAGATCTGATCGAACTAGTGGAGAAACAAGCGAGCTGCGAGCTCTACGGTTTGCTCAAGCGTCCGGACGAGAAGTATGTGACCGAGCAGGCTTACGACAATCCGAAGTTTGTAGAAGATATGGTGCGCGACGTGGCGGCACTGCTGAATGCGGATGAACGCATCGATACGTACACGGTCGAGTCAGAGAACTTTGAATCGATCCACAACCACTCTGCCTACGCCATGATTCAGAAGGACAAAAGGCGTGACGGGCTCGAGACTTCTTGCGACTGACGGTCGACTTCGATTCCCGCTCGCGGGCGGCTCGCAATATCAATAGCGCTTGGTCAGCTCCATCTCGTCGCCATCGCGGCGCATATCTAAACGCCCCAGAAACGACATTCCCAGCAGTACGTCTCCCGGGTGGTCGCCCTCGATGACACCCGCCTCGATATCGTGCAGGGTGATATTGCCGACCGTCACGCTCGTTAAGCGCATACTGTACATCGGTACCATGCCACCCGCGGTGCTAGCGACGCCGCGCCGGCCTTTGCCCTTATAGTCAAGGCCAATGCGCTCGGCCACGCGGCTGCTGAGCGCAATGGTGTTAGCGCCCGTATCAATCAGAAATCGCACAGCACTGCCATTAATCTTGCCATCGCTGTAGAAAAACCCACTGCGGTCTGCGTACAGCATCACGCGACCGCTGTCCCTGGCTTCGCCAAAGCCGGCACTGCTGACGACGCCTAGCCTGAGCGTTTCGCGCTGCCCATTGAATTCCACCTCCGCCAGCTCACGCTGGGTGTCGGTCGCGAGCAGCTTCAAGCCTTCAGGGCTGGTCTGGTCGCGCGCCAGCACGCGTCGGCTACCGTCGATCATGATGATGGCCTTATCCTTGAACAGCGCAAAGAGCTGGATCTTTGGCGTTGCCACTGCGCACGGCGCCAGGCTGAGCGCAAGCACCAGCAACAAGACTCGGGAGCAAAGGGTCATGTCCGTGTTGACCGACGTTGGGGGTCCATAACTCAAAGCATAGACAAGTCAACGCCTCAGGCGAGTACCGGGCGTCGTGTGGGCAGCTGCGCTCACCCGCAAGTCCTGAGTTATACTGCGGCCGGACCGACGGCACCAGACAGCACTGAGGGAAGCCATGCGCGTATCTCGTTTCCTATTATCCACGGTTAAAGAAACCCCAGCCGATGCAGAGGTGATCAGTCATCAGCTCATGGTGCGCGCCGGTCTGATCCGCAAAGTGGCTGCGGGTATTTACACATGGTTGCCCATTGGGAATCGTGTACTGCGCAAGGTGGAACGCATTGTGCGCGAAGAAATGGATGCAGCCGGCGCTCAGGAGGTGTACATGCCTGCGGTGCAGCCGGCGGAGCTCTGGCAGGAATCCGGGCGCTGGGACGAATACGGGCCCGAGCTGCTGCGTATGCATGATCGACACAACCGGGAATTTTGTTTCGGCCCGACACATGAGGAAGTGATCACCGAGCTGGCACGCCGGGAGATCAAGAGTTATCGCCAACTGCCCGCCAACTTCTACCAGATACAGACCAAGTTTCGCGACGAAATCCGCCCACGCTTCGGGGTCATGCGCGCACGCGAGTTCATCATGAAAGATGCCTACTCCTTTCACCTCGATGAACCCGGCCTGCGCGAGACATATCAGACGATGCATGAGGCCTACTCAAAGATCTTCACACGCATCGGGCTCGACTTCTGTGTGGTTGAAGCGCATGGTGGCGTCATTGGCGGCAATGTTTCACACGAATTCCACGTGATCGCCGCATCAGGCGAAAACGCCGTTGCTGTCTGCGGCGATTGCGATTATGCCGCCAACGTCGAGCTGGCCGAGGCCCACCCGCCGCTCGGCAAGCGCCCCGCGGCCTCGGCAGCGATGGAAAGCATCGACACCCCCGGGCAGCACACTATCGAGGATGTCAGCACGTTTCTCGGCGTTGACGCGGGGCAGACCGTTAAAACCCTGCTGGTCAAGGGCGTGGGCGGCGCCATCGCCCTAATCGTTCGGGGCGATCACGAGCTAAACGAGGTCAAGGCGGAACGCCTGCCACAAGTGATGAAGCCGCTCGTGTTCGTCACGCCGGGCGAAGTCGAGCTGGAGGCCGGCTGCGAGCCGGGCTCTATCGGACCGGTCGGACTGCAAATCCCGATCATTGCCGATGAAAGTGCGGCACGACTCGCTGACTTTATCTGCGGTGCGAACGCAGACGGCAAGCACCTGCGCAACGTCAATTGGGGACGAGATCTCCCCGAACCCGAGGTTGCTGATTTGCGAAACGTCGTGCAGGGCGATCCGTGCCCGCGCTGCCAAGGCAGGCTCGATGTGCGCCGGGGCATCGAGGTCGGTCATATATTCCAGCTCGGCACTAAATACAGTGAGCGCATGGGTGCAACGGTACTTGATGAAGCAGGCCAGGCCGTCATTATGGCAATGGGTTGTTACGGCATCGGCGTGACGCGTGTGATCGCCGCAGCCATTGAGCAGAATCACGATGCACACGGGATCATCTGGCCAACGGCCATTGCACCGTTTGAGGTCGCGCTCGTTCCAATCGGTTTGCATAAGTCAACGGAGGTGGCGCAGGCTGCGGAGCAGCTTTATTGCGAGCTCGTCGCTGCCGGCTTCGAGGTGCTGTTCGACGATCGCGACGAACGCCCCGGGGTAATGTTCGCAGACATGGATCTGATCGGTATCCCGCATCGTCTGGTTATCGGTGAGCGTGGGCTGCGCAAAAGTATGGTGGAGTACAAGGGACGGCGCGATTCGCAACCGAGCGAGCTGGCGCGCGACAGTCTGCTCGCCGAGCTGCGCCAGCGCGTGCGCGGCTAATGCGAGCGCGCGCGTGCTACCAGCATCGCCTGGCCGCGAAGCCCGCGGCGCGTATCGCCCACCAAACCCTCCTCGCGATAGACCAGGGGTTGCAGGCGCGCAAACATGCTGAGCAGCTCGCTGTCCTCCAGCAGATAAGCCGGATTGTGCGGACCGTTGTCGCCGATGCGGGTGCGGGTGAAGGTCTGGTAGTAGAGCAATCCGTGCGGGCGCAGTGCCGCGATCAAATGGGGGGTGAGGCTCCGATCGAGAAAGCGGCTGACGACCAGGACATCAAACGCTTGCGGCTCGGGGGGGCGCTGAACCACATCGCGCACGGCCGCGTGTACGTGCACACCGCGGGCTCGCGCCAGGCCAACCAGCTTTTCGATGGCGACAGCCGAGCTGTCCCAGGCGAAGGTCTCGAGCCCGTTTGCCGCCAGCACCAGCGCGTTGGCACCGAGCCCGCAGGCAAGGTCGAGGGCGCGCCCCCGCGACGGCAGCAGGTGCACGTTTTCCATCAGTACCCGCGCAGCCGGCGTCTCCGCGGCATCGCGATAGCGCGCATCCCATTTGTCGGCGTCGCGCGTCATACAAGCATTATGCGGCAGCGATGCGGCCCGCGCGAATCTCATCTTGGCGTTTCGGACCATCCTGACAGCCGCGCTGGCGGCGACTATGCTTTGTGTAACCGCCTTGCCGGCCGTGTGATGGAGGGGTGATGCGTCAAATCCAGGCCTGGTGCCTCAGTCTTGCTCTCGGCTTGCCCGTGTTCGACGCGCTCGCCGGCGAAACGCCGATTGACCCGGCGTTGCGCGAAATGTTGAAAAGCGCGGCTGCTGAGACCCGCGGTTTCAAAGATAACTTCGATGCCTGGGTTTGGTTGACCGACATGTCGCAAAGACTGGAAAAAAAGATACCCGATGCCGTCTCGCGCATTAGTCTGCTCAAGAGCGTGCACCGCGAGGCCGCGCGCGCCCGTCTTCGACCGGAACTCGTGCTGGCTGTCATCGAGGTCGAGAGCAACTTCGATCGCTTTGCCATTTCGAGTGCCGGTGCACGCGGACTCATGCAAATCATGCCCTTCTGGCTCAGCGAGATTGGTCGCCCCGATGACAACCTGTTTGAAGTAGAGACGAACCTACGTTACGGCTGCACGATACTGCGCTACTACATGGACCAGGAAAACGGCCATCGCGCCCGCGCACTGGCGCGCTACAACGGCAGTCTGGGACGCAATGGCTACCCTGCGCGCGTATTTGAATTGTGGAACACGCGCTGGTTCCCGCAATAATCCATCAGCGAGTTTCAAAGTCAGCGAAGCTGCGCACCGCGATTTCCTCAGCTGCCACATCATCCACGCGTGCATGCGGTGGACCCTGCCACAGCCAGTGTTGTAACTGTTCGAGACTGGCGGGCTCGCCGCAGGCAATGACCTCAACGCGTCCATCGGGCAGGTTCTTGGCGAAGCCACATAAACCGAGACGCCGCGCCCGCGTCTGCGTTGCGCCGCGAAAGAATACGCCTTGGACGCGCCCGGACACCAGAAAGCGCATACAACGATGCATCGCTCAGGACTTTAGAAGCATGGGGCCCGCGGCGGATCAGCGTCTGATATCACATTAATCGCGAAGGCCATACCAACGAAGCAGCAGATCATTGGGCAGCACGCGCGCGAACACGGCTACGAGTGCCAGACCAAGGAGTGCCGATAACCACAGCTCGACATTCATAGGGACGCCGGTTCCCCACGTCCGGGCGGCGATCGCCAGCAGTGCCAAGGCAGCACCGGTACAGAGCATGATGGGTCGCCAGAGCAAGGGGCTTAGCTTGTCGAACACGCGCGCGATCGCACCTTGTAACACGATGCCCAGGCCCGCAAACGCCAGCGCATAAATCCAGTTGAGCGAGCGGAACCAGCCGATGGTGTTCGCTTTGTCCCACACACCGGGGTAACCCCACTGCAAGGCGACCAAGCACGCGTAGTAGAAAACACTCAGGCACAGCCAAAACAACCTGGAATCTAGCATCAACTCCCGTCCCATCGTTCTTCTGAGTTTAGCCCGGTCCGGGGATACGCACTTGATGCTCGGGCGCAGGATGCGCAAAACAAACTAGCTAAAATGCGAAGGGCCCCCGTGGGGGCCCCTGCCTGTTCGGTATACGGACACCGTACTATTGGCGCAGGTAAGCCTGATCCGATTCCTCGACGACACCGAGGGACCACGCTCCGCGTGTACGCGCATGCTGGATCGCCGCTTCAATCTGCGAGGCCGACATGTCCCGCGGAATGCTAAATACCTGGCCCGGGTAAATCAGATCGGCATCTTTGATCTGATCGGCGTTGGCCTTGTAGATCAGCGGCCACTGATAGGGGTTGCCATAGATCACACGGTAGCTGGCGATATCCCACAGGTTGTCGCCGCGCACGACCGTATAACTGGTGACACCCTCTTCGACGACCATGACTTCCTGCTTCTGTTCCATCGCCGGTTGGGGTTCGGGCTCGGCCTTTGGCTCGGGCGCCGGTGCGGCCTCAGGCGGAGGCGTGGTCGTCGGTTGTACAGGCTCTTCCTTGGGTGCTGTCGCGCACGCACTTACAATTAAGGCGCCACTTACCAGCACTATCTTGCAGCCGTCTTTCAGATTAATCATGGCTCGAACGTCCTCCGCTGAACTGTTCTTTTTAGGCGCATCGCGCGCAGGCCAACCCTATGATTTGTAATACTACAAAGTATCTGCGCCTGTGTATAGACTGTCAAGGAACCGCCGATCGAGAAAAAACGCCCAAACAGTGCAGAATAGGTTGGATCTGCACGCCAGCTGCCCGGGGGCCATGCGTATGACGACGATCTGTATCGCCCAGCCATGAGCGACGTTCTAGTGCTCTATTTCAGCCGTCACGGTGCCCTCGCGGCCATGGCACAGCATGTCGCTCGCGGCATTGAGAAGGTGGCAGGCATGCATGCCCGCGTGCGCACCGTGCCGGAGGTTTCCAGTGTCACCGAGGCGACAGCGCCTGATGTCCCAGAGCACGGTGCACCTTATGTCCGCCTCGAGGATCTCAAGGAATGCGCCGGGCTCGCGCTGGGCAGTCCGGCGCGTTTCGGCAACATCGCCGCGCCGCTCAAGCATTTTATCGACAGCACGAGCGGCCTCTGGCTCTCCGGCAGCCTCGCCGGCAAGCCCGCTGCCGTATTCACCGCGTCGTCCAGCCTCCACGGTGGACAAGAAACGACGCTCATCTCGATGATGTTGCCGCTGTTGCATCACGGCATGGTGATCGTCGGCCTACCCTACTCCGAAGCCGCGTTGATGCGGACCACGAGCGGCGGCACGCCCTACGGTGCGAGCCATGTCTCAGGTCTCAAAAGCGATCGGCCGCAGACCGAGGATGAAAAAGAGCTTTGTCGCGCCTTGGGCACGCGTTTGGCGACCGTCGCGCGGGCTTTAAGCGGGAAGTTCCCGGGGCCGACCTAGCCCCGACGCCCGCCCGATCGCGTCATTCCAAGGTGCGCAGGAAGGGAATGGTCACACGCCGCTGCCGCATCAGGGACGCCTCATCGATCCGCTCCAGGAGATTGAATATGGAGTGGGCGTCGCGCGGGTAGCGATGCAGCACGTAGCGCGCCACCTTCTCCGCCATCTCGAGCCCACGATTGTGCGCCCGCAGCTGCAGGGCGTGGACGATCTCGCTTTCATCGAGAGGGTGAAGGCGATAGACCACACCCCACCCGAGGCGCGTCGCCAAATCCCGCAGCGTCAACTCGAGGCTTGCGGGATTGACTGTTGCGGCAAGCACCAGCGTGCCCTGGGCGCTGCGCATGCGCTCGACCAAAGTAAATAGCGCGTGCTCCCACGCAGGTTTGTTGCAGATCTGATCGATCCCGTCGATGCACACGAGCGTCAACTGCTCGAGTCCTTCGAGGATGCCAGGCGAGAGCTCTCGCGCCATCGCCAGTGGCACGTAGGCAAAAGGGATGTTGCCGTGGTGCTGCGCCAGGCGGCAGCTGGCTTGCAACAGATGCGTCTTACCCGAGGCCCGCTCACCCCATAGAAAAATCAGGCGATCGGCCGGTAGATGCCCTGCCGCGAGCGCGCGCACCGTCGCGGCCAGGCGTTCGACCGCTTCACGGTTGCGCGCCGCCAGATAGTTATCGAACGAAAAACTATCGTTCAGCTTGACGTCTAGATGCAGCTGCTGCGCCATCGCTTGCGTCGCTATGATGCGAGAAGGCGACCATCGGGTTGGCGGTTGACCATCGGCCTCAACTTCGCCCCACGTGGTTTTCGGGGTGACGTTTCAACCCCCAAACCCACACGTAGTGCACGCCGCTGCTGACCGTCGTCAAGAACACGACGTACACCAGATAGCGATCGATGGCCGTCGCCGGCAGCAGACCTGCCTGCTCTGCCAGGATGTACACCACCAAGGTAATTTGCGTGAAAGTATTCAACTTGCTCAGGTAACTCGGCCGCAATTGCACCGGGCCAATCAGTGAGGTGTACGCCAGGTAACCGCTTACAATCAGTAAATCCCGAAAACCCACGGTGAGCACGAGCCACAGCGGCAGGTGCCCGAGTATCACCAGCATGATGTAGGCGGACACGAGCAGAATCTTATCCGCCAGCGGATCAAGGATCGCGCCGATGCGGGTGACCAGGTTGTAACGCTTGGCGATGAAGCCATCGAGGCTGTCTGACACACCGGCCAATACAAAAACAGCCAACGCCCAGGCATAGCTCCGGTCGTCGAGAAACAGAATAAACACCGGCACCAGTGCGATACGAAAAACGGTGATCGCGTTGGGTAGATAATATAGTGTCATGGCTTGCTGTCGCAGCTAGCGGCACAGTCGCCACGCCGTGCGCCCACTCCGCTTCGTCAAAACGTCGCCTTTTACGAATATATCAAGTAAAAAGCCTAAGAATCGGTATGTTCCAGTTCGGCCGGTTTCGACAGTTCAATCAGATCGGCGGCAAGCTATTCAAGGCCAGGCTGGAAGTCAAGGTTTACACCCTGTTGGCGTCGCCCTACCATAGACCTCCCTTGCGCGGAGCCTGATGTGAGCGAGTCCCGCACACCTCCTCTCACCTACCGGCAAGCCGGTGTGGACATCGACGCCGGTGATGCCCTGGTCGAAGCCATCAAACCGCTCGTCGCCCGTACCGTGCGTCCCGGGGTGCTCGGGACCATCGGCGGCTTTGGCGGGTGCTTTGCGCTTGATCCCGCGCGCTATCGGGAGCCGGTACTGGTGGCCAGCACCGACGGCGTCGGGACCAAGATCAAACTGGCCGCGCAACTCAATCGCTATGACACCATTGGCATCGATCTGGTGGCGATGTGCGCGAACGATATCATCGTACAGGGGGCCGAGCCGCTGTTTTTTCTCGACTACTATGCCACCGGCAAGCTCGATACCGACACCGGGGCACGTATCGTCGAAGGGATTGCCGAAGGCTGCTGTCTCGCCGACATGGCCCTCATTGGCGGCGAGACGGCCGAGATGCCGGGCGTGTACGCACCCGGGGACTACGACCTGGCCGGCTTTGCCGTCGGCATTGTCGAGCGCACCAAACTGCTCGATGGCTCGGCGGTGAAGGCGGGCGATGCCCTGGTGGGACTCGCCTCCAGCGGGCCGCACGCGAACGGTTATTCGCTGATTCGCAAGATTCTCGAAAGCCATCAGCTCTCTTTAGACACCGCGTTCGACGACACAACCCTCGGTGAGGCCTTGCTTGCGCCCACGCGCATTTATGTGCGCGCAGCGCTGCAGGTGCTGGCTGCACACCCCGTTCACGCCTTGGCCCATATCACCGGCGGCGGGTTGATCGGCAACCTGCCGCGCGTGCTTCCTGAAGGTCTCTGCGCCGTCATCAATGCGGCGAGTTGGTCACGCCCGCCGATTTTCGATTGGCTACAAAAACAGGGTGGCGTCGCCGATGCCGAGATGTACCGCACGTTCAATTGCGGCATCGGCATGGTATTAATCGTCGGTGCCGACGACGCCGAGGGCGTCATGCACCGCTTGCGACAACAGCGCGAAACGCCTTTTCTGATCGGACAGGTGATCGAGCAGACAACCTCGGCGAGGGTCGTCTTTCAGTGAATACGCCGCTGAACATTGTCGTGTTGATCTCGGGGCGCGGCAGCAATCTGCAGAGCATCATCGATCAGGTGCAGGGCGGCGCCCTGCCTGCCCGGATTCGCGCCGTGATTAGCAACTGTGCCGATGCCTACGGCCTCGTGCGGGCGCAGGCGGCGGGTGTACCGACTGAGGTGCTGGATCACCGGCAGTTTCCCAGCCGCCATGCGTTCGACCAGGCGTTGATGGCGCTGATCGATCAATACTCCCCGCAGCTGGTCGTGCTCGCCGGGTTCATGCGCATTCTCGGCGAGGACTTCGTCGACCATTACGCTGGCCGGCTGATGAACATTCACCCCTCGCTGTTGCCGGCATTTCCCGGCCTGCATACGCACGAGCGCGCGATCGAGAGCGGTGTGGCGCAACACGGCGCCAGCGTACACTTCGTGACGCCAGACCTCGATGGCGGACCGATCATCATTCAAGCGGCGGTACCGGTGCTACCCGGCGATACGCCCGAGCGCCTGGCGGATCGGGTGCTCAAGGAAGAACACCGGATTTTTCCGCTCGCCATTCGCTGGTTCGCCGAGGGCCGCCTGCAGGTCCGCGCGGGCCGGGTGTTACTGGACGATCAAGTGCGCGCGGAGCAGGGTTTGATCGCAACCCCTGAGCCTGCCAGCACGGATTAAAGATCCAAGTCGCACCGTTGCCGTGGGAATAAATTCACCGCCGCTTGCGTCCTATCACTGTATAACCCCCGACAACACGACGAGATCAAAAGAGCATGACGCGTGTCTTTCGTCGGCATGACAAGCAGCGCAAGGCGTTAGAGGATTACTGGCCGCGGCTTTACCGGCTGGCCTACGCATGGACCCGCAATGTCGCGCTCGCCGAGGATTTGGCGCAGGAGACGCTGATGAAGGCCTGGCACAAACGTGCGCAGCTGCGTGATGCGGACGCCGGCCCGGCCTGGCTGTTCACCATCCTCGCCAACTGCCACAGGGACCACTTGCGCCGCTACCAGGAGACGGACGACATCGATACATTGCCACTGACCGACGAGTCCAGCCCCGAGGCCGAGACCGAGCGGCAAACAGTCATCGGTCGGGTACGCACGGCCGTGGCCGCATTGCCCGCGGGCCAGCGCCAAGTCATCACGCTCGTCGACCTGGAAGGGCTCAGTTACGCCGAGGTGGCAAATGTGCTCGAGGTGCCCGTCGGCACGGTGATGAGCCGGCTCTGCCGGGCGCGCCGGGCGCTGCGACACGCGCTCCTGGCCACGGCGGAACGATCCGACGCCACCGTGCAGTCCGGTCTTTGGAGGGTAAAATGAGTGAGCACAAAGACTTTTCGGACGAATTGCTGAACGCGCTTGTCGACGAGCAGCTCGCGCCGGAGGACGCCGAACGCATCTATACACGGATGCAAGAGGATGCGGAGCTCAAGCGACGCGTGTACGAGCTGCGGGCGCTGCGCGAGATGGTACGCCTGAGCTATCGCGAGCTGCCGAGCGGGAATCACCGACCGGCGTACCCGGCGCCCGCGTCTTCTCTGCGCTGGCGTCATGTGGCGGCTCTAGCAGCCGGCATCGTGGTGGCCGTCGGCACCTTGCTGGCCTGGCCAACCCGCGATGAGGTCGCGGGTCCGACAGCGGCTCGCTTAGCCGCGCCGCAGCGCGTAGCGACGCTCGACGCGCCAGCGGATGCGCCGGCCACTCACACCATTAAGGTCTTGTTCCATCTAAACACCGATGACCGCGATCTCATCAAGCAGAGCCTGCAGGAGGTGGAAAGCGCACTTAAGCTTTACCGACACACAGGCCAGCGCGCGCGCATTGAGATCATTGCCAACGGTGCAGGGCTCGACCTTTTGCGTGTGGGCGCCTCGCCTTATCCGCAGACGGTGCAGCGCATGCTGCGAGAATACGACAACCTGCAGTTCGTTGCCTGCCAGAATACCATCGACCAGCTTAAGCGCGACCGCGGGGTGACGGCGCGCTTACTGCCGGGCGTAATTGTGACCGACTCCGGAGTCGCCGAGATCATGCGGCGCCAACGCGAGGGCTGGGTTTATATCCGGGCCTAGTCAGTAAACCGATACAGAGTAAACGCAAG
>CAYGAS010000195.1:0-3531 GCA_964347935.1 uncultured Nitrospiraceae bacterium | reverse complement strand
GGTGCACCATGCCGCAGCCGAGCACTTCCAGCCACCCGGTTCCCTTGCACACGCGACAGCCATTGCCAGCACACATGACACAGCTAATGTCGACCTCGGCCGATGGTTCGGTAAAAGGAAAAAACGACGGTCGAAAACGCACACCCAGCTGCTCTTCAAAAAATTGCTCTAGAAAAAAGACCAACACCCCCTTTAAATCAGCAAAGCTCACGCCTTCGTCCACCATAAGACCTTCGGTCTGATGAAACATCGGTGTATGTGTCAAATCCGAGTCGCAACGGTAGACCCGCCCCGAGGCGATAATGCGCAGCGGCGGTCGGTGCGCCTGCATATAGCGAACTTGGACCGGTGAGGTATGCGTACGTAGCAACGTGTGCTCATCGAAGTAGAAGGTATCGTGCATGGCACGCGAAGGATGATTCTCGGGAATATTTAGCGCTTCAAAATTGTGGTAGTCGTCCTCGACTTCCGGGCCATCGGCAATTTCAAAGCCCATGCGCGTGAACAGCTCCTCGAGCCGGTGCAACGTACGGGTCACGGGGTGCAATCCACCCATACCCTGACCCCGTCCCGGCAAGGTGACATCGATGGCTTCGCGCTGCAAACGCTCGTTGCGTGACTGGCCCTCAAGTTCTTGCTTGCGGGCACTCAGAAGCTCTTGAAAGGTGCGTTTAAGCTCGTTGACCTGCTTGCCTGCCTGCGGACGCTGGTCGGGCGCGAGCGTGCCAAGACGCTTGAGCTGCTCGGTCACCAGGCCTTTCTTGCCAAGATACCTTACGCGCAACGCCTCGACCGCATCCGGGCTCTCGGCATCGGCGATGGCTCTCTTAGCCTCTTTGTTCAGCTGCGCTAATGCCTGTTGCAGCGAATCTGATGATCCTGCCATGATTAGAAGCCGTCTCTTTCGTGCGGCGACCACGCACGTATGAACAAAAAAGGGAAAGGCGTGACTGCCTTTCCCTTTTTCCCCCTTGTTATCGTGCTACCAGTTGGCGTTACAGGGAAAGGCCTTGCCTCGCCTTGTCAGCCAACACGGTAAATGCCTCTTTGTCGTGTACGGCAATATCAGCCAGCACTTTGCGATCAATGTCGATCGATGCCTTCTTGAGACCATTCATTAAGCGGCTGTAGCTGAGCCCGCAGTCACGCGCGGCGGCGTTAATGCGCACGATCCACAGCGCACGAAAATCTCGTTTACGCTGACGGCGATCGCGATAGGCATACTGCTCCGCGCGCATGACGGCCTGGTTGGCAACACGAAACACCTTGCGCCGCGCTCCGTAGTAACCTTTTGCACGAGCGAGAACTTTCTTGTGTCGGGCCTTGGCGGTTACGCCTCGCTTGACTCTTGGCATCGCTGCTTCTCTCGTCAGGTGTAAGGCAGCATGCGCTTGACCAGTGCAACATCGGCTTTGTGCACCGTTGAAGGCTCGCCGAGATGACGCTTACGCTTGCTGTTCTTTTTCGTCAGAATATGGCGCAAATGAGAGTGGCGACGCTTGAAGCCACCGCTGGCCGTGCGCTTAAAGCGCTTGGCGGCACCACGATTTGTCTTGAGTTTTGGCAATGTCAGTACCTCATTACTTTGGTCAAGCGCGACTCGACTTGGGATTGATCACCATCACCATCTGCCGTCCTTCAAGGCTTGGCTGCTGCTCGACCGTTCCATATTCCTGCAGGTCGTGCTCGACGCGTTTGAGCAATGCCAGCCCTAGTTCCTGGTGGCGCATTTCACGCCCGCGAAACCGCAATGTGACTTTGGCCTTGTCGCCGTTTTTCAGAAACCGTATTAGATTACGAAGTTTGACCTGGTAATCGCCGACATCCGTACCAGGGCGAAACTTTATCTCCTTAACTTGGATCTGCTTTTGCTTCTTCTTGGCCGCCTGCCTGCGTTTGTTCGCCTGATACTGGTACTTGCCGAAATCCATCAGGCGGCACACCGGCGGCGACGCAGTGGGAGAAATCTCTACCAGATCTAAGCCCGCCTCTTCCCCTTTCGCGAGCGCCTCGGAAAGGGGGACCACGCCCAGCTGCTCCCCGTCGGCGCCGATCAGCCTTATCTCCCGCGCCGTGATCTGCTCGTTCAGGCGTGTCTCCTTCTTTCTTGTCGCGATAGTTTCAGTCCTCCAAAATATTAATGCCGCGGCTCGCGACCTCTCGGGTGAGCTTGTCGAAGAACGTCTCGACGGCCATCGGGCCCAGGTCCTCACCCCTGCGCGTGCGCACGGCTACCGTACCATCTTGCGTCTCCCGCTGGCCAATGACCAGCAAGTAGGGGACGCGCTGCAGCGTGTGTTCGCGGATTTTAAAGCCGATTTTTTCGTTTCTCAAGTCAGTCTCTACCCGTAAGTTCCCCTGCGACAAGCGCTTTTCCACCTCACGGGCATAGGCAGCCTGCTTTTCGGTAATCGTTAACAGTATAGCCTGAACCGGGGCGAGCCAAGTGGGGAGTGCCCCTGCGTACTCCTCGAGGAGAATGCCGATAAACCGCTCGAGGGACCCCAAAATAGCCCGATGCAACATGACCGGCACCTGCTTGCTGCCGTCCTCGGCGATGTAGGAGGCGCCCAGTCGGCCCGGCATCGAGAAGTCGACCTGTACGGTTCCGCACTGCCAGACGCGTTCCAGACTGTCCTTGAGGGAAAAGTCCACCTTGGGCCCGTAGAAGGCCCCCTCCCCCGGCTCGAGTTCCCAGGGGAGCCCTTTAGCGTTCAGGGCGACCTCGAGCGCATGCTCGGCCTTGTCCCAGATTTCGTCCGAACCGACGCGCTTCGCGGGCCGGGTCGACAGCTTGACAGAGATGTCCCGGAAGCCGAAGTCCGCATACACCTTGAACAACAGGTCGATGAAGGCCGATACCTCCGGCTGGATCTGATCCTCCGTGCAGAAGATGTGGGCATCGTCCTGGGTGAAGTTGCGCACCCGCATGATGCCATGCAGCGTACCCGAGGGCTCATTACGGTGGCAGGATCCGAACTCGGCCATACGCAACGGCAGATCGCGGTAGCTCTTCAGCCCTTGATTGAAAATCTGAACGTGGCCGGGACAGTTCATGGGCTTCACGGCGTATTCGTGCTTTTCCGACTCGGTGGTAAACATAAGCTCGCTGAACTTCTCCCAATGGCCCGACCGCTCCCACAGCGACCGATCGATCACCTGGGGTGTGTGGACTTCCTGGTAGCCGTGCTGTCGCAACTGCTCGCGAATGTAGTTTACGACCTGCAAATAGATCCGCCAGCCTGAGTCGTGCCAGAACACCATGCCTGGCGCCTCTTCCTGGACATGAAACAAATCGAGCTGGCGACCGATCCTTCGGTGGTCTCGCTTTTCCGCCTCCGCCAAGCGGTGGAGGTAGGCGTCGAGGGCCTGCTTGTTCGCCCAGGCAGTCCCGTAGATCCGCTGTAACATCTCGTTGCGCGAGTCACCGCGCCAGTAAGCACCTGCAACTTTGGTGAGCTTGAAGGCCTTGAGCCGGCCGGTCTCAGGCACATGGGGGCCGCGACACAGGTCGATAAAATCGCCTTGACG
>CAYGAS010000194.1:0-2335 GCA_964347935.1 uncultured Nitrospiraceae bacterium | reverse complement strand
CGGCGAGGTAGCGACGCCGCCATCTAGCCCCGAACCGTCCCTGCCTCGTCCTATTTACCCGTTTGTCCGTAATGTCTTACGTGCGCGCGCATGATCTCGGCAAAACGGTCCGCGTTGTTCGGCTGGTCGGCGTACTGATCAAGTTGCGACTCGAGCACGGGTAACAACCGCTCTATGCGCGTGCTCGGGTCCGGGTGCGTCTTGAACATCAAAGCCACGGCGTCATCCTGCGGATTGATTGAGGACAGCGTCTGCAACACCGCCAGCAGGCCATAGGGGTCGTAACCGCCGCGTGCGGCGATAACGGCGCCATAGTAGTCGGCGGCAAACTCATCCTTTTTGTCGAGTCCGCGGGCGTAGACCTCCGTGCCGACATTGATCACCTGGTTAAGCTCACCCGCGCCCTGGCTGGCAGCGTAGGCACCGAGGACGTCACCGCCGAGGGCCGCTAGCTCACCCTTGCGCATGGTCTTCAAGGCGTGGCGCTCGGTCACATGGCTGATCTCGTGTGCCAGCACGCCGGCTAGCTCGGACTCATCGCGCATCAGTAACAACAGACCTCGTGTGACAAATACGTAGCCCCCAGGCACCGCGAAGGCGTTGACACTATCGGTGTCGAGCACTGCAAAGCGCCAGGGCATGTCCGGCTTGTCGCTCTGCAGGCTGAGCCATCTGCCTATCTTATTGACATAGGCCTGCAGCGCGGGGTCATTGACGGGCGCTGCCACCCCCAGAAGGTTGCCGGCGATGCCCTTGCCGATGTCGATCTCAGCCTCGTCGGAAACGGGCACGATCGCCTTGACGAGTTTGCCTATGTCGAATTGGGCGAGACCGGCACCGGTGAAGCCGACGCTGAGCAGTGCGCCCATCAGCAACATCGCGTTTCGGTAGCCACGCTTACTCATCGGCATTCACTCATTTGTCGCGTTTCTTCCGCTTTTTCTTCTTTTTGCTCTTGTTCTTTTTGTAGACCTTCGGATCGTAATCCACCTGCTGTACAACTAGCCCAGCCTGCTCCGCGCGAGCGCGCGCCGCCTGCTCAGTCGCCGCGTACATATCCAAGGCAACCACCGCCTGCGGATCCGGCTTGGCGTTCCTCAGATCCTGATCCTCGAGGCCGCGTATCCCGGTCGTGGCCACCAGCCCACTGGAGCCACCGCGCCCGGTCCACGAGCGCCATAACGCCGCGATGCCGCTGAAACTCGAGCGCTCACGCGCCGCATCGTCGCCGATGCGCACCAAATGGAGCTTGACCCACCCCTCGCCGTAGGCGTCCACCTTAACGTTCAGCCATGCGCCGCGACGGCTGAGTATGCGCAGTTGCGTGTCCTTGACCAGCGTGATGACAAGGTGGGCGTCGTTGTAAGGCGCAGCGCGCAGAGCGGCATTGCTGCGGGTAATACCGGATTGGGCTCCCTGTGCCATCGGTGCAAATGCCTGCAAGCCCATCGCCAGCACGAGCGCGGCCTGTGTAGCGATGCCTCGCCTAGGACCAAAGCGGTTCATAGAGACGTACCCCCTTTGTCCTTCCCTTTAGCTTTGTACGGCCGCGATCGCGGAACTCAAACAGTGAACCGCACGCTTGGCGTGTCGTCGTCGATACCAGGACCCGGCAACGGCCGCGGGTTTTGCCTTCAATACGACTGGCGGTGTTCACCGTGTCGCCGATGACCGTGTAATCCTGCCGATGCTCGGGGGAGCCGATGAAACCGACCACCGCCTCCCCCGTGTGTATGCCGATGCCGATATCAAAACCCTCCCCGGCTGCGCCAAGCTCCTGGCGGAACGCCTCCAGGGCTTCGACCATCTCCCGCGCCGCTGTCACCGCCATCGCAGCGTGCTCGGGCTGGTCTGCCGGTGCCCCCCAGAACGCCATGATGCCATCGCCGATGTACTTATCTAGCGTTCCCTGATGGCGGTAGATGACCTCGACCTGACGAGCGAAGTAAAGGTTTAACAGGTCGACAATCGCCTGCGGCGGCTGCGTTTCCGCCAAAGTCGTGAACGCGCGTATATCCGAGAATAGCACCGTTACCTCGCGTTTCTGGCCGGACAAGGTCGCTGTCGTTTCCCCCTGCTCGACGAGCTCCGCCACCACCCGTGGGTCCAGAAAGCGGCTGAATATCTGTGTCACCCGGCGGCGCTGACCACGCTCGCGCAAATAGGCATGGATCGCCACGGGCAAGTAGTAAAGCCAGCCAAAGATCACGCTCGCGACAACCGGAATATGGCGTTGCCAAGCAACCGTCGCGAGCCAGGCGCCGGCAAGCAGGGACGCAGAGACGAGGATCAGGCCCACGCCGGCTGGAATCAGGCCCACGCCGGCACGGAAACT
>CAYGAS010000193.1:0-3032 GCA_964347935.1 uncultured Nitrospiraceae bacterium | reverse complement strand
CCGCCAATGACACCCGGTAACACAAAGCCCGGGTTCAGTAGCTCATATAGCAATCCCATCACGCCGAGCATCATCAGGATGGGAATGACGGTGGGGTCGGTGATCACCGAAAGCAGGCGATTGCGCCAGTCGGGCTCGATATGTTCAACCACGACAGCCTTGGTCTTCAACTCGACTTGTTGTCCCTTGACCTCGAGCTTGCGCCCATCGATCTTCTCCAGCAGATCCGCGACATCATCTGCCATCAGGTCGGCGACCTTGAGCTTGACGGCCTCCTCGGCTGGCAGGCTTGCGGCTTCCCGCACCGCTTTTTCCGCCCATTCGACGTTGCGCCCGCGCATTTGCGCAAGGCCGCGGATGTAGGCGACCGCATCGTTGATGATCTTCTGCTCCATGGCGTCTTGTGACTTGGGTGCAGGCTTCTGCGCTTTCTTGTCCTTTTTCCCGTTCTTGTCATCCTTATCGCCGGCATCTTCTTTTTTGTCCTTCTCCTCGCGCGGCGGTGCGCCTGGCGTTGGCGCCCCGATGCGCACGGGTGTAGCTGCGCCGAGGTTCGTGGCGGGCGCCATCGCTGCGATATGGCTAGCATAAAGAATGTAGGTTCCGGCACTGGCGGCACGCGCACCGCTCGGGGCGACAAAGCTGGCCACCGGAACCGGCGATTCGATGATGTCCTTGATGATGTCGCGCATGGCGGTGTCGAGACCCCCCGGTGTGTCCATGCGCAAAACCACCACTGCCGCATTCATATTGCGCGCCTTACTGAGACCGCGTCTTACGTAATCGGCGGTCGCCGGTCCGATCGGACCGTCGATGGTCAACAGCACCACACTCGCCGCCTCTTTCTCGGCGTTACCGAATAGCAACAGCGGCGAGGCGATAAGTAGAAAGAAAAACGCGAGTCGTAGCCGACGAACCGTTCCCATGGGCGAGAGTTACCTCAACGATCGATGACAGGCGCACGCCAGTGCATGCGGTTTCTCGGGCTGCACGCGGCTTGACGTAGCCTTCGATTTGGAAAGAATCTGACACGAATTTCTCGAAACGGCAAGGAAAATAGTCGCAGTCATGTCAGTAGCGCCGGTCGTATTGATTGGCGTCGGCGAATTGGGTGGGGTGTTTGCCCGCGGCCTGCTGCGCACTGGCAACCCGCTCTATCCCGTGCACCGTGATACCAATATACAGGTAGTGGCCGACACCGTGCGCACACCGAGTCTGGTGCTGCTTACCGTTGCCGAAGACCACTTGCACGCGGTGCTCAAGGTGCTGCGCAGTGCTGGCGCAATTGCGTGGGGCTGGTGCAAAACGAGCTGCTGCCTCGAGATTGGCGTAAACACGATGTCGTGAACCCCACAGTCACGGTGGTCTGGTTCGAAAAAAAGCCCGGACAGGACTATCAAGTGATCCTGCCGTCGCTGCTGCACGGACCGCAAGCGCAGTTAGTCCACCGTGCCTTGCAGACTTTGAACATTCGCTGTCAGATGCTTGCGACCCAGCAAGATTTGCTATTCGAGCTTGTGCGCAAGAACCTGTATATCCTCACAACCAATATCGCCGGCTTGGCTAGCGGTGGAAAGGTGGCCGAGCTTTGGGCGTCCCACCGCACGCTCGCACAGCAAGTTGCGCACGAGGTCATTGAGATACAGAGCTGGCTTAGTGACACCGCACTCCCCGGCGAGCAACTCATCGAAGCCAGGGTAGAGGCGTTTCGCGCCGACCCTCAGCATCGTTGTACCGGCCGCTCTGCACCCGCCCGCCTGGCGCGCGCCGACGCCGCGGCCCTGCCGGTACCGACGTTACGCCAGATCGCAACGCAACAATTACGCTCTTAACCAATGGACGGCTTGGCGACAGAGCGCTGAGCGGTGTGGCCCCCGGGTCGTCGCGCGCGGGCATGCCCCTGACCTTCGCGGCGGGGCTGCGATTGTTGACGGCTGGGCCGCTCGCGTTGCCCGGGCTGCTGACGTTGACCCTTGCCTCCCCGGCTTTGCGGTCGCTGGCCACGCGGCCGCGCTTTGGTCGTGCGTTGGCTTGGCCGCTCCAGCGTCGCTAACAGCTCTGCCGTAATCCGCGCCGAAGGGATCTTGTGAGCGATAAAGCTCTCGATATCGACCAGGGCGTAGGCGTGATCCTCACAGGCAAAACTGATGGCGTCACCGCTGCTACCCGCGCGTGCCGTCCGGCCGATGCGGTGCACGTAGTCTTCAGCGTCCTGCGGCAGATCGAAATTGAATACATGACTGACCTCGGGTATGTGCAGCCCCCGTGCCGCCACATCGGTCGCAACCAGTACCGGGAGCTTGCCTTCGGTGAATTGCTGCAGCAGATGCAACCTTTGCTTCTGTGGCACGTCGCCGGTCAAGGCGGCCGCGTCAAGACCGTTGGCCTTCAACCAAATCGCCAGACGCTCGGCCATGTTTTTGGTGTTGGTAAAGACCAGGCTGCGGACGGGATCACTGCGTCGAAGCAAGCCGACCAGCAACGAGATCTTCTCGCTATTCGCTGGGTGATAAACCATCTGCTTCACTTGATCGACGGTCTTCTTGTCCGGCGCAACCCGCACGAACTCGGGGTTGTTCATATGCTCGTATGCCAACTCCATCACGCGATACGAGAGCGTCGCTGAAAACAACATCCCCAGACGCTGCGTCGGCGGTGGCATGCGGCGCAAGAGGTAGCGGATATCCTTGATGAAACCCAGATCGAACATGCGATCGGCTTCATCGAGTACCACCACCTGGATGGCCTTTAGATCGAACACGCGCTGCTTGAAGTAATCGATCAGCCGCCCGGGTGTGCCGATGAGGATGTCCACACCGGCGGCGAGCTGTTTACGCTGCGATTCATAACCGGTGCCCCCGTACACCAAGCCGAGCTTGAAATCCGCGTATTTGCCTAGCACCTCGGCATCTCGGTGAATCTGCACAGCCAATTCGCGCGTCGGGGCGAGTATGAGCGCGCGCGGTTGCACCACCTGACGACCGCTCGCTGCCGGGTGAGTCAAGAGATGATTGAAGGTCGCAAGCAAAAAC
>CAYGAS010000192.1:0-2300 GCA_964347935.1 uncultured Nitrospiraceae bacterium | reverse complement strand
TATCCCTAAAGACGTTGGTTCCGAGAGGTTTGGTGCAGTACGACCGCTCGGCAGGATCGTGCGGCAACGGATCTTTGTCGTCGCCGTGCTCGGGGCCATGATCGCTTACGGCGTGATGAACTTACTGATGACGTCGACGCCGCTGGCCATGAACCACTACGGACACAGCTTTGGCGACACGGCATTTGTGATCCAGTGGCACGTCTTTGGCATGTTTGCCCCCTCTTTTTTTACCGGTCATCTCATAAACCGCTTGGGTGTCCTCAGGATCATGCTCGTGGGAGTGCTAGTGCTTGGCGTCTGCGTCGGCACGAATGTGGTGGGAACGACGGTGCTACATTTCTGGGGTGCACTGCTGTTGCTTGGACTCGGATGGAATTTTCTTTTTGTGGGCGCGACGACCTTGCTTACCGAAACCTACACCGTCGAAGAAAAGGCCAAGGTTCAAGGCGTCAACGATTTGCTCGTGTTTGCGACCGTGACGCTGTCGGCGGTCTCGGCGGGCGCACTGCATCATATATTGGGATGGAAGACCGTCAATGTCGGTGTCGTGCCGCTCTTGGTGCTGTGCTTCGCAGCGGTGGCCTGGCTTCAATTCACGGACGCGGCTGCCCGCGCCAAGATCAGAGATTGACTGCGACGACGGAGCGAGTTTTTGAGGAATAACGCGTCTAGCGCGCTGTCCATCCGAGATCGATCGTGTAAGCGGCGCCGGTGATCGCCGCCGCCTTGTCGGAGGCCAAGAAAAGCGCCAGCTCCGCCACTTCTTGCGGCTCGATCATGCGCTTGATGGCGGCGGGCTCGAGCGCGATCTGATCGAGGACCTCTTGTTCCGAGATACCATGAGTCGCCGCCAGCGCCTGAATCTGGTTGCTGACGATGGAAGTGCGGACGTAGGCCGGACAGATCGCGTTCACGGTAATGCCGCACGCCCCGAGCTCGAGGGCGACGGTCTTGGTGAGCCCCAGCAGACCATGCTTGGCCGCCACATAGGCGCTTTTGTAGGCACTCGCCACCAGGCCATGGATCGATGACATATTGATGATCCGGCCCCAGCCGCTTTGCTTCATGCCCGGCACCAGGTGCTTGATAAGCTGGAACGGTGCGATCAGCATGACTTGAATCATCTTTGCCCACAGCTCCTCGGCGAACTCATCGACCGGGGCCACATTCTGGAAACCGGCATTATTGACCAGAATATCGACCCGTCCTTTCCTCTGTAGGGCTGCTCGCGCGAGCGCGCGCACCTGAGTCTGGTCGGACAGGTCGGCGGCGATAAACGTGCCGCCGATTTCCTTGGCGACGCCTTCGCCGGCATCGCTCAAGTCATTGACGATCACCTGGGCGCCTTGACCGGCGAACGTCTCGGCGATGGCGCGGCCGATACCGCTCGCCGCGCCGGTGATCAGGACCGTCTTGCCTTGTAGGCTCATGACTGAATCTCCCGTTAACGGCGTTGCCAGCGGCTAGGACCGATCGCTCAGGCGAAAGCGATGCTCAACAGCGCTGTAGCGCTGCGGCTCGCCGTTGAAGGTGCGCTCTATAAAAGTCACTTTGCCGTCGCCATCGATCCATAAGACGGTCGATGAGCGCGTGCCGTAATCGCTGCCCGTTATAAAGAGCGGAGACAGCCAGAGCTCACGCTCCCGCCCGACACCGGTATCGGGAAGCTCGGCCTCGTTGGCCGGGACGCGGTCGGCCAGGATGGTGAACAGCGACTCCGCCTCGGGGCCGGTGCCGGCGGACATGAGCTGCGCCAGCGCCTGTTTGCCGCGCACCACCTTGGGCCAGGGCGTATCGAGCAGATGGTTGCTGAGTCCGTATAGACCGGGTGAAAGCGCGCGCGGCTCACGCTCGAGATTGGCGTAGTAACAAAACTCGCCTCCATGACCGACGATCAGGCTGAAACCATTGTACTGCTGTGCACGCGCAGCGAGCTTGGCGACATAGGCCGCCGGCGTGTCGTCGCCGCAAAGGAACTGACTGACCAGGTGTCCGCGTGAGGGGCGATCGGCCCGCTTGGCGGGCGGATCGCGGAAGTTTGTCAACGCGGCGAAGCGTCCGTCGCGGGTGATGCCAAGCCAGGTGCCGCCCTGCGATAGATCGCGACCGGCCAGTACCTGCGGCGCGTCCTGCCAGAAAGCGGCCGCCCGTGTCGGCCGTTGCAGGAACTCATCACGGTTGGCGGCGACCACCAAGGGGTATTGCCGGTGCTGCCCGAATGACAACAACAAGACACACATTAATATAGATACGCAGGGCGTTGGAGGATTAAGGTTCGGCTAATTTTGCTCCCGCCA
>CAYGAS010000191.1:0-8274 GCA_964347935.1 uncultured Nitrospiraceae bacterium | reverse complement strand
TTACGTCAAGCACCCGCATCGGCTGATCGTGCCACTCATCCGTCGTGACGACGCCGCAAAGGATGCCGCGACAGAGATCGATCCGGCAAATCCCTCTACGCATTTCCGCGAGGCCAGCTGGCAGGAGGCGCTTGATCGCGCCGCCGCCGGGCTGAAGCGTATACGCGATCGCGACGGCAGCCGAGCCTTGGCCGGTTTTGGCTCTGCCAAGGGCTCGAACGAGGAAGCGTATCTGGTGCAGAAGCTGGTGCGTACCGGTTTCGGTACCAACAACGTCGATCACTGCACGCGGCTGTGCCACGCTTCGTCGGTGGCGGCGCTGCTCGAGGGCATCGGCTCCGGGGCCGTGACCGCACCCTTCACTGCCTGCGCCGACGCCGACGTGATCATCGTGATCGGTGCCAATCCCACCGAGAATCACCCCGTGGCTGCCACCTTTTTCAAGCAAGCGGCCAAACAGGGCAAGACCTTGATCGTGATGGATCCACGCGGGCAAGCGCTCAAGCGCCACGCGAGCTACATGTTGCAGTTCAAGCCGGGCACCGATGTGGCCGTGCTGAATGCCATGTTAAACGTGATCATCACCGAAAAGCTTCACAACCGCGATTACATCAAGCACCACACCGAGGGCTTTGAGAACCTGAAACGCCATATCAAGGATTTCACGCCCGAGGCGATGGCGGCAGTGTGCGGCATCGATGCCGAGACACTGCGCACGGTGGCGCGCACCTACGCCAAGGCGGGAGCCGCCATCATCTTCTGGGGAATGGGCATCTCCCAGCACGTGCACGGCACCGACAATGCGCGTTGCCTGATTGCGCTCGCCATGGTCACGGGCCAAGTCGGTCGACCCGGCACCGGGCTGCATCCGCTGCGCGGTCAGAACAACGTGCAGGGCGCCTCGGATGCCGGACTCATTCCCATGGTTTTCCCGGACTACCAGTCGGTCGAGGCCGAGGACATCCGCACGCGCTTCCAGGATGTTTGGGGCACCCCGCTCGACCCCAAGCGCGGACTGACCGTTGTTGAGATCATGGACGCCGTGCATGCCAACCAGATCAAGGGCATGTACATCATGGGCGAGAACCCGGCGATGTCAGACCCCGACGTCCATCACGCGCGCGAGGCGCTGGCCAAGCTCGAGCACCTGGTGGTGCAGGACATTTTCCTCACCGAAACCGCTTTCCATGCGGATGTCGTGCTGCCCGCCTCTGCCTGGCCCGAAAAGGACGGCACGGTGACCAATACGAACCGTCAGGTGCAGCTCGGACGCACGGCGCTCAGGATGCCGGGCGCTGCGCGGCAGGACTGGTGGATCATCCAGGAGATCGCGCGCCGCATCGGCCTCGATTGGAACTACAACGGTCCGGCCGATGTATTCGCCGAGATGAAGACGGTCATGCCCTCACTGGACAACATCAGCTGGGAGCGCTTGCAGCGCGAAAGCTCGGTCACCTATCCGTGTGACGCCCCCGATCAGCCGGGCCACGACATTGTCTTCGGCGATGGTTTTCCTACACCCAGCGGCCGCGCGAAATTAGTGCCGGCCGACATCGTGCCGCCGGCAGAGCAACCGGATGCGGACTTCCCGATGATCCTCACCACCGGTCGCCAGCTAGAGCACTGGCACACCGGCGCGATTACCCGGCGCACGCGTGTGCTCGACGCGATCGAGCCGGAGGCCGTGGCATCGCTGTGCGCCGCTGATCTTGGGCGCCTTGGCGTCGCACCCGGGGATCCCGTGCGCGTCATCACCCGCCGCGGGGCGATTGAGCTCAAGGCCCGCGTCGACGCTGCGGTTCCAGAAGGCTGCGTTTTCATTCCGTTTTGCTACGCCGAAGCGGCGGCGAACATGCTCACGAATCCAGCACTCGATCCATTCGGCAAGATCCCCGAGTTCAAATTCTGCGCCGCGCGCGTCGAAAAGATTGCCGTCGCGGCCGCCGCCGCCGAGTAGTCCCAAGACCGCAGTGCGGGTACGATAGGCGTCGCGCGGCAACGAACCCGTACGCGTCGCAGTCGCCGAAACACCTTAAACCATCATGAGCAAACCCTTGTTAGCGCTTATCGTTGAGCCGGACGAACTCGAACAACACCTCGGGGCGGAAAACCTGCTGGTGGTGGATGTCGGCCCAGCGGAGCTTTATGAGGAGGCCCATGTCCCCGGTGCCGTGCATCTCGATCGCGCGCGGCTGGTCTCCGGTGTGAAGCCGGCGGTCGGCGATCTGCCGAGTGACGAACAGCTGTCCGAGGTGCTCTCCTCCCTCGGCATCACGCCCGACACGCATGTGGTGGCTTACGACGACGAGGGCGGCGGCTGGGCCGGCCGGTTGTTGTGGACGCTCGATGTCTTCGGGCACCCTCATTTCTCGCTCCTGAACGGCGGCATCTGCTCGTGGCTGACCGAGGGCCACCCGACCCGCGAAGGAAACGTCGAACGACCGCCGAGCCGCTTTACGTGCTCGCGCCGTTATCAGGGCTACGTCGACAAGGACTACATCATCCAGCGGCTCGGTGACCCCGCCGTCGCCATCGTCGATGCCCGCAGCCCGGCCGAGTACAGCGGTCGCGACAAGCGTGCCGCAAAAGCGGGGCACATTCCTGGCGCCATCAATCTCAACTGGACCACGGCGATGGATCAGCCGCGCAAACTGCGTTTAAAACAAGAGCAAGTCTTGCGCCAGATGTTAACCGAGCTTGACGTGACACCGGACAAGGAAGTCATTGTCTACTGCCAGACGCACCACCGCTCCTCACACACCTACATCATGCTAAAGGCGCTCGGCTATCCCAACGTCAAGGCCTATGCCGGCTCGTGGGCCGAATGGGGCAACAGCCCCGACACGCCGGTTGAGTAAGGCAATAATCAACACGGCCGGATCTTCGCGCTGATGACCCTTATTCGAAGCCTGCTGTTTATCCCCGGCAACCGGCCGAACATGTTGGAAAAGGGCTTCGCCAGCCACGCCGATGCGTTGGTGCCCGATCTGGAAGATTCGGTGCCCGTAGACGAAAAGGCCAATGCGCGCGCTGTGGTGACTGGCTTTCTGCCGAAGCTCGCTGCAGCCGGCCGGACCTTGATACCACGCGTCAACTCCCTGGACACGGGGTGGCTAGAGGACGATCTGGCGGCGATTGTGGGGCCGCACATCGTCGGCGTCTCCGTGGGGAAGATTCAGGGGCCGGAAGACATCGCCACGATTTCGAAAATCCTGGACGAGCTCGAAGAAAAAGCGGGACTGGAACGGGGCCGCGTGAAGCTGGTGCCGTGGATCGAAACGGCACGCGCCATCGTAAAAGCGTACGACATCTGCATATCGTCGCCGCGCATCATCGGCGCCGCCCTCGGCGCCGAGGACCTGACGACCGACATGGGCATCGAACGCCAGGACGACGACGCGGAGATCGCCTACGCGAGCAATGTGCTGTGTGTCGCCGCAAAAGCCGCCGATGTCTTGGCGCTCGATACGCCGTACTTTCAGTTTCGCGATGCCGAAGGCCTGCGCCGCGATGCGCTGGACGCGAAGAAATGCGGCTTCAAGGGCAAGTTCGCCATTCACCCTGCGCAGATCGACGTGATCAACGAGGTCTTCGCCCCCTCCCCCGCCGAGATCGCGTACGCCCGCCGGGTGGTCGCGGCCTTCGAGGAAGCCGAGCGCCGGGGTCGCGGCTCGACCTCGCTCGATGGCAAGGTGATCGACGTGCCCGTGGTCAAGCGCGCACAGATGTTATTGCAGATGGCTAAGAAGCTAGAAGACAATCGCTAGCGGCCCGTAGCGGATAGCTGGCGTGTTTTTTCACCACAGAGCACACAGGGACCACGGAGATTATTGAATTCTTTGCCTGACGCTCTGTTTCTCTGTGACCTCTGGTGTGAGTGGTGCAATATTTAGCTCAGGCAAAACCGCGGCTGCGTTGGCAGGTCCTCGCTACTCGAAACTTGCTACCCGTCACTTGTTTCCCTTGTTACTCGATTAGTTAGCCGGCCGATTTTTTCGATCTCCACGCTCACCTCGTCGCCATCCTTGAGAAACACCGGCGGCTTGCGGGCGAAACCGACACCGGGCGGGGTACCGGTCATGATCACGGTGCCCGGCAGCAGTGTCGTTCCCTCGCTCAAGAAACGAATCAGCTCAGGCACATCGAAGATCATATTCGCCGTGCTCGAGCTCTGCATGGTTTCACCGTTGATCGTGGTGCTGATCTTGAGATTGCCGGGGTCGGGCAGCTCCTCGGGCGTGACCAGCCACGGCCCTAGCGGGCAAAAAGTATCGAAGCTCTTGCCGCGACACCACTGGCTACCCCCCTTCTTGATCTGCCAGTCGCGCCCGCTGACATCATTGCCGCAGGTATAACCCAGAACATGCTCCAGCGCCCGTGCGCGCGGGATGTTCTTGCCCATTTTGCTGATGACGACCACAAGCTCACCCTCGTAATCGACTTCGACCGGCTCGGCCTTCGGCAACACAATCGGATCGCCGGGGTTGTTCAGGGCATTTAACGACTTGATGAACAGCACCGGGTAGTCGGGCAGCTTCATCGACGACTCGGCCGCATGCTCCTTATAGTTCAAGCCGACGCAGAGAATGCTGGGTGGCAACACTGGTGCCAACAGCTTCTGTACGGCAGCGGTCTCATCCGTGAGCTGGTAAGCACCAAAGAGGTCACCACTGATCAGGCGGGCATTGTTCCGGTCAATGGCCTCGCCATAGCGTTCCCGTCCCGATGCGTCGATGAAACGCATGATTTTCATGAAGTGCCCCCCATTGATGCGATTCTCGTGCGTGTGACTCGGCAGCAATTCTAACACGTGCCTTGAACGACTTGACGCGGCCACGACTAACGATGTGCGTTTCCGGCTTCGAACTTGGAGCGGCAGCAAGAAAACCGGAACTAGCCATGTTCTAGGCGCCCAGAGCGACGCGCGGTGCCGTGGTCGCGCCACACCACCTGGGGGCATAAGGGGGGACTGCGCGAGGGTGGTGGCGAGGCTGGAGTAAACGCAACATCTACCCTAAAATTTTTCCATTCTCGCGCCCAGCTACTTGGGCTGCCTGAACGAAAACCCTTTGTTGATTTCTAACTTACAGGGACCCGCTGATGAACGAGATTAAAGAAACCATCGAACAGGCTTTCGAACGCCATGCGGAGATTACGCCCCGAACGACGCCCACTCATTTAAAAGACGCCGTCTACGAAGCGATCGACCTGCTGGACTCGGGCCGCGCACGCGTCGCCGAGAAAGAGGACGGCAACTGGATCGTTAATGAATGGTTGAATAAGGCGGTACTGCTGTATTTTCGCATCGAGGACAGCAACTTTGTAAAAGGCGGCTATACGAATTACTTCGACAAGGTGCCATCCAAATTCACCGACTATAACTCGCAGGACTTTCGTCGCGGGGGATTCCGCATTGTCCCGCTGGCGACTGTGCGCAAGGGCGCCTACATTGCCCGCGGCGTGGTCTTGATGCCAAGCTACGTCAATATCGGTGCCTATATCGACGAAGGGACGATGGTGGACACCTGGGCACATGTGGGCTCATGTGCCCAGATCGGCAAGAACGTTCATGTGCAGGGCGGGGCCGAAATCGGCGGCGTGCTCGAACCGGTGCTCGCCACGACGACGATCATCAGCGACAGCGGCTACCCCGACGATGCCCTGCACGCGCTCGGCACGCCCACGGTCATCGAGGACAACTGCTACATTGGCGCACGCGCCGTGATCGCCGACGGCGTGATCGTCGAGGAAGGGGCGGTCATCGCCCCTGGAGTGTGCATTGACCAAGGCACACGTATTTATAACAACCTCACCGACGAAATCAGCTATGGACGCGTGCCGAAGAACTCGGTAGTCGTCCCGGGCACGCTGCCAATCGGCAAAGGCAGGTGCCATGTCGCTTGCGCAGCCGTGGTCGGCCAGCTCGACACTAAGTCGCGCACGCAGCTAAATATCGCCGAGCTTCTGCGACAGATTTAAATTAACTCAGTCGGCCGCGGCTCGCCGAGACGTCAGCGGCTGCGTTTGCGCGCCCGGCGGCCACCTCCGCCACCGCCTCAACCTGCTTGGGCCAGCGCCTTCGCTTAAGGCCACCAGACCCTCCCGCACTTTCTGCTTGCATTTTCCTCTAAACCCATTATATTGCGGTCGCAGCTGTTATTGACCCCAAGCGGTTGGGGGCCATTCTTTTTGTGCCTTGCAGCAAGAACGCCTTCCGGACACTCGCGAAGGCTCGGGACGTTCAACGACGAGGAGGACCCTATGCGCTGCCAACGCTGCCGTTCCCTGATGGCGCAGACACACGAGGAACTTAGCCCGCAGAGCCGACAGACCTGGTACAAATGCCACCTCTGTGGGCGCTCACAGCTCATATCCGAGCCGTTGAGCCCATCGGCCCTCACGTCCACGACTATGCGACAGCGCATCCCGGGCGTCCCTGCGCTGCTCTTTGAGTCCTGAGGCGACTCGAACGGGGGGCCTGCCACGCCATTGGTGGCGGGCCGCGACCGCGGTGTCGCCGCGCGCAAGGTTGTGCTTGCGTGATCGTCACGGACTCCGGTATCGTTGGTCTCGCTTTAGGTGTCCCGACAGGTATCCACCTGCGGGATGAAACGGGAAGCCGGTGCGTTCCGCTGTGCGATCGAAGACGAAGTGTCGCGCGTGTGACCATTCCGGCGCTGCCCCCGCAACGGTAATCGAGTTGGGGCGAGTCAAACTGCCACTGCGTTTACGCGTGGGAAGGCGACTCGCCCGGCCTGACAGCCACTCGTAAGCCCGGAGACCGGCCTGAGGCAACCCGGTAACGGTGTCGCGGAGGGTGACACGGGCTTGCAAGCACCCGTCCAAAAGTCTGCCTTAGTGCTCCTTCGCACACCCTGTGTCTCCATTGCGCGGGTGTGTGCAAACCGCGGAGGAGTGCGACCTGAAAACCCTAGCCGCCTGCTGCGCCGCTATCCTGGCAGCGTGCGTCGTCCTTCAAGTGGCTCGCGCCGCCGATCAAAACGAGGATGCTATCGTGGTCACGGCAACGCGCACGGCACAGACGGCGGACCAATCGCTCGCCTCGGTGACCGTCATCACGCGCGACGATATCGAGACGACTCAAGCGCTCAGTGTCCCCGAGCTGGTTCGCGGAACCACAGGTCTCGATGTCACCGTCCAAGGCGGCTTCGGCAAGCTCTCGTCCTTCTTTCTGCGCGGCACCAACCCCAGTCAAGTGCTGACGCTGGTCGACGGGCTGAGGTGGGGCTCAGTCTCAGCCGGCATATCCGCGTGGGAGTTTCTGCCCTTGGCCGAGATCGAACGCATTGAGATCGTACGAGGGCCGCGCTCGAGCCTGTATGGCTCCGATGCCATCGGCGGCGTCATTCAGATATTCACGCGCTCAGGCAAGGGTCCGCCGACAGCTCGCGCGGAAGTGAGCGTGGGTAGCGAGGACACAAGCAATATCGCGGCCGGCGTCTCCGGTGGGGACGACCGCAACTGGTACAACCTCAGCGCCAGCAGGTTTCGCACCGCGGGCATCGACGCGCGCGAGCCCGTCATCGAGTTCGGCGTGCCACTGGACGAACCGGACCTCGACGGCTATGACAACACAGCGTTCAATGCGCGCTTCGGACACCGCTTCGAAAATGCCGGCAAGCTCGAGTTTTTCGCCACCCAGGCCTGGGGAAACACCGAGTTCGATTCTAACTTCGGCAACGAGGACGACTTTACGCAGCAGGTGATAGGCGCCAATTACCGGCTGCAGCCGAGCAAACGCTGGAATATGCTGCTTCAAGGCGGGCGTACGCGCGATCGACGCACGACCTTTCGTGCCGATGGATCGGTGGCCGACAGCCGTTTCAACGGCGAGATTCAGTCTTACGTCTGGCAGAACGATCTGACGCTGACATCCGTACAGTTGCTCACCCTCGGCGCCGATTTTCGTCGTGACAAGGTCGATAGCACGGTGGACTTCAAGCAAAGCTCACGCGACAACACCGGCGCGTTTGCGCAGTACCAGGGAAGCTTCAACAAAAACAGCTTTTTGCTCGGCGCGCGCGTGGACGACAACGAACAGTTCGGCACCGAAACAACCGGCAACCTTAGCTGGGGATATGACTTGCCGAAGGCGATGCGCGTGGTGGCTTCCTACGGCACGGCCTTCCGGGCACCGACGTTCAACGACCTGTTCTTTCCTGACTTTTTCGGCTTTCCCACCAGCAACCCGAATCTCGAGCCCGAGACCTCGGACAACTGGAGCGCGGGCTTCGACTGGCGGCCCCTCGATAG
>CAYGAS010000190.1:0-1763 GCA_964347935.1 uncultured Nitrospiraceae bacterium | reverse complement strand
TGGCATCGCGCGTGCTTTGAACGCCCAGCGAGAGCGCATTGTGCTACAGCAGCAACTTGCCATCGTCGAGACATCGGCCCGCGTCGCGGCACCGAGACCCAGTGTCGCTGAGCTGCAGGGGCAACTCGAAAACGTGCTGAGGCAAACGCGCATCGCGGCCCGTATTGCAGACGATGCTGTCGCGGGATTACAAAAAATACTGGCGGGCGCCCTGGCGCAGAGCGGTTTCGTTGTGGCCACTAGCGGCCAGGCGCATTATGTCGCCTTCGCCAGCCTGGCCTTGGAGGATTTGGGCAAGCGCGAAGGTTGGTACTGGCTCAAGGGTACCTTGGAGCTAAAGCTCTCCGAGATGCCCGGTGAGCACATGCGTGGGACCAAGCGCTGGGACATCAAGGTCTCGGCGCAACAGCCCGCGGTGGCACAGCAGCGTGCCTTGGATCAGGTGAGCGCGATCTTGCAGCGAGATTTGCGAAGCGCCATTCTCGGCTTCGCGACCGGCCAGTAGACTGCTTTGCACGTACTTCAGTCAACCTAACCGTGTTGTTGCAGCGCCCAGTGGACATGCTCGCGTACGAGCGGGGAGGGGTCGTCCCGTCGGGCCTGCAAGGCGACCGTGACGACACGACTGGTCGGTGCATTGCCCAGCGCCACGGCAATGTTGCGCAGCCAACGCGCATAGCCGAGACGGCGGATGGCCGAGCCGCGCGTGCGCTCTAGAAAAGTGCTCTCGCTCCACGAGAATAGCTCTGCCAGCTGTTCGGCGTCTAGACGATGACGCGGCGCGAAATCGGGTTCCGCACTCGCTTGCGCGAAGCGGTTCCAGGGACAGACCAGCTGGCAGTCATCGCACCCGAAGATGCGATTGCCGATCAGTGGACGCAACGCTACGGGTATAGCGCCCAGCAACTCGATCGTCAGGTAAGAAATGCACAAGCGGGCATCGAGCTCGTAGGGCGCAACGATAGCACCGGTCGGGCAGGCTTCCATGCAAGCTTCGCAACGGCCGCAACGATTGCGCGCCGGTTTGTCCACGGGTAGCGGCAGGTCGGTGTAGATTTCGCCAATGAAGAACCAGGAGCCGCCGGTCTCATTGATGAGGTTTGTATGTTTGCCGATCCAGCCAAGGCCGGCGTGCTCGGCCAAGGGTTTCTCCAGCACCGGCGCACTGTCGCTAAAGACACGGTAGCGATGCACGCCGACGGCCCGTGTGATCCGTTGCGCAAGCTTTTCGAGACGTTTGCGAATCAGCGTGTGGTAGTCACGCCCTAACGCGTAGCGCGCCACGTAGCCCAGGGCCGGTCGCGACAACACCTCATGGGGATCGGCGCCACCTTGGGGGTAGTAATCGATGCGGGCGGAAATGACGCGTACTGTGCCGGGAAGCAGTGCTGGCGGGCGACTGCGACGGGTGCCGTGCGCGGCCATATATCGCATGTCGCCGTGGCGACCGGCGGCGAGCCAATCGAGCAATCGTGCTTCCGCGGCGTCGAGCTCCACGCCGGCAATGCCGAGCTGCTGAAAACCGAGGGCGCGGCCCCAGTCTTTAATGTCGCTGGCCAGTCGCCGGAAATCCACATCGCGGGTTCGTGTTAGCTGCATTAGATCGCTATGATATGCGTGAGGGCCTTCGATGACACTTCCAGAGGCATTGTATTCGGCCGCACAAACACGCCAGCTCGATCGGATCGCGATCGAGCATCATGGCACAGCCGGTTATACGCTCATGCAGCGGGCGGGGGAAGCGGCTTTTAGGGTGCTACGCC
>CAYGAS010000189.1:0-1747 GCA_964347935.1 uncultured Nitrospiraceae bacterium | reverse complement strand
CCAGTCGGTGTATCCTCCGCCCGCACGCCTGTTTCCAATCGAAGCCCGCCGATATCGCTGTCCCGAGCAACAGCACCAGCATGTCGGCACACTCCTCGGCCAGCTTGTCGGCATCCTTGCCCTTGGTAATGCAGGCGGCAATCTCACCGAGTTCCTCGCTCATCAGTGCCACGCGGTGGGTAAGATCCTCGCCGCCTTTAGACTTGAAATCGTGTCGATCGTGAAACGCCTGGACCGCTGCCAGCATGGCTTGATAGGAATCGTGATTCATGATCGGCTCCAGCTTATGGTTTGAAGCGCTGAATCAGCCCTGCAACCTCGACAGGTCGGCCACGCGCAGAAACAACTTGCTCAAGCTATGCAACAGCGCCAAGCGATTGTCGCGCACGGCCTCCTCATCGACCATCACCATCACGTTGTCGAAGAACTCATCGACTTGCGGTCGCAGCGCTGCCAGCCGTTGCATGGCCTCGGTGTATTCGCCTGTGTCGAACATCGGCATGAGCACCTGCGTCAAGGAAGTGACCTGCTCGGCGAGCCGCTTCTCGGACTGCTCCCGCAACAATTCCGTCGACACGTGATCCCAGTCGGCATTGCCGCCCTGGCGCAGGATGTTGCGGATACGCTTGTTGGCGGCAGTGAGGCTTTGTGCCTCAGGCAGCGTGCGAAACGCCATCACGGCGCGCACGCGTTTGTCAAAGTCGGCGGGGCGGGCGGGTCGACAGGCGAGCACGGCCTCATAGACATCGGCGCTCACGCCTGCCTCCACGTAGTAGGCCCGTAGCCGCTCCATCATGAAGTCATAGACGCTTCCCACCAGGCCCGTCTTTTGCAGCGCCGTCGGGTAGCTGCGCCAGGCGGCCTCGAGCAGCGTGGTCAGCGAAAGCTCGAGCCCGCCCTCGATCATGATGCGAACCACGCCGAGCGCCGCCCGGCGAAGGCCGAATGGATCTTTATCCCCAGTCGGACTCTCGCCGACGGCAAATATCCCTACCAAGGTGTCGAGCCGATCGGCAATCGCCACCGCCTGTCCAGCGCCCGTACCCGGCAAGCGGTCACCGGCGTGACGTGGCAAGTAGTGTTCTTCGATAGCGCTTGCGACCTCGGCATGCTCACCGTCGTGCAGCGCATAGTAGCGTCCCATCACGCCCTGCAAACCAGGAAACTCGCCCACCATGCCGGAGAGCAGATCGGCCTTCGCCAGTTGCGCGCCGCGATCGGCCAGGGCAGCGTCCGTGCCGGTCTCTTGCGCCACCAGACGCGCGAGTTTGCGCACTCGCTCGACCTTGTCATGGACGCTACCGAGCTTGTCGTGGAACACCACCTCCCGCAGGCCATCGATGCGCTCGGCAAGTGGCGTCTTGCGGTCGGTTTCCCAAAAGAATTGCGCATCCGCAAAGCGCGCGCGAATTACGCGTTCATTGCCTTGGCGCACCTGGCTCGCGTCTTTGCTCTTGATGTTAGCGACTGTAATGAAGTACGGCAGCAATGCGCCTTTGCTGTCTGTCACGTGAAAGCATTTTTGATTGTCGCGCATGGTCGATATCAGCGGTTCGGGCGGCAACTCTAGAAAGCTTTTATCAAACGAGCCCAGCAGGGGTTCCGGTCGCTCAACCAGCGCCGCCACCTCATCGAGCAGTGCCTCGTCTATAACCGCCACACCGCGCCTGCGCCGCGCGAGCGTCACGGCAACTTTGCGAATCACCGCCCGTCGCGCCTCGAAGTCGGGTACGACGTGGCCGCGTTT
>CAYGAS010000188.1:0-8788 GCA_964347935.1 uncultured Nitrospiraceae bacterium | reverse complement strand
ATGGACCCAGTGCGGGAACACGGTGGGCGCGACGCCTCGCCCCGGCTCCTTGGGCTTGAAGACGATGTCGCCCAGGACCGCCAGCGCCGGCGGCCCCGCGGCCATGGCCATCAGCACCGCCAGCGCCAGCAGCCACCGCCTCATGCCCCGCCTCCGGCGGCCGGCGGCGTCGCCAGCGCGGCGTGGCAGCGCGGGCAGCCGGTGGGGACGGCGAACGCCACCTTGCCGTGGCAGGCGCCGCAGTACTCGCCCGCCATGATCTCCGCCATGGTGATCGGGTCGGCGCCCGCCTTCATCTGGAACAGCGCCGGATGGCAGCTCGCGCACGACAGCACCGCCGTGTGCGCCGCATGCGGAAAGACCACCTTGAACACCGGGTTGCCCGCAGGCACCAGCTCCACGTTCAGCGGGAACAGCGGCTGGTCGGGCGCCTTGGGGTCGATGCCGGCGCGCGGCGCAATCGCCCCCTCGGCCAGCGCCTTGGCCCAGTCGGGTCCGACGGGGGTGGCCGGCAGCAGCCGCTCGGCCTCGGTCCACGTCTTGGCGCGCTCGATGGCGGCGCGCGGCGGCTCGCTCGGCTGCCAGTGGCGTTGCTCGGGCAAGCCCTTGTGGCAGCGGGCACAGGCTTGATCGGGGGCGAAGGCGACCTTGCCGTGGCACGCCCCGCAGTATTTGCCGGCCTTGATCGCCGCCATGGAGATGCTGGGTCGGGCCTCTCGCCGGTCGCGCTTGAGCGGGAAGATCGCCGGGTGGCAGTTCTTGCAGGTGAGCCAGCGCGTGTGGGCCGCGTGCGGGTAGGTGACGTGGAGGAACTCGCTCGGCGCGTCGGCGAACTCGACGTCGAAGTCGAACACCGCCTGCTCCGGGGTCTTCGGGTCGAAGCCGGGCCGCGGCGCGATCGCCCCCGCGACCAGCGCCTGCACCCAATCCGCCCCGCCGCTGTAGTCCTTGGGCAGCAGCGCGGCCGCCTCGGCCCAGGTCTTCGCCTGCTCGGCGGCGGGTGCCGCCTGGGGCGCGGCCTTTTTCGGCGCCCGGGCCTGCGCGAGCGCGCGCTGCGACGCGGCCAGCTCGCGCTTGAGCTGCTCGACCTCGCGCTGATAGTCGCGGCGCACCTTTTGCGTCGGCGGCGGCGGCTTGCCGGCACCGTCGAGAAAGAGGGCGCGGGTCTTTTCACTGCAGGCGCCGAGCAGCATCACCGCCAGTCCCGCCACGATCGTCAGCCGCACTCGCTCTCGCGCCATCGCCGCCTCCGTCCTCAGGCGCCCTTTTGAAAGCGCGCGCGTATGTACAGGATCACCCGCCGGACGTCCTCGGGGTTGAGCACGCCGCGCCACGGCGCCATGGCCGTGCCCGGCCTGCCGTCCATGACTCCCCGCGCCAGGTCCTTGTCGGCGATGGCCGTCATCGCGCGGCTGTCGCTGAAGTCGCGCGGGCGCGGGTCGAGCGTGCGCCCGAGCTGGGTCTGGCCGTCGCCCTTCTCGCCGTGGCAGCTGAGGCAGTATTGCCCGTAGATCCGCCGGCCCACTTCGAGGTCGAGGTCGGCCGCGGTCATGCCCGCCGGCAGCGGGCGCACGAGGGTGCGCACGTAGCGCATCACGTCGATGATCTCCTCGGGGGTCAACAGGTGCGCCCAGCTCGCCATGGCCGTCCCGCTGCGCCCGACCTTGATGGCGAGGTACATGCGGCCGTCGTCCACCCGCGCCATCTCGACCGGATCGGCGAAGTTGCGCGGGGGCGGGTGAAGGACCTTGGCCGCCTCGGTGTCGGCGCGCCCGTCCTCGCCGTGGCAGACCACGCAGCCGCGCTTGTACAGGCGTCGGCCGACCTCCAGGCTGAGTTGCTCGGGCGTCAGCGCGGCGTCGCCGCGCGGCGCCAGCGTGAGGATGTAGTCGATCAGGTCGCCGATCTCGATCTCGGTGAGCACGGTGGCCCAGCTCGCCATGGAGGTCCCGGGCCGGCCCTCCTTGATCGCGCGGTACATGCGGTCGAACGACACCCGCGACATCCCGACGGGATCGGCGAAGTCCCGCGGCGGCGGGTTCAACAGCCGGCCCACCGGCGTGCGCGCCTGCCCGTCGGTCCCGTGGCAGACGGCGCAGTGTTTCAAGTAGAGCTGCTTGCCGGAGGCCCGGGCGCTGGCCGCGCCCGCCGCCAGGGCGATGATGCTTAACGCCAACAGCAGAAAGCCAGAGAGTGTGCGAGTTCGCATTGCCGTTGCTCCTTTCGCGCGCCGGGCCGGCGCGTCCTGCGCCGCCTGGCGGAGCTTTGCGAGAAGCGGGGAGGCGCCCCGTTCCTGGGTCAGCCGTCGCTGCAGATGCGCCGCCGTGTCCCACTTGACGCCGAGCCGCCGCGCCAGCTCGGCCGTGCTGCGCCGCTCGCCCTGGAGCCGCAGCAACAGAAACCACGTGCTCATGCGCAGGTGGGTGCGGGCCAGCGGGGTGCCGGTGAGGTCGGTGAAGGTGCGCCGGCAGCCGAGGCAGAGATAGCGCCGCCGCGGCGTGCGGGCGGGCTTCGAATGCGGCGTCACCCGGGCGTGCCCGCAGTACGGACAGACCACCCCCTGCGGCCAGCGCACCCGTCGCAGCAGCTCGTAGCACCGCGTCTCGTTCAACTGCGCTTGCACCCGGATCGATCCTCCTTTCCCCGGATCAGGGTGATCACCCCGATCTGGAAGAGCGGGGCAAAAAGGAGGCCTGGCTGCTACTACGCGAACACCAGGCCCCTGCCAGCGCTAACTCTGCCTATGCCATCCTAGGGCGCGCTTACAGCTTGTCGTGGCACTTGGCGCAGATGTAGTCGGGGTCGTTTGTTCCGAGGAACCCACGCAAGAAGAAGTCATCCTGCACGGTCGAGCCGTTGTGCGGGTCGTGGCACGAGGCACACTCGATGCCGCTCGACCCGTCAGCGGGCCCCGTCTGGGCGCTGATGTTGCCTAACCCGTCGTCGGTGTAGATGCGGATGCCAAGCGCGCCCGGGTCGGCCACCCACTCGTCGACGATCGGTGGCTTGTTCGCCGTGACTTGGTTATAGGTAACTACGGCGGCGCCCCCTGGATACGGCATGGCGACCGGGTGGTTGCCGGTCATAACGCCGGCTCCGCCCACTATATAGGGCGCGCCAACTGCAGGGGTCCCGAAACTCACCGGACCCTGGGCGTTCCACCAAGAGACGTTGCCGACGGCGACGGCGCCGTCATGGCAGCTCAAGCACTTGATCGTCGTGCCGTTGTAGGTATTCGGAATCGACGCATAGGGCGTGCCGCCTGTCGTCACCTCGCCGGCGGCCCAGTTGTACCCGCCCGCCGGGAGTGTGCGGTTCCACAGCAGATTCTGCTGCTGCGCCTGGTGCGGCGTGTGGCAGAAAGTGCACGGGCCCGCTGTCTCACCCGCCGCGCTCTCAGTGGAGAAGTCATGCACGGTGCCCCCAAGGCCGGTGCCGGGCAACTGCGCCCAGGCGAAGGGCGACGCCAGCGCGAAGGCGGCGAGCGCGCAGACCCGCAGGGTTGTTCGTATCAGGGTTTTCATAGGTCACCTCCTTTAGAGGGCTTATCGTCAATCCGGGCGCCCGCCTGTTTCGGCTTGGCCTCATTACTCCCTTGACCCGCCGCGGGCGGCGTTAAGTAACTGTCCTCGGCGGTGGTATTCACCAGCCGGTACATATTGATGCGGTGGTTAACAAAGTCGGCCACGTAGATGTTGTTGCTGGCATCGATCGCGACGGCGGAAGGATTCTTCAGCAGCCCCGGCAGTTGCCCGCGGCCGCCGAAGAACAGCAGCACCTGGCCCTGCTGGTTGAAGATCTGCACGTTGGACCAGCCCGAATCGGCGACGTAGACGTTGCCGAAGCTGTCGAGCGCCACCCCTTTGGGCTTGTCGAACATGCCGAAGGCCGCGCCGCGCGCGCCAAATTTCTTCACGTACTTGCCGTCGGGATCGAACACCTGCACGCGCGAGTTGAGCGTGTCGGTGACATAGAGGTTGCCGTCCGCATCGAGCGCCAGGTAGGTCGGGAAGCGAAACTGCCCGGGCGCGCCGCCGAAGCCCTCGCCGATCGTATCGATCAGCGCGCCGTCCAGCTTGAAGACCTTGATGTCGTGGCCCGGCGCTTTGCCGTCGCGCCGGCCTCGGCCGCTGTCGGCGAGATAGATGCGGGCGCGCGCGCGATCGAGGGCGATGCCGCTCGGGCGCACGAGATCGGGGTGGGTGATCGATCGCACGCGGTTGCCTGCCGGGTCGAAGACGCTGATCTGCTTCTTGACCTGCTCGACCACGTAAAGCTGCTCCTGCCCATCCAGGGCCAGCGCCAGCGGACCGGCCAGCGGCCCGATCTCGCGGAAGGTCTTCAGCCTGAAGTCAAAGGCGAAAACGGCCTGGCGCGCGAAGTTCGACACGTAAAGGCGCTGGCCGTCGTCGGATACCGCGATCCCCATCGGCTCGAGGATGCGGTTGGGCGGCGGTTTCACGCCGCTCAGCCAGTTGATCACCTTCTGCGTGGCGGTGGTGTCCTTACGGAGGTCCTCCTCGCTGGCGATGCTGCGCACGAACTCGATGCGTGCGGTCTGCGGCGGCGACGGCCACGCCACGCGCGGCGGCTCTTCTTGCGTCGGCGCGGTGGCACAGCCGGCCAGCCCACCGGCCAGGAGGGCCGCCCCGAGCAGGGCGCGTATCGCAATATAGGATGCTTGGTTGTTATGGTGCGCTGGCGGCATTCCTTTGATAAGACAATCGAACAACCGATGTTTACCGTTTTTGTGTTTAGTCTTACCGCAATTCAAGCCTAGTTGGGTCTCAGAATCAATTGGGTAGAGGCCCCATTTTTTGTGCAAATCGCCGTTTGCTTGACATATATCAATAGCGCCCGCGGGCACAGTCCGGCGCTCTCGGCAGGGAGCGGCGCCGAACGGGTCCGCGCGTCGATGGGTCTTCCTGGCGATCGTCATGGACATCGTTGACTCCCAGAATTCACGCATCGCAGGGACGCAAAAAACCACCTCCCCGCATCCTGCGTGTCGGGACAGGCGATCATCGCGAGCCACCTCTACCTATAACTAAGTAAAGACAAGAAACGCCACAAAGTTGTGTGACTTCGTCACACTCGCTTGCCGCCCCGCCTCGCGGCCCGCGCTTGCCCCGGGGCCTAATCGCATACAGATCAATGAGTTAGCCAACCATGCTGGGGACGGTCGCGGGTCGCAGCGATCGCGCGCTCGGCGGCGCTCGCGGCGGCGCCCGGCCGGCCGAAGGGGTGGACCAAAGCGCAACCTTCGGGCGTCCGCGCGATGCCCGGTATGGCACCAAAAAAAGGCCGGGGGACGTGCCCCCGGCCAGGTGTTACTTAAAACATTGAGTCCGAATCAATCGGAATCGTCGTCCTTGTCACTTTTTCTTCTTCTCGCCGTCGCCGGGGCACGCACCGAGCAGGTCGCCGTGACCAAGGTGATCCGGGACGGACTCTGCATCGATCGACAGCGTCTTTGCTTTCCGCGGGTTGCCAGGCGGTATGTGACAGATCGTCACTTTACCGTCCGGTGGCTGCACGGCTTCGGCCGTAATGACCACGGTATCGGGCGCACTGTCAAACTCGCCGTCATTGACGATGAGCTGCGCCACGTAGGTGCCGGCCACGTCCGCAAAGAAGCTCGGATTGACCGCCGTCGGGTCAGACAGCGCGGCCGCGCTGCCGGGCGGCACGGTGGTTAACGACCAGCTGTAGCTGATCGGATCACCGTCCGGGTCGCTCGAGCCACTGCCGTCCAGGAAGACAGTTTGGCCCTCGGTGACCTGCTGGTCGGGCCCCGCGTCGGCCACCGGCGGCAGATTCACCGCCGGCGGGGCGGCCACGATGACCGCGCTATCCGGCGCACTGTCGTCCATGCCGTCGTTGACGATGAGCTGGGCGACGTAGTCGCCGGCCACATCGGCGACGAAGGTCGGGTTGACCGCCGTCGGATCGGACAGCGTCGCCGCACTGCCCGCCGGGACGGAGTTGAACGACCAGCTGTAGCTGAGCGGATCACCGTCGGCATCGCTTGAGCCACTGCCGTCGAGGGTGACGGTATCGCCCACGGTGACGTTCTGGTCGGGCCCGGCGTCAGCGACCGGCGGGGTGTTCACCACCACCACCTCGGCGGTGATGACCGCACTGTCGGGAGCGCTGTCCACCAAGCCGTCGTTCACGATCAAGGTGGCCGTGTACGTGCCTTCCACATCGGGCACGAAGGTCGGCGCGACCGCCGTGTCATCGGAGAGCGTCGCCGCACTGCCGGCCGGGGTGGTTAACGTCCAGGCGTAGGTCAACGGATCACCGTCGGCATCGCTTGAGCCACTGCCATCGAGGGTGACCGTATCACCCACGTTGACCGTCTGGTCGGCCCCGGCGTCAGCGACCGGCGGGGTGTTAACCGCGCAGTCGGGATCGGCCGGTTCGCGCAGACCGTCGCCGTCGTTATCGAGACCGACATTGCCGAAGTTGCCGGTGCCCGCATTAGCGGCGCCGTTCTCGTCACAGGCATCGATACCGAGGTCAGCGAACGTCTCCGGTGGCACGTCCTCGCCCACCTGGACGGAATCGGCAGAGTGGCAGCCGGTGCATGTGCCTGTGCCGACTGCTACCTCATGATGCGCCCGCAGCCCGTCGCCCCAATTTTCGCTTTCGGGGTTTTGCACCGGACCATCAGGCGGGGTGGCGTCTTCAAACCGTCCATGACAGCCGACGCAGCCCAAGCCGTCGAAGTCGCCAACTGAAACTTCCGGATTCAGGTAGACCGGCGAAAACCCGCCGGGGCTGTGGCACTCCGAGCACGGGACCCCATACGCGTCCTGGTGGCCGGTCATCAGATTGGTGCCCCAGGCCGCGGGATCGTCAGCCGTATTAGACACGTAAAAACCGCTGTTGAAATCCCCGTGGCAGTTGGCGCAGTTGCCGGTCGATCCATCAGTGCTGTAGGTCATAAACGCCGACGCCGGCGGCGCCCACAACAGGGCGGCGAGCAGCACGACGCCACAACTCATACCCCATAGCTTGATTGCGTTTTTCATCGTTTCAGCCTCCGAAAATTGCATACCCGGCCCTCGCCGGCGGGGTTCGCGCCCCGGCGATTCGAAAGACATCACGGACGGGAAGATCTCATCGTGAGCGACACTCCTGTGTTCGGCGGCGCCACGCGGCACCGCGCCTCGCGTTGAGCAGCGTCAAGAATGTCAGTTCGGGGGGGTGGGCGTTTGTGACTATGTCACATTGGCTTTGTGACCAAGTCACATGCAAAGGCGGATCTCAGTCGTGTGCTGTCGCGAGAGAGGCGGGCGCCCCCCACAGGCCGGAAGGATGCCGGCGCCGTAGTAACTTGGGGGCCTCCCTGCTTTCCGGCGCGGCGATCGAGGACCCGATCGCCGCGCCCACGATCTCCCAATCCGGTATCAACGCAGCGGCTTTCTGCGCGCCTGCAGACAGGCCCGCCACGAGCAAAAAAAAAGGGGGAGGGATTGCTCCCTCCCCCACCTGATTCCAGGTTAAAGAAATTTCTAGCGCTCTACCACCGTGGTTACGGCCGTCGCCGTGTCGTCATCCGGGTCGTCGTCGTCGATGGTGGCGGTCCACTCGATGTCACCGGCTACGTTAGGCGTGAACGCCGGGAACGTGAACCGGGTCCGCCCGTCGCCGACCGCATCGGAGACCGGCAGCGTCTCGTTGTAGACCTCGACGCCGTTCTGCATGCCGATAACGGTGGCCAGCCGTGTCTGGGAATTCACGAGCCCGTCGTTCCTGACCGCCATCGTGATGTCGATCTCCTTCGGATTCGCGAGCCTGACGCGCTTGGTCACCTTGAACTGGGCGATGTCGAGATCCAATGCGGCAGGGGCGCCCACCGTCACCGTCACCGTGGCGCGGTTCGACACTAACGACCCGTCCGTGGCGTCATAGGTGAACGTGTCGTCACCGGAGAAGCCCGGCGGTGGGGTGTAGGTACAGGTGGTGGTGCAACTCACCGTGCCCCCATTGCCGCTTGTCGCATCGAAGCTGTTCACCGCCAAGGCATTGCCGTCGACGTCGATGTCGTTGGCCAACACGTCGATGGTCACCGCCGTCTCAAAGGGCGTGCTGGCGGCATCGTCGTTCGCCACCGGCGCATCGTTGACCGCAGTGACCGTGATGGTCACCGTCGCCACGTTGGAGTCGGCCGCCCCGTCGTTAGCGACGTAGGTGAACGCGTCACCGCCGTTGAAGTTGGCGTTCGGCGTGTAGCTGAATGACCCGTCGCCGTTCAACGCCAGCGTCCCGCTCGCCGGCCCTGCCACCAGCACTGCCGTCAGCGCATCGCCGTTGGCATCCGTGTCGTTACCCAGCACCCCGGGCGCGGCCACGTTCAACACCACGTCCTCATCGGTGGTGTAGGCGTCGTCGACCGCCACCGGCGCCACGTTAGGCGCCGCAGAAATCGTCGCCGTGGTGGTGGCGGCATTGCTCGCCCCGCCATCATCGGTCACCGTCAGCGTGACGGTAAAGAGCCCCGCCGTCGCGTAGGTGTGCGTGGGGCTGACCCCCGAGCCCGTGTTGCCGTCGCCGAAGTCCCAGGCATAGTCGACGATGCTGCCGTCGACATCCGAGGACCCCGAGCCGTCGAGCGTCAACGCGACACCCACCGTGCCCGTGTACGGGCCGTTGGGATCGGCCGTCGGCGCATCGTTCACGGCGTTCACCGTGATGGTCACCGTCGCCACGTTGGAGTCGGCCGCCCCGTCGTTAGCGACGTAGGTGAACGCGTCACCGCCGTTGAAGTTGGCGTTCGGCG
>CAYGAS010000187.1:0-7122 GCA_964347935.1 uncultured Nitrospiraceae bacterium | reverse complement strand
CTTTACGAATTGCATAAGCAAGAATAGTTTTGGAGGCGTATTGGACCACATGGGACCTATGGCCCCATGTGGTCTTTGTTTACCGGCGAGTTCGAGCTCTCGACCAAATCAGAGGCAGTTCGACCGGCAATCCCAGGCGCGACTCCGAAAGACGATCACTATCTCGGTCAGGCGCCCGCGAAGAGCATGCCGCCGTTGACGTGGATCACCTGCCCGGTCACATAGCGACCCGCCGGTAGACACAGATGGCAGACCATGGCGGCAATTTCCTCCGGCCGTGCCTTTCTTGTCATAGGGCGCTCGCGAGTTACTGATGATGGCTGTCCCGCCGACTGGCCACGGGTCGTATCGACGTGGCCGGGGGCGACGACGTTGACGTTTATGCCATGCTCGCCGAGCTCGTTGGCGAGCACGCGCGCCAGTCCCACGACCCCCATCTTTGCCGCGCACACGTGGGAGCGGCCGCGCGTGCCCATGTGCGAGGGACTGCCCCCGATACAGACCACACTGCCGCCGCCGGCGGTAACGATGTGTGGGGCCGCGGCGCGGGTCATCAGGAAAACGCTATCGAGATCCACCGCAAGCACGTTGCGCCATTCGGCAAAACTGGTTTCAAGGAAAGGTTTTTGGCGCCGGATCGCGGCATTGCAGACGACAATATCGAGGCGTCCAAGCTCGGAGACGGTCGCGTCGACGAGGCCCTGGCACGCCTGCTCGTCGGTGAGGTCAGCGAGATGCACGATGGCATTTCCGCCTTTGTCGACGATCTCCTGGCGCACCGATTCCGCCGCCGCCTGATCACGCTGGCCGTGAATCACTACGGAGGCGCCATGGTCGGAAAGTGCGTGAGCGATCGCCTTGCCGATATTGCGGGCAGATCCCGTAATGATTGCGACTTTGCCCTTCAGTGCACCAGTCATTGTCGATAGATTTCGCCTTGTGAAACCCCATAAGTTTGCAACTGCAATCAAGCAAGCCTCGACCAACCGCAGGCGACCGGGACCAGCCCGCAACGGCCGTCGACCAAGGTTCAGTCAAGATTTATGGGATAAGCAAGAGACTGACAGCGAGAATATAAGAGATGTACCAGAGACAGACAATAGATCTACCAGAAATTTACGAGCGATCTATAATGAGTCGTTGGAAAAAACTCGGGACATTAGTCCATCGGTATGCGTCGCGCATTAGCGACGCTGGTGGAGAAAGCCCGAAAGAATCGCTGCACGCGCGCCACTGTTTCTGAGGGTCGAACTGCCTTGCTATCGCGCCGCGATTTCCTGATCCACGTTGCCGCTTGGGCCGCTGTGCCTTTGCTGCCCGCGCGCGCCGTCCCGCGCTCTGCCTACCCTGCCCGCACGATTCCCAAAACCGGGGAGCGCTTGCCCATCGTTGGGCTGGGTACGACCAAGGCAGTGTCGCAACTGCCGGAGCGCGGGACCACGGAGTTCAAGATGGTTCTGCGCACCCTGCTCGACGGCGGGGGAACGGTGGTGGATACGTGGTCGCGCAGCGCAGCACTGGATCAGCTCACCGGCGAAGCCCTCCAGGCCGAGGGCATGGTGAAGGATCTGTTCCTGGCCACCAAGGTGGATGCGGTGGGGGTTGAAGCCGGCCGGGCCATGCTTGAACGCACGCGGCGGTTGTACGGCAAGCGATCCGACCTCATTCAGGTGATCAGCCTGCGTGATCTGAAGACCCAATGGTCGGTTCTAAAGGAGTGGAAGGACGCGAACAAGGCGCGCTATATCGGCGCCACGGTCTCCTCAGACGCGGACCATGAGGCGATGATGCAATTCATGCGTGCTGAGCGGCCGGATTTCATCCAGGTAAACTATTCGGTGGTGGAAACTCAGGCAGAAACGGGCGTGCTCCCGCTCGCAGCGGACCTGGGCATCGCCGTGCTGGTCAATCGTCCGTTCATGAACGGCAGTTATTTTTCCCGGGTACGCGGTGCGGCGCTTCCGGAATGGACCGCGGAATTCGACTGCCACAGCTGGGCGCAGTTCTCATTGAAGTATATCCTCGCCCATCCTGCAGTGACCTGTGTGCTCACTGAAACCACTAACCCCAAACACCTGCGCGAAAACCTCGGCACGGCCTACGGCCGATTTCCCGATGCGAAGACGAAGAGCAGAATGTGGGAGCTCATGCAGTTTATGTGAGATAAGCGAATGGCCCTCAAATAGACCCAGCGCCAGATTGAGCTGAGCGTGATTTAGTCTGCAGTTACTCCTTAACATGCTTCACGAATCCGTTCTCTCGGGGCACGCCAATTCTTTCAGCGAGTCAGGTCGCATTAGGCTACCGACGAACCGAGTGCTGCCAAACAATTTCCACAAGCCCAAAGTGCAGACGCGCGTTGTGGTCGCGGATCTCTAGAGGGAGTACTATTCGCCGAGTAGCTCCTTGCCCTTTTGTCGACTGGGAGCGGGGACGCGCAGATGCAGTGCCTGCAGTGCCGAACCGAAAATCGCGAAGGCCGGCGTTTCTGTGCCGAATGTGGAGCGCTGCTCCTGACAGCGTGCTCCGAATGCGGTTTTGCCAATGACCCCGGCGAGAAATTTTGTGGCGGCTGCGGCAAAGCGCTAGCCGACACTAAGGCCTCACCTGATACGGGACCCAAGCGCGAATATCGCGAAGCCGAACGCCGCCAGCTGACCGTAATGTTCTGTGACCTGGTCGGTTCGACAGTGCTCGCTGAGCAGCTCGACCCGGAGGACTTGCGGGAGCTCCTTGGCCACTATCAAGATCGCTGCGCCGCGGCCATCCAGCGCTTTGACGGTTATATCGCCCGTTACGTCGGTGACGGTTTGCTGGTGTATTTCGGTTATCCGCAAGCCCACGAGGCGGACGCAGAACGGGCGATACGCGCGGGGCTCGGTATCGTCGAGAGCATTCAAGCGCTTGATAAGCAAAGCACGCATGCGGGGATCACCCTTGCAGTACGCATCGGTATCGCCACGGGGCTCGTGGTGGCTGGCGACATTGGTAGCGGCGAACGTGTTGAGGAGCAGGCCATTGTCGGCGAGACGCCCAATCTTGCCGCGCGCCTCCAAGGCGCAGCCGAAGCTAACACGGTCGTCATCGACGCGAGCACGCAACGTTTGGTCGAGGGCCTGTTTGATTATGCCGATTTGGGGCCACAACGGCTAAAAGGCATGTCAGGTACGGTGGCGGCCTATCGCGTGCGCGGGGAAAGCGGCGCGCCCAGCCGTTTCGAGGCCAAGCTTCGAAAGGGTCTCACCCCTTTGGTAGGACGCGAGGAGGAAATCGGTCTTTTGCTCAAGCGCTGGAACCAAGCCAAGGATGCTGAGGGGCAAGTGGTGTTGCTGTGCGGTGAAGCGGGCGCTGGCAAGTCGCGCATCGTCGAGAGTTTTCGTGAACGGCTCGGTGAAGAACCGCATAACCGGGTGCTTTATTACTGTTCGCCCTACCATCAGCACACGGCACTCTATCCGGCCATCGAGCAGCTGGGCAGAGCGCTCGGCTTTGAGAAAGAGGACACCGCTCACCAAAAGCTCGACAAGCTTGACGGCGTGCTGGACCGCCTGGGGTTGCCGGTGAAAGAGCTTGGCCTCATCCTCGCCGCCTTTCTCACCGTACCCGCAAGCGATCGCTACCCCCCGCTCGCCTTGAGCCCGGAGGAGCGAAAGCGTCGGACCCTTGAGGCTATGGTCGCCACGATCGGAGCGATGGCGACTGAGAACACGGTGCTGATGGTGGTGGAAGAAGTACACTGGATCGATCCTTCGACGCTGGAACTGCTCACGCTGTTGATCGATCAGCTGCGAGCCAAGCGTTTTCTGCTGCTGGTAACGTTTCGACCCGAGTTTGCATCGCCGTGGAGTGGTCACGCGCACGTCACCGCCCTGATGCTGAACCGCTTGAGCCGAAGCGAGTGCGCCACCATGGTGACGAAGGTCACCGGCGGCAAGGCCTTACCGCAAGATGTGCTCGCGCAGATCGTGGCCAAGACCGATGGTGTGCCGCTGTTTGTGGAAGAGCTAACCAAGCACCTGCTTGAGTCCGGTTTGTTCAAGGAGCAAGACGGGGCGCTGGTGCTGACCGGCCCCTTGCCGGCGCTTGCGATCCCCGCATCGCTGCAGGACTCGCTCATGGCGCGTCTCGATCGCCTGATGGTGGACGTCAAGAAGGTCGCCCAGCTGGCAGCCACCTTGGGGCGGATATTCAGCCACGAGCTCTTGGCGGCCGTGGCGCGAGTCAACGACGATGCGCTCGATGACGCGCTTGCCCAACTCGTGGCTGCCGGCCTGATCTACCGCCACGGGCTGGCGCCGGCGATCGACTATGAGTTCAAGCACGCCCTCGTACAAGACGCCGCCTACCAGTCGCTGCTGAAGCGTACCCGCCACGAGTATCACCAGCGCATTGCTCGCGTGCTCGAGGCGCGCTTTCCGCAGATCGTGGCCACTCAACCCGCGCTCCTCGCCCATCACTACACCGAGGCGAACCTTCCCGAGCCGGCGATCGGCTATTGGCAAAAGGCGGCGACACAGGCGGGCGAGCGCGCAGGCTATGTGGAGGCCTTGGCTGACCTGTCGAAAGCCCTTGCGCTCATCAACAGCTTGCCCCTGACACCCGCGCGCACCGAAGAGGAGTTTGCGCTCTACCTGCGCCAGGCGGAAGTGCTTCATTTTCTCGGTCGCCGAGAGGAGATCATCCGTCTTCTGCTCGCGCACCGCGAGCGCCTCGAAGGACTCCACGATCCGTCGCTCGCGGGTCAATATTATTTTTGGCTCGGCTGGGCCCATGCTTGGCTGGGACACCGGGCAGAGGCGAGCGAGAATTTGAGCCGAAGCCTCGAAGAGGCCAAGCGCTCTGGCGATGAGGCTCTGCTTGGGAGGGTCCATCGCGCCGTGGCGTTGGAATACACCTATTCCGGGCGCCCGCTGGACGACGCGGTCTCCCATGCCCGGGAGGCCGTGGCATTGCTGGAGCAGACTGCAGACCACTTTTGGTTCAGCCAGGCGCTGTTTGCCCTGAGCTATTGCTGTTACTACGCCGGAGATTTCGATGGAGCGCTCGAGGCCGCGGCTCGTCTCGATGCCCTCGGAGAGCGCATTGGCAGCCGCCGCGCGCGGGCCGAAGCGGCGATGGGTGGCCTTGCCCATGCCACGCGAGGCGATTGGACGGTGGGAATCGAGGCATGCCAGCGAGCCCTTGAGGCCGCGCCAGACCCATTCGAGACGGCTTTTGTGCTTGCGTGTCTCGGCAAGGCCTATTCGGAGGCCGGCGACGTGAACCGCGCGGTTCCCACCTTGGAGCAGGCCGTACAGTTGGCGGACCAGGTTCGCTCCAGGCAGTGGCGCGCCTGGTTTCGGACATGGCTGGGTGAAGCCTATCTGTTGGGCAAGCAGTTGGATCGGGCCACAGAGTTGCTAGGCGAGACGATGAAGACCTGCACCGAGATCAAGTACGCCGTCGGGATCGGATGGTGCCATCACGTCCTGGGTAGGGTCGCGCAGGCCCGAGGTGAGCTGGCCGAGGCCAGCCGCCATCTCGACGAGGCCGTTCAGATCTTTCAATCCGTTGGTGCGAAGTTCGAGCTGGCGCGCGCACACCTCGCCCAGGCCGAGCTCAGCCATGCCCAAGGCGACTCAGAGCGTGTGGGCGTGTGTTTAAGTGAGGCCTGCCGCCTGTTTCGGGTATTGCGTGTCCCCAGGTACGTGGAGCAAACGCAACAGTGCGGGCGTCGGTTTGGCGTCGCCATTTCGGACGACCCTGCTCGGCGATTGCGCGCCCCGGGCACAGAATAGAAGGCGAAAGTCGCGAAAAGCTTGGCCACCCAAGCCGAGCGCCCGCCTGGCCGGGCGCAGCGCGTCACTGCTACAAACGGTTCCTGAGACCTTTTTATGCTTGCCTCCTTGCCTTGGGGCACGACTTTCGTTTACCGGGAGCTTTCGCTGGTTTTACTGCAAAGGCGGCACGCTCAGCGAAAATGCCTCCGCACCTATCAAACGCCGAGCACGGGCCGTAACATAACCACAGGTCGGATTAAGCAATCTACTGTATGGCTACCGAGCCCCTAGAACGCAAACTCGCTGCCATCCTCTATGCGGATGTCGCTGGCTACGGCCGCTTGACCGGGCAGGATGAGGAGGGAACACATCGCGTGCTCAGCGCCTCCCTCGACCTCATCACCGATGCCATTGAACGGCACAACGGCACCGTGATGCACTTTGCGGGCGATGCGGTGCTGGCAGATTTCACCACGGTTTCGGACGCGCTGCTTTGCGCGGCGGCCATTCAACAAGAGCTCAAGGGTCGTAACCAAGATCTTCCCGATGACCGCAAGGTTCAGTTTCGGATCGGCGTCAATCTGGGCGAAGTCATCGTTGACCGAAATGAGATCTATGGCGATGGGGTTAACGTGGCCGCGCGATTGGAGACCCTGGCCGAACCGGGGAGTATCTGCATCTCCGAGGCGGTATACAGCGCCGTCGGCAAGAAACTGCCCCTTGATTACCTTTTCTTGGGTGAGCGGCAAGTGAAAAACATTGCCGAGCCCGTGAAGGCCTATCACGCACGACTCAAGCCCGATGCGGTACTGCCGGCACCTCGCCTGTCTTCAAAGACCCGACGGCGCAGACAACGCGTCGGCGCGGTGTCTGCCGTAGTCATTTTACTTGCAGGCGCCGCCGCCCTGATCGCTTGGCTCGCCCTGTGGACATCCGCCCCAGAGCGCACCACCTTAGCGCTACCGGAAAAGCCGTCTATCGCTGTACTGCCTTTCGACAATTTAGGTGGCGATCCCCAGCAGGAGTATTTCAGCGATGGAATGACGAATGACATCATTACCGATCTCTCGAAGTTTCACGATCTACTTGTCATCGCCAGCAACACGGTTTTCACCTACAAGGGCAAGCCTGTAAATGTCCAGGACGTAGGTCGCGAGCTCGGCGTGCATTATGTGTTGGAGGGCAGTGTCCAGAAGGCCAGTGACAAGGTGCGCATCAATGCCCAGCTCATCGATGCTGCCACGGGACATCACCTGTGGGCGCAACGTTATGATCGAGAGCTCAAAGATGTCTTCGCGCTGCAGGACGAGATCGTGGCGACGATTGTACGAACGCTCGCCGTCAAGGTCCGGACGGTGGAGCT
>CAYGAS010000186.1:0-5293 GCA_964347935.1 uncultured Nitrospiraceae bacterium | reverse complement strand
GAACGATGCCGCGTTCCGACGACTGAATGAAGGACGCCAACTGCCGGACTTCCGCATGCTCACTGTCCTGCAGCCTGGCAAGCGCGTCACTCAACCGTAAACCGGATCGGAAGACAACCTTATACGCATGACGTAAGGCGTCGATCGTATCCGCAGCAAACTGTCTTCGCTTCAAGCCACGCACATTGATGCCGTGTGGCACCGCCGTATTGCCCGACACCAGGATGTAGGGAGGAATGTCCTTGAAGGTAATGGTCGCGATTCCTGTCATGCAATGCGCACCGACTCGGCAAAACTGATGCACCCCCGTGAAACCGCCCAAGAACGCATAATCTTCGACGACGACATGCCCTGCCAGGCTCGCACAGTTGGCGAATATAGTGTGATTACCCACGTGGCAATCGTGTGCGATATGCACATATGCCATGAAGAAGTTTTCGCTGCCAATCCGCGTCACGCCATCGGCTTCCTCGGTTCCGCGGTTCAGGGTGCAGTACTCCCTGATGATATTGCGATCGCCGATCTCTAGCCGCGTCGGTTCACCCGCATAGCCAAGATGCTGCGGCGCTTCGCCGATCGAGCTGAACTGGTAGATCTTGTTTTCGCGGCCGATCGTCGTCGGGCCGTTGATCACTACGTGCGGACCGATCCACGTTTGGTCGCCTATCTCTACGTCCGCACCGATGACCGAATAGGCACCGATGTGCACGCCCTCCCCCAGTCTCGCCTTTGGATCGATAATCGCCCGCGCGTCAATCACCCCGTGCGTTCCTTATAGGTGCTCATGATCTCCGCGCTGGCGCATACCTGCTCTCCAACGTAAGCCGTCGTGTTGAACTTCCAGATGCCTTTCATTTGTCGAGCGACTGTGGCATTGAGCGTGAGCTGATCGCCCGGCCGGACCGGATGCCTGAAGCGTGCCTTGTCAACACCGACCAAATAGATTGTGCCACCTTCCTCAGGCGACAGTTCCATACTCTTGAACGCCAGAATACCGCATGTCTGTGCGAGCGCCTCGATCACAAGCACGCCCGGCATCACTGGATTATGGGGAAAGTGTCCCTGGAAAAAGGGCTCGTTAATCGTCACGTTCTTGAGCGCCGTCAACGATTCGCCCTTTTCGTATTCTACGATCCGGTCAACCAGCAAGAACGGATACCGGTGGGGCAGGTATTGCATGATTTGAGAAATATCAAACTCGCTCAAGTTTTTCTCGCTCCAGAAAGCCGTTCGATCTTTCTTTCCAGCATCTGCAAACGCTTTACCATTTCATCCAGTTGCGAGAACCTGCCAGCACTGCGTTTCCATTTGCTTGCCGGTTGTGCCTTCAAGCTGGACGAGTAAGTCCCAGCCTCTTTGATCGAGCTAGTGACGAGTGATCCTGCCGTAACGTGCACGCGATCCGCGATTTCGAGATTGTCAATGATACCGACCTGTCCACCGATGGTGCACTGCTGACCCACCTGCGTACTTCCGGCAATGCCAACTTGCGCCGCCATAGCACTGTTTGCGCCTATGCGCACGTTGTGTGCAATCTGCGTCAAGTTATCGAGTTTCACGCCGTCGGCGATAACGGTATCATCCAACGCCCCACGATCAATGGTCGTGTTGGCACCGATTTCAACGTCGTTGCCAATGCGCACTCGCCCCAACTGGGGAATCTTCACCCAGCGTTCGCCGTCACTGACGTAACCAAAGCCCTCGCTGCCGATAATGGCGCCGGGATGGATGACGCAATTCTCGCCGATCATGCAATCTTGGCTCACGATCACCTGCGCGACGAGCATGCTCCTTCGGCCGACATGCGCCCGGGGTCCGAGATAACAACCCGCTCCCACGAAAACATCCTCTTCGACGACTGTCTGTTCCTCGATGACACTGTACGCCCCGATCGATGCCGTTGCCGCTACCGTCGCCGTTTGGTGCACGACTGCAGTCGGATGCACACCGGGTTTAAATTTAGGACGCGGATTAAATAATGCCGCCACCCTGGCGAAGCATAGTCGTGGATTGTCGACCATGACACAGGTCCGCGAGAAACGCCCGGCGTCCTCGGGCGCTAGGATAACGGCGCCCGCCGACGTCCCGGCCAACACCGCACGATATCGCTTGCTTGCCATATAGCTGATGTCTTGCGGCCCGGCACTACTCAGACTGGCCACACCGCGGATTTGGATGTTTGGGTCGCCGCGCACCACGCCGTCAAAGCGCTTTGCGAGCTCGCCAACCGTGAACATTATTTTTGCGCCGCCCTCTGGTTGAGCTTCTCCAGAACCTTGGTGGTGATGTCGACATTGTCGCTGGCGTAGACTGCCCCCTCGAGAATGAGGTCATACTTTTCCTGCTTGGCGATGTCTACGATCACTTGCTGCACCATCTTTTGTAGTGCCGCCAACTCTTCGTTGCGCCGCGCATTCAAATCTTCCCGGAACTCCTGGGTTTCTCGCCGCAAGTCACGCTTGAGCGCCCCCAGTTGACTTTCCTTGTCACGCCGTTCGCTGTCTTTCATGACCAGGCGGTTTTTCTCTAAGTCCTCTTCCGCGTTTCGTATCTCTTGCTGCATCTCCACCAGCTTCTTGTCGCGCGGCGTAAACTCGGCCTCCAATTTCTTCAGCGCCGCCTCGCGCTGCGGGGCTTGCTCGATCACTTTGACGGCGTTGACATAGCCGATTCTGACTTCGGCGGCGACGGTCATCGTTGTGGTGAAGCCCAGGATTGAGGCTAACAACACCGCCGAAAACCCGTACCCGTGCTTTTTTTCTCTCATCTTAATCCCGTACCTGTTATCTGAATGCCGCACCCAATGTGAACTGCACGGTCTCAGTTTCATCCTCAGGCTCATCGTTCAGCGGGGCCGCAAGAATGATGGAGAGCGGCCCCACGGGGCTTAGCCAATTAAACGCCAATCCAGTGGAGTAGCGCAACTCCGAGAAGTCCGCGTCCTGGCCCGGGCCCCAGACCCAGCCGGTGTCGACAAAGAAGCTCATGCGCATGGCGTTGTTCTGCGCCACACCGGGCACCGGGAAGAACCATTCGGCGTTGCCCAAGAATTGCTTGTCACCGCCGATAGGGTCGAATGGCGGGGCGGCATCCCGCGGGCCCAAGCTCCGCGGCGCATAGCCTCTTACCGTCGAGGGGCCGCCGGCAAAAAAGTTCTCGTAAAACGGCAGTTGCTCGGTGTCCCCGTAGCTGTCGCCCCAGCCAATCACGCCTTTGAGGCGCACCGAGGTACGGCGGCTGGTCGGCCAGTAGCGTGACGTCTGGTAGGTCAATTTGTAGAACTCGAGGTCGCTGCCGGGCACGGCGACCTCGCCACCGATGGTATGGACCGAACCGCGCGTCGGAAAAAACGCCCGGTCGAGCGTGTCATACGACCAGCTCAGATTGAACTTCAGCACGTCGTTGTCGGGCCCGTTTTGCTCGACAAAATCTCTGGCTACCTGGGCGCTGTCGATATTCGTAGTAAGTGACGTGCGTTCCAGATCAAAGCCCAGTCGTATCCGTCTCGTTTCGCTGATCGGTAAGCCGAAAAACATGCCGATACCCCGGGTGTCGGTCTCATAGTCACCGACGTTGGTTGTTGCCGTATCGATATCCTGATAAAACAGGCGAAAGCCCCTGCTGACGCCTGACTTTCTCCAATAGGGATTGATGTAGCGCACATTCAGCAATCGGTTCGAGCGGCTGGTATTCAAGGTCACAGCCATCTCCTTGCCCGTGCCGAACAGGTTGGTCTCGGTAATGCTGCCGCTCAAGATCGCCTCGCCGTCGCCGTAGCCGACACCAAACTGCAGGTTACCCGTCAAACGCTCCTTGACCGTGACATTGATGTCCACTTGGTCGGGGCTGCCGGGCACCGGCGGCGTTTCGATCGTCACCTCGTCAAAGAACCCTGTCCTTTGCAAGCGTTCGCGCGAGCGTTGAATCTTTTCGGTGGAAAACCAGGCGCCTTCGAATTGCCGCATCTCGCGCCGCAACACATTATCGCGCGTGCTGACATTGCCGAAGAAATTGACCCGACGCACATACACGCGCTTGCCTGCATCGACAAAGAACGTGAAGGCCACTGTGGCCTTGTCCTTGTTTACATCAGGAATGGCATTGACATTGGCAAAGGCATACCCTTCATTTCCCAAGCGATCGGTAATGCTCTTCGTGATCTCCGTGACCTGCCTGCGCGAGAACACATCGCCGGGCGTGATCGTGATGAGCTGGGAGAGTTGCTCTTTCGGAAGAGGCAGTTTGCCGGCGAGTTTGACGTCCGAGACGGTGTATTTTTGCCCCTCGATGAGATTTGTCGTGATGTAAATCTGCTCCTTGTTCGGTGTGATCGATACCTGCGTAGATTCGATATCGAACTCTAGGAACCCTCGATCTTGATAAAAGTTTCTTAGATTTTCCAAATCACCTACCAGCTGCTGTCGCGAGTATTGATTCTTTTTACCGAAAAGTCCCGCCTTCGTGCGCAGCTTAAACAACTTTAACAAGTCCTTGTCGCTGAACTGTGTGTTGCCGACTATATTGATCTCTTGAATACGCGCCGTGCGCCCTTCGGAGATGTCGATATTCACGTCGACGCGGTTACGATCGAGGGCCGTGACGGTCGGTCTTATCTTCACCGAGTAATGACCGCGAGCAAAATATTGCCTTCTCAATTCCTGTTCGATCTGTTCCAGCAGCGAGCGGTTGAAGACCCGGCCTTCGGCAAAGCCCACTTCGCGAAGTCCTTTTTTCAAGTCGTCTTTGGAGATGTCTTTGGAGCCTGTAATTTCGATATTCGCTATCGCAGGACGTTCCTCGACCTTGACCACGAGCACGTCGCCCTCGCGTCTGAGCTCTATGTCGTCAAAAAATCCGGTCTTGTAGAGCGTGCGTACGGCTTCTTGGGCGCGCGTCTGCGTCAATGTGTCGCCGACCTTTACGGGAAGGTAGTTAAACACCGTACCCGCGGAAATCCGCTGGGCCCCCTCGACGCGAATATCCTTGACGACGAAGGGTTCCAATGCAAACAACAGTGACGGCTGCAGCGCAATCAACAACAGAAGCGCCGCGACAAGTCTACGCATGCCCCTCCTAGTAGATGGAAACTGCCGTCAGCAGCTCTACTGGAAAATTCTTGTAAAATCGTTATAGAAGGCCAGCATCATAAGACCAATAAGGACAATGATTCCCAGTTGCTGGCCCCAAATCATTACACGTTCAGAAACGGGACTGCCTTTTATCCCTTCGACGAAGTAGTACAACAAATGGCCGCCATCCAGCACAGGGATCGGCAACAGATTTAGCACGCCCA
>CAYGAS010000185.1:0-3308 GCA_964347935.1 uncultured Nitrospiraceae bacterium | reverse complement strand
GCGCGATCGTAGAGCGCAGCATCGGGCTCGCCGTCCATCTCGCCTGTCAGCGCACGTTTCACGAAACGACTGATGCCGTTGCCAATCCATGTCGCCACCGCCTCACGATCGTAAACGCGCATGCCCAACTCCTCGAGCATGGCGTTGGCACTCGCGGCAAGGTCAGGGGCCGTGTCTATTAAGGTGCCGTCGAGATCGATGATGACCAATCTGACGGCCAGGGGGCCAGTAAAAAGCTCGCTCATAACAACAACTCAACGCAGAGACGCCAAGACGCAAAGATTTCTTTACCAATAAAGGCAAAACTACTCAACGCAAAGACGCAGAGACGCAGAGAAAACCGTTCTCATTCTCAAAATCACTTATGAAGTTGAAACAGCCTGATGTTCTTTAACAACAAGAAATCTTTGCGTTCTTTGCGCCTTAGCGTCTTTGCGTTGGAAGTTTTATGCCGTTACTTTCGCCAGCTCGGCGCGCATGGCGGCGATGGTGGCCTTGTAGTCCTTGGTGCCGAAGATCGCCGAGCCGGCGACAAAGGTATCCGCGCCCGCCTCAGCGATCTCGCGAATATTGTCGAGCTTGACGCCACCGTCGATCTCCAGCCGGATCGGCAGGCCGCTCTCGTCGATGAGGGCACGCGCCCGGCGCAGTTTCTCGAGTGCGTTCGGGATGAATTGCTGGCCGCCGAAACCGGGGTTGACCGACATCAGCAGCACCATGTCGACCTTATCGAGGACATACTGGAGGTAATCGAGCGGTGTCGCCGGATTGAATACCAGACCGGACTTGCATCCCTCGTCACGCACAAGCTGCAACGAGCGATCGATATGCTCACTTGCCTCCGGGTGGAAGGTGATATAGCTGGCGCCGGCCTTGGCGAAATCGAGGATAATGCGATCCACCGGCTTGACCATGAGATGCACGTCGATATCCGCGCTAACGCCGTGTTTGCGCAGCGCCTCGCACACCAGCGGACCGATGGTCAGGTTCGGCACGTAGTGATTGTCCATGACATCGAAGTGGACCATGTCCGCACCGGCCGCGAGCACGTTGTCCACCTCCTCGCCGAGCCGGGCGAAATCGGCGGAGAGAATCGATGGCGCAATCTTGTAATCCCGCATAGCTGTTTCATCCCGATACGTTTGCGTAGCGATGATACCAAGATTTTCCTGTCCAGGCCGACCGCATGCCTCGACGCTCTCGGGTGAGTTACCTATACTGGCCGCCGGTGCTAGCGACCGTCACGCCGTCGGCATCGTCGCCCCGCTCGACGATGGCCGACCAGAGGAAGGGAGAACCATCATGTGGATCGCCATTACCTTGCACATCCTGGCCGCGATCGTCTGGGTGGGTGGGATGTTTTTCGCTTACATGGCCCTGCGCCCGGCGGCGCTGGCGCTCGAACCGCCGCAGCGCCTGGCGTTGTGGTCCCGTACATTCGCGCGGTTTTTCCCTTGGGTCTGGGGCGCTGTCGTCGTACTACCCGTCACCGGTTACTGGATGATCTTGGCTGTTTTCGGTGGCTTCGGTCAGGCCGCACTTTATATCCATGTCATGCAGACGATCGGTATCGTGATGATTTTGCTGTTTCTGCACGTTTACTTTGCGCCCTATCAGCGATTGCGGCGCGCAGTCGAGGCCGAGGATTTTGCCGCCGCGGCCAAGCACTTAAGTCAGATTCGTGTGCTGGTCGCCATCAACCTCACGCTCGGGCTGATCACGGTCATCGTCGCCAGCACCGGCGCCTACTTCACCTGATCCGCTCATCCCTCGCCTGGCGGCCATCGCGGCGTGCGGTGCCCTGGCGCTATTTAATTTGACAGAAATCCGTTGCCGTAACGGCGAAGGCCCAAGGGTTCAGCACTTAAGGCTGCACCACCAGGCTGCCGCGATACATACGCATCTGACATGTGAACGCATGCTCGCCGGGCTTGTCGGGGATGAACGAGATGTCATAGGGCCGGCCGACCGGCAGGTCGCCACTTATATTAAAGTCATCGAACAGCACCTTCTCCGCGCACGGGCTCGCATCCTTGCGGATAAAGCGCAGGGTGACCGGCTTGCCCAGCGGCACCTCGATCCGCGCCGGCGTGTAGACGCCGTCATCGACGATGATCTCGATCGGCCGATCGAGCTGTGCGCGCTGCGCCTTGGGGCGTGACAACCAAAACCACCATATGATGAGCGCAATGACAACCACGCCGAGCAGATTGATCACCCAGGTAGTCATACCCGCTGTGCCCCGGACTTGAACCAGCGCAACCGGTTGGCATTGCTGACCACCGTCACCGAGGACATGGCCATGGCGGCGCCGGCGATGATCGGGTTCAGCAGCAGCCCCGTAAACGGAAACAGCACGCCCGCGGCCACGGGTATCCCGAGCGTGTTGTAGATAAAGGCGCCGAAGAGATTCTGCTTGATGTTGCGTACCGTCGCCAGCGAAATGGCGATGGCATCGGCCACCCCGTGCAGGGATCCACGCATGAGCGTGACATCGGCGCTCTCGATCGCCACATCGGTGCCGGTGCCGATCGCATAGCCGACGTCGGCGCGCGCGAGCGCCGGTGCATCGTTGATCCCGTCACCGACCATGCCGACAATTTCGCCGCGCTGTTGCAACAAGGCGACTTTCTCGGCCTTATCCTGCGGCAGCACCTCGGCGAAGACTTCATCGATACCGACCTGCCGCGCGACCGCCTCCGCCGTCGCACGGTTGTCGCCGGTCACCATCACGACTTTCAGGCCTACCGCGTGCAACCGCTCGATCGCAGCCTTGGAATCGGCCTTGATCGGATCGGCGACGGCCACGATGCCCGCGGCCTCGCCGTCAACGGCGAGGTACATGGGTGTGTGCGCCTGCGCGGCGAGCTCGCCCGCCTGCCGCGGCAGTCCATCGACGTCGATACCATGATCATTCATGAGCTTGAGATTGCCGAACAGGGCCTGCTGGCCGGCCACCGTTCCCGAGACACCGTGCCCGGCAATCGCCTTGAAATCGCTGACGGGTGAAAGCTCGAGCCCCTTGTCCTTGGCCGCTTGCACGATTGCCTCGCCGAGCGGGTGCTCGGAACCGGTCTCAAGGCTCGCGGCCAGGCGAAGCAGACGTTCTTCGTCCCAGCCAGCCTGGGGCACCAGCGCCGTCACGGCGGGACGTCCCTCGGTCACGGTGCCGGTCTTGTCCAGCACCACGGTGGTCAGCTTGCCTGCCTGCTGCAGCGCCTCGCCGTTGCGAATCAGGATGCCGTACTCGGCGGCCTTGCCCACGCCCACCATGATGGATATCGGTGTCGCCAGGCCCAGCGCGCACG
>CAYGAS010000184.1:0-3295 GCA_964347935.1 uncultured Nitrospiraceae bacterium | reverse complement strand
CTCCCCGGCCTGCGGATATTTTTCGGTACCCAGGAACAACATATGTTCGAGAAAATGTGCCAGTCCTTCCCAGCCTTCGGGGTCGCTACTGCTGCCGACGTAGACATCCAAAGCCGCCGCCGCTTTGTCGGTAGCCGGATCGGAAATAATCAGCGCTTTGAGCTGGTTGGGAAGGACGAAGCTTTCGTATTCACGCGGATCGTTCGGGCTCTTGGTGACCGCAGCAGCGGTTAGCGCCGGTAGAGACAGCAACCAAAGACTGCCGATCAGCGCTACGATTAGAGCACGCCAGCGCCCATGATTTCGCCGCATCAAGCTCTCCAGATTCAATGTCATGCGCACCCGCGTAGTCCTTTTTGTGACGTTGGATTCAAACCGCGAACGGCGTAAGGTATTATGCCTCCGCAGGCCACATGTAACTGACGGCTAAGGCGTGTGCAAGTTCCCTTTAGTATCGTTAAGTCTATAATCCTCGCCGCGGGACTGCACAGATGATACGACATTATCGGTTTTTGGCGGGAATCCTGTTCGCTATCTCCGTTGTTGCAACCTCCGTCGCGCTAGCGCTCGAGGATCGCGCGTCGCCGGGCGCGGCCACGGACGCTGACACCGCGCACAAGGATACAGGCGAAGGCAACAAGCCGAGGAATCGTGGGTGGTACGTGGGTTTTAGCCTTGGTTTTGCGGACGACAAAGGGCTGGACGATGACGACACCGGCGTCAAGATATTCGGCGGCTACCGGTTCAACAGGTATGTGGCGCTGGAAGCGGCGACGGTGAGTTTGGGCGACGACCTGGGGCCGATCGATGTCGTGAAAGACGGGATCTCGGTACAGGCGGTTGCCATATGGCCGGTGCGCGATAAGCTCGGACTTTTTGCCAAGGTCGGGTTTTTTGACTGGGAGGAACGTGCGGCCAGCGGCGAGTTCGAGTGCTCCAGTTTTTCCGGCGGATTCATCTGTTTCGAGGACGAGGACAAAATTGACGATGGTACCGGCGCCGCTTATGGGCTCGGTTTGGACTACCATTTAGGCAAGCGCTGGAGTCTTCGTGGTGAGTGGGAGCGCTTTGTTGATGTTGGTGAAGGAGACGTTGATCTGATCTCGTTCGGCTCGCTATACCGTTTTTGAGTCGGAGCCTACACGCCAGCGCGGTGGCTAAGGTTTGCTATAGTCTTGCTCGCGGGTGATGAGCTGACTAACAACGGTCTTTGTAGATTTGTCGAGCAACTGAATGTCACAACGCCGTTTGTCGAGTTTTTGGATACGTGCCTCATACGTGCGTTGCGCTTGCGCTTCAAACCGGAGTAACACCCGCCCAAAGTAGGCGCGGGTGCCGAATGCGCCGGTATACTGGCACGAGAATACCACTTCGTGTGAGCCAGCCGACACCTCAAACTTCTTGGCCAGCGTCGGTACGTGAACATCATCGATCTTGTGGACATGCAGATTGGGGAACCCGCCTTCGTACGTCGGCAACTCAACGGTGGCTTTTGGATCGGCCACCGCGGGCGTCTTCATGTACGCTGGCGTGCCGCAGCCGGCGAGCACGAGCGCGACTGACGCACGAATCCCCTTAACTATGCCCATGAACAGCCTAGCGTTTTCCATGTGTCAGGCGTCACTTTACGGTACATCGTCTCTCGCTTCCAGTTGCCGGGCGACACCATGCGGCAGTGCTGCCCGTCACGCAAGAGATTGCTGCAACTTATTCATGTTACCGCGATGGCTAGTGCTGACCAGCCCGGTCTTTGCCTTTTTGCTCTGGGGCGTCCACGCGGGCGCCCAGGAACAGGTGCATTTCGACAGCACCGGCGCGAACAACGCGACGATTGTTCTCACTGCCCACCTTTATCGCCCGCGCGGTGCCGGGCGCTTCCCCGCAGCGGTGCTCATGCACGGTTGTGGCGGGCTCCACAGCCGATCCACCGGCAACATTGCCGCGAAGATGCGCGCCTGGGCCGAGTTTCTGCGCGAGCAAAGTTATGTAGTTCTCTTGGTCGACAGCTTCGGTCCTCGTGGACTAGAGGAAATCTGCACGCAACGCGGAAAACTTAATTCCGCCACCACGCGTTCTTACGATGCCTATGGTGCACTGATCTATCTGCAATCGTTGCCGTTTGTCAATGCCGACCGCATTGCTTTGGTCGGCTGGTCGAACGGTGCCCGCGCCGTGCTGAGCGCTCTCGTGGAGAACGGAAGGTACCGGCCGGCGTCACTGCCGCACGGAGGGTTCCGTGCGGCAATCGCCTTTTACCCGCAATGCCGTGTCAAGTACACTGAAAGTCCTGTCTATCGCCCTTACGCGCCCCTGTTGATCTTGATCGGCGAGCTCGACGATTGGACACCGGCGGCCCACTGCGTGGAGTTGGCGCGGACAGCACAAGCGGGCGGCGCGGCCATCGAGATTGTTGTCTATCGTGGCGCGCATCATTCATTCGATTCGCCGAGCTCACGCGTGCGTTACCGCCCGGAAGTGAGGAACCGCAACAAGCCGGGTGGCTGCTGCGGGGCCACCGTCGGTAGCCACGCCGAGGCACGCGACAAGGCGCGGCAGCAGGTGACGCGCTTCCTCGCTCGGCACTTGAGGGAATAGCACGGCTGTGCGCTGACAGCGGCGGCGCTGGCCGCACCGCTGTAACAACTGGCGACGGCACCATACAATCGCTACGTGTTTCACTTATCGGATTCCCAATGAGCAATTCGGTCACTCGGTTCATGGCACAGCTGGGCGTGCTTCGCGTGGGATTGTTATGCAGCGCTCTGAGTACCATGGTGTTGGCGCCACCACCGGCCACCGCCGGTGTTTATATGGGGTGGGCCTTTGTGCCGACCGTGCTCGCGCCCGTGTTGGCGCCGCTGATAATGCTGGTGCTGCTGCTGGATACAATGATGAGCGCTATATTCATGATCGACAAAGATATCGCCGAGCGCCGCCGTTACCGGATGATCATCGCCACCCATTTAGTGTGTGTCGTTGCCCTGGTGGCGCGCTGGTTGCCCTACTTTCTGGCTCTGTGATCCGCCGTGCAGGTGCTCGCACGAAAGATCGATGTCTGTCCGCAGATTTACGTATCCTCGTTATGGGCGGTGCCGTCTGATTACGATCCGGCACGTGGCACCGCTCTGATCCTCGCGCACGGCGCCGGAAACGATATGAACAGTCCTTTCTTGAGCTTCGTCCATGAGGCAGTGGCGGCAAGCGGCGTACTGAGCGTGAAGTTCAACTTCCCGTATAAGGAGCGTCGCGCCAAGTTGCCGGACCGAACGCCGCTGTTGGAGGCGACGTGGCGTGC
>CAYGAS010000183.1:0-18513 GCA_964347935.1 uncultured Nitrospiraceae bacterium | reverse complement strand
GAACGAACAAACATAGGGCCCAAAGGTTCCGGTATTTCATAGCCTGCTCCTCACTTCTCCATTGTCTGGGGATCGTTTTGCAGGGCGCATGCCATGACGTGGGTAGCCGACAACTAATTGATTATTTAAGACTTTCTTTTGATAGGATGCGCCGAGAGGCGAAGGCCGTAGCGCTTTCTGTACATGCGGCGTACATTAAATGTACGTTAGCTGATCGGGAGGCGTCCTATGCGGGGGACGGGCCTGAAACCAGGCGAGCGCGAATTTCTCGCTGCGGTCGAGCGCGTCGCATACGGGAACCCGTTCGACGATGAGCGGGCCCGCGTGATTCGAGATCTCGTGCACGATGCGACGGAGGCGGAGTTGCTGGATCAGGCCGTGCTTGCCCGACGCGTCGCCCCGCGTCTGCGTCCGTTCGCACGGCCCGCCGTGCTCGACCACCTGAGCGGGACGGATCGTCGCCTGGTGGAGGCGGGACTCCTATACGTCTGTTATCACCATCACGTTGAGCTGATCGACGAGCTGATCGAGCGCCAGGCGGTACGTGACGAGGCGCTGTCGGCGGGGCCGGTTGCCAAGGCCGTCATCGGCGAGCTCGTGGGGTATGGATTCACCGAGGCGATGGCGGCGCGCTACTTCGCCTTTTTCTACCAGTTACGCCGTGCGTTCCGTTTCATCGTGCTCTCACTTGCGGGCGAATGCGACTCCATGCGGCGGCTACGCCGTGCGCTGTGGGACAACGCCTTCACACACGACATGCGCAGCTACGAGGCGGGCCTGTGGAACCGCATGGAGGACTTCTCAACACTGCTCGTGGGAGAGACGGGTACTGGCAAGGGTGCGGCGGCGGCGGCGATCGGACGCTCGGAGTTCATTCCCTACGTCCCGGAGACGCGCCGCTTTGCGGCGAACTTCGCCGCCAGCTTTATCTCGATCAACCTGTCGCAGTTCCCCGAGACGCTGATCGAGTCGGAGCTCTTTGGGCACCGCAAGGGCGCGTTCACGGGAGCAGTCGAGCACCACGCGGGCGTCTTCGCGCGCTGTAGCGCACATGGCGCACTGTTTCTCGATGAAATCGGCGAGATCTCGATTCCGGTGCAGATCAAGCTGCTACAGGTCCTGCAGGACCGAAGCTTCACACCGCTGGGAAGCCACGAGCGCAAGCGCTTCGCCGGTCGGGTGATCGCAGCCACGAACCGGCCGTTGGACGAGCTGCGGGCCACCGGCCGGTTCCGTAATGACTTCTATTACCGGTTGTGCTCCGACATTATCCGGGTGCCGACGTTGCGTGAGCGCATCGAGGAGCGCCCGCAAGAGCTCGAGGACCTCGTGTGTTTGATCGTCGCGCGCATTGCCGGTGAGGACAGTGCCGGTTTCACAGGACTTGTCATGAAATCGATCGCGCGGGACCTGCCACGCGACTACCATTGGCCCGGCAACGTGCGTGAGCTGGAACAGGCAGTTCGACGCATTCTGCTCACGGGTCACTATACTGGCGACATTAAAAACCTGGCAGCGAGCGAAGAAGAGCAACTTGCCGAATCGATGCAGGCTGGGCGGTTGAGCGCCGAGGAACTACTGTGCGGTTACTGCGCAATGCTATATCGGCGCCTTGGCACGTACGCCGATGTGGCGGAGCGAACCGGCTTAGATCGCCGCACCGCGCGCAAGTACATCGTTGAGCACACCGCAACGAACAATGGGCCTCCCCGCAGCTAAGTTTGAATGACCGCTTAGGGTTGCGGACGGTCGGAACTCTATGCCCGGACCGGCAGCTCTCGGGCCGATATCGGCCAGTCAGTTTCGGTCGAATCGGATGCTGTTGGTATGCTCGGCTTTGAGCTGTTGTACTTAGGCTATGTCGTTGCCGCACTTCCTCTACGAGGCGTCTAACCATTGCCGCGCTGTCGCTGCCTGGTGTGGCTCGAAATATTCGATGCTTACCGGACGCAGTCCCTTCAGCGTGAATGCATGGACGAGATCTCGCCACTTGGCTTCGCCCACGATAGCGATTTTCTTGATGTAGGGATCGTTGCGATCTGAAAAAGAGGTGTCTTCCCAGCCTTTGCCGCCTTCCCAACCCGTAAAATTCTCCGTGAGCACCAGGATCTTAATCTCCCCGAGCGATTTGATCAGGTCCTCGCATTTGCTCTGTGCCCTGTCAAGTTCGGCCTTAGCAAGCTTGCCTGATACGCGAAATACGGCGACATCACCCTCTGCTTTTTCGAATTTCATCGGCATAGCAATTCTCCACTGTCAGCTGACTTCGTTATGCACGTAGTCAAATTTAATATAAACGTACGAGCACGCTACGGATAGCAAAGACCCGCGTTCGCAGCGAAAACAAACGCATGCCCACGACGAAGCAGAGCAATTAACCCAGCCCGCGGTCGCGTGAGTTCAATACGTTTGCGGCAACTCGACCAACCAAATCTCCGCATCCACGCCAGCGGCATTAGGCTGGGCTTGTACAATCAGTTTGTCACCCGCTCGGTTCCACTCCTGATCGGTAACCAATACCCGAGTCGAATACCGCTCCAAATCGTTGAAAAAGCTGAGACGATCAAAGGTGCCCCCGGGGCTGCCGAGATACAGGTCCGTTTGCAGCGTGGCGGCGCCGTCCGTTGGCATCCATGCGGTGTCAAAGGCGCTGGACATGACGACGATAGCAGATGTCGAAGGTGAATAACGCGGCTTTTCGTCCCAAGCAGCGGGAAAATCGACAACCAATTGACTAAATGAGCCATTGACGTCCGTAATACGGCCCTCCGCCACGTAGGGAAGGACAGTGTTGTTTTCATAGGGTGTGAAGCTGTAAGAAAACTGCGTATTCGAGCCACCTATAAAACCGGTCGTCTCGTAGAGCCCTCGGCCCCCTGGGGCGATCAGATTGGCGTTGCTGATCATGGCTGCAGGGGCCTGATCGATATCGAAATCCGCTACGATCATGCCCCAGCCATCCCATACGTTGGCGAGATCGGTTAAGACTCTTTGCGCAAAGATCAACTTGGTGCCGTCGTCGCTGAAGCGCGGGTGAAGCGCCGCATTGCGAGGAACAGCAGTCGTCCAAATACGATTGGCTGTTTTGGTTTCTACATTGAGTATCCATAGATCGTTATCAACGCCGAATGACACGAAATTTTGTGCGACGTGCAGTGAATTCAGGTTTTCGACTTGAATGATGAGGTGCTTGCCGTCGGGATGCCATTCCGGTTGTCCTATCCAGAATCCGAGTCGCGGGTCTCCGATGGCCTGTCGTTGCGTCAAAATTGCTTGATAAAGCGCTTTGAATTCCGCCATGCCGCACGTGAGGCATGCCTTGTCAGAGCCATCGGCATTCATCACATAGATGTCGGTCCTAGAATCCGTCCCCCACTTTTGGGTCTTGGCATCGTAGGCAATCTTGTTGTGAGCGGCGATTGTGCCCCGGTACCAGGCGACGCGCCCGCCATTCTCGGCGAGAACCGTGTACCTTACTGCCCCGATGTTGGGTATATCTAAGGTATAAGAATACGGCGCAGCGCCACCTGACGAGCCGGAACCCGAACTGCAAGCGACGAGAAATAATACAAGAACAAGGACAGGAAAGCGCATTTAGTACGTTGCGTGCCAATAACCAGAAGCAACACTGCTATAAACCATCTTATACGAGGAAATAGCGCGGGGCCATTTGCACCTCATCACGCTTGATGAAGCAGCCGGGACTGCAGATCATGAGCCGACGGGTGGCTGACCTCGGTAATTGGTGACTTTGTGCAGACCCGACCGCCAATACCGGCCGCCCCAATAGCGCTTGGGATGATTGGCGCTAGGCGACTTGTGAAGTGCCGCCAGCGTTTCATGACACGACTCACCTCAAGGCTAGCCGGTATCGAGACGAGGCGACTGCTGGAGCCCCGCCTGCGCGGCGGTGCGAGCCCGAACGGGATGAGGGCAGGACGCCCCGCAGGCGCAGGCGAAAGGGCGCAAGCCCGGAGCCGAGCGTTGATACCGGCGAGCTAACCCCTACCCCGTCTTATAGGGATCCGCCGCATCCCGCAGCCCATCGCCCAAGAAGTTAAACGCCAACACGACGATGATCACGGGGACCACCGGCAACATGAGCCACGGATAAAGCGCGACGACGTTGATGTTCTGCGCTTCCGTCAACAGCACGCCCCAACTGGTGATCGGCGGGCGCAGACCCAGACCGAGGAAACTCAAAGCGGTCTCGCCGAGGATCATCGACGGAATCGAGAGTGTGGCCGAAGCGATAAGATGACTCATGAAATTCGGCAACAAGTGGCGCGCGATCACGCGCGAGGGTTTCGCACCCATCAGCACCGCGGCCGTGGCGAAGTCCTCTTCGCGCAGCGCCAGCAGCTTCGAGCGCACCGCGCGCCCGAGCCCGGTCCAGTCGATGAGACCGAGGATCACGGTGATGCCGATGAAGACGCCGATGGGGCTCCACGTAACCGGCAAGGCCGCCGACAACGCCATCCACAACGGCAGCTCCGGAAACGAGCGGATGATCTCGATCAACCGTTGCACCACGTTATCGACCCAACCCCCGTAGTAACCCGCAAGCCCGCCGAGCGTGATGCCGAGCACAAAGCTGATGGTGATGCCGACGATACCGACCGTCAGCGAGATGCGTGCGCCGTAGATGATGCGCGAGAGGATATCGCGCCCGAGCCGGTCGGTGCCGAGCAGGAACAAGGTGCCCCCCTCTGTCGGACAGACCAGATGAATGCGGCCCGCGCCGAGGCCCCAGAAATCGTATTCGTCGCCCTGACAGAAAAACCGCAAGGGTTGGACCTTGCCGTGGTCCTCTGTGTACTCGCGGCGCAGATTCTCCATGTTGAGGCGATACTTGAAACCGTAAACAAAAGGTCCGACAAAACTTCCCTCGTGGAACAAGTGCAAGCGTTGCGGCGGTGCGTAGATGAAATCGGTGTTACGCGTATGCAGGTCATAGGGCGCGATGATCTCACTGACGAATATCGACAGGTACATCGCCAACAGGATCAGGCCCGAGAACACTGCCAGGCGGTGGCGCTTGAGGCGCCACCACATCATGCGCCACTGCGAGGCCATGTAGTAGCGCTCCTGCTCCGGCGTCAGGCGCTCGATCGAATAGGGGTCGAACGGCGCCGTCGATACGTAGTGCTCGGTCGCTTGGTTGCTCATCGACGTACGCCCCCGGTCAAGCGGATGCGTGGGTCGAGCGCCGCCAACGCCAGATCCGAGAGAAACATCCCGACCACCGTCAACATGGAAAGAAACATGAGAAAGGACCCCGCCAGATACATGTCCTGACTGCGCAGCGCGGCGAGTAACATCGGACCGGTCGTCGGTAATGACAGCACGATCGAGACTATCGCAGCCCCCGACACTACCTGTGGCAACAGATTGCCGATGTCGGCAATAAAGGGGTTGAGCGACATGCGTAGCGGATACTTCACCAACAGACGAAAAGGCGGCAACCCCTTGGCGCGGCCGGTGACGACGTACTGCTTTTGGAGCTCATCGAGCAGGTTCGCGCGTAAGCGCCGGATCATGCCCGCGGTCCCCGAGGTGCCGATAACGATCACCGGAATCCACAGGTGCTCCAACACCGATAGCAACTTGCTCCAGCTCATAGGCTGATCGAGATAAACCGGATCCACCAGGCCGCCGATGGAGGTACCGAAGGTCACGTTGGCGAAGTACAACAGCACCAGCGCCAGCAAGAAGTTCGGCGTTGCAAGACCGAGAAAACCGATGAAGGTCAGGCCATGATCGGTCCAGCTGTACTGATGGGTGGCAGAGTAGACGCCGATGGGAAAGGCCACGAGCCAAGTAAACACAATCGTCGAAAACGACAGTACGAAAGACAGAAACAGCCGATCGCCGACGACGTCGGCCACGGGCATGCGGTACTCGAACGAGTAACCGAAATCGCCGCGCAGCATGCCACCGAGCCAATTGAAGTATTGCACGATGAAGGGCTCATCGAGCCCATATTGCTTGCGCAGAAACTCGATCTGTTCCTTCGCCACGGTTTCGCCCATGGCCTCGAGCTCCGCTATCTGAGTGCTTAGGTAGTCACCCTCCGGGAGCTGGATGATTCCGAAGATGAGCACGCTGATGACCAGCAGGGTCGGAATCATAACCAGCACGCGGCGCACAATATAACTCAACATTGCGCATCACCTCGTGGTCCTGACATACGACCTCGGCGCTGAACGTGCAACCGCAATAACATAACTAAGAACGGTCGTCACTTACCGTACCTGGCTGCCGGTCGCTGCCTTCGCCTGGAAACCAGAAGGTGTCTGGCCTGTAGACACCAAAGTACGCGCCCGGGTCCCAATTGTACACGCCTTGCTCGGGGACGTTGCGCAGGTTGCGCTTTACAACCACCGGTTGCGGGACGCCTGAAATCAGCCCGATCGAATAGGTCTGGTCTGCATGAATCTCGAGCATGCGCCGCCAGATCCGCTCACGGGCCTTAAAACTGCGAGTGTTCGCCCATTCGTTGTTGAGCTGCACCAGTTCCTGCACCGCCGGCATATCGTCCGCGACGGGCTCGCCCGCAGCACCGCCGGTTTCGTGGTACTGGCCCCACTTGGGCCACTGCAACTGCTGCTGGCTGACCGGCGCCAGCAGTTGCGGGCTCATTTCGGCGGTGACGAGTGCGTTATCGAGACCGCTCCAGACCGACACCAAGGTCTTGCCTGAAAACACGCGGTTGCGAAACACCTCACGCTGCAACGGTTTCGGGAAAAGCTTGATGCCAACCTTGCGCCAACTGTCCTGGATCAGCTCCAACACGTCGGTCTGCTCCGTGCTCTCGCCGGCTGTTTCAACGACGATAATCATCGCTCTGCCGTCCGGTAACTGCCGGATTCCGCTCGGATCCCTCTCCGTAAGGCCGAGCTCGTCCAGGAGCTTGTTCGCTTTCTTGATATTGAACTCGGCCCAGGCGGTGCGGTACTGGGGTCGATAGAGAGGAGAGTTGGGGTTAACGGAGTTGTTACCCTCGATCGCCAGTCCGTAGTACAGCACCTGGTTTATCTCGTGGCGGTTGATCGCCAGTGACAGGGCATGCCGGAAGCGCACGTCGCGCACCAGGCGGCGCCACACCGGGTCGTTGACATTGAGGTTCGGATATAGCGCTATGTGCGAACCTTTAGTCGTTTCCCACAGTCGTACCTGTGTTTGCGTGCGCTTTTCGCTCTTCTTGAGAAAGGTGTAATCACTGAAGCTCAGGTATCGCGCCTGCAGATCACTCTCGCCCGCACCGGTCTTGGCAGAAATCAGCCCACCATCGGCAAGGTACATACTGACGCGATCGATATAAGGCAGTTGTAGCCCATTTTGATCCACCCGGTGAAAGTAGGGATTGCGCACAAAAACGAAGCGATCCGCGGGTCCCTTGGTAGTGTTGACCCAAGGCTGTAGCGTCGGAAAATCTGGATTGTTATTCTGATAGGGTGCGTCCATGCGTGCGTGCAAGGCGGACCAATCCCGCAGGCCGATGGCACGCGCTTGCTCAGTAAGTTGCTCCGCATTCGCATAGCGCGCATGGAACCGCTTCAAATAGTGTGCGGGCGAATAGATATAGAGCGGCCGTGCACCGGCGAGCGCCGGCATAAAGAATGGATTGGGGCTCTGCCAGGCGTAGCGCACTGTCACAGCATCGATAACGCTGAACGTCGGCGGCTTACCCTCGACCAACATCGACTTGGGAATGCCGAACGGTGACAACTCGCGGTTGTTAGCGATGTCCTCCCACCAGTAGCGAAAGTCCTCAGCGGTGAAGGAGTTGCCGTTAGACCACTTGTGGCCCTTGCGCAAACGAAGCGTGAAGGTCCGGTTCTCCTCCGTTTCGATGCTCTCGAGAATATCCGGCACGATATTGAACTCTCCGGTGTAGCCAACGAGGCGCGCGTAGCCGTAGACGACCATCATGCGCACATCCTTGGCTTTCGCCATCAACAGGCGAAGCTCACCGCCGTGACTGCCCGGCGCATCGACCGACAGCACGCGAGGCGATTGCGGTAACCTCTGGGCCACTGTAGGAAGTGTCTTCTGTGCGACCTGGGCCGCAAACATCGGCGGCTCGACAAAATCTGCCCAGGCCGAAGATAGAGACGCTTGCGCCAACACCGTCAGCGCCCACGGCCACGACAATCGCCGCACGAGGCGCGCTCTCGAGCGCTGCATTACGCCAGCGCCTCGTTGGCAATAGAGGGTTGCGCCCGCACCAGGTGACCCCCACCCAGGTCGACGAGTTCCGGCGGGTTCACGCCGTTGGCGCGGAAAGGCTCGGGCCACGCCGCCGGATCAGAGACGCGGCCCTCCATCAAGGCACGCAGATCGAGCTTCTGATTCAGGTCCGTGCGCGGCACCGCTGCCAGCAACGCTTTGGTATACGGATGTAGCGGGCGGCGGAAGAGGACCTCGCGTGGCGCGATTTCCACAACCTGTCCCGCGCACATCACGGCAATACGTTCGGCCATATAGTCTACGACAGCAAGGTTGTGCGAAATGAAAAGATACGTCAGCCCCAGCTCTGCCTGTAAGTCTTTCAACAGATTGAGGATCTGCGCCTGCACGGACACGTCCAGCGCGGAGACCGGCTCGTCGCAGATCAACAGCTCGGGGCGCAGCGCGAGTGCACGCGCGATGCCGATACGCTGACGCTGCCCTCCCGAGAAGCTGTGGGGATAACGCTGCAGAAAGCGCGGATCGAGACCAACATGTCGCATCAACTCCTGCGCGATTTGCGTGCGCTGCTCGCGATCACCGATCTCATGAATCACTAAGGGCTCGGTGACGATATCGTAAACCGTCATACGCGGATTCAGTGACCCAAACGGATCCTGAAAGATGAACTGCATCTTGCGGCGAAAAGCGATGAGCTCGCTGTTACTCATGTCCAGTAAGGAGATCATTGTGCCGCGATCGTTATAGCGAATCGTGCCCCGGTCAGGATCGATGGCACGCATGATGATCTTGCTGAGCGTGGTCTTGCCGCAACCGCTTTCACCAACCAGACCGAGACATTCGCCGCGCTTGATATCGAAACTTACGTCTTCCAGCACCTGTATCGCTGGCGCCGAAGACCGCCCGACAAACCCGCCCTTACGAACCTGAAAGCACTTGGAGACCTGCTGCACCACTAGCAACGGCCCAACACCCTCGGCGTTTTCTGGCGAAGCGCTGCCCTCAGCCAGGTAGCCGCCAGTCGCATGCTCGACTTCGCGAATGGGCGTCAAACGCTCGCCGGCCGTCATTCCCACGCGTGGCACCGCCCGCATCAATGCCTGCAAATACGGATGTTGCGCCCTCGAGAAGATGTCCGAGACGCTACCGCGTTCCATGACTTTGCCGTGGTACACGACGATCACATCGTCGGCCATATTGGCCACCACGCCCAAGTCGTGGGTGATCAGTAGCACGGTCATGCCGAGATCCTGCTGCAGATCCTTGATCAGCTTAAGTATTTGCGCCTGCACGGTCACGTCGAGGGCCGTGGTCGGTTCGTCGGCGATCAGCATCGCTGGACGACAGACTAGCGCCATGGCAATCATCGCCCGCTGCCGCAAGCCTCCCGAAAGCTCGAAAGAGTAGGTATTGAGCGCACGCTTCGGATTTGGGAAACCCACACGCACGAGCATCTGTTCCGATAGCTCAAGCGCTTCTTGCTGGTCCACATCTCGATGCAGCCGCACTGCTTCGCTAATCTGATTGCCGACGGTATGCAGCGGCGACAGCGATGTCATCGGCTCTTGGAAGATCATAGAGATCCGGCCTCCCCGGATCGCACGCATGCGCGTACTGTCGGGATCGAGTACGGCAATATCAACAGGACCGTTGTCGCCGTCGTGCGGCACCGGATCGTTGAATTGGATATGGCCGCCGGTTATCCGACCCGGCTTCGGCAATATGCTCATGATCGCTTGCGCGATGACCGACTTTCCGGAGCCCGACTCACCCACCAGCGCGGCGGTCGATCCCGCGCCAATACTGAAGGAGACGCCATCCACGGCCCGCAAGACTCCCTGGTCGTGCAAGATGAACTCGACCATGAGATCTTTCACCTGTAGTAATGGCTCGCCCATCATTCGGCCACTGTGTTGATATTGAGGGCGGCGAAGTTATTCATCGTCGTCGGGCTCAGATCGAGGTGCAGTTCCCGGGCGCTGACAGCCGCACGCTGCGCGATCTCGACAAAACCATCGAGGCGCGAGTCCATGTGCAGTCGCCTCCCACCGCTACGCAGGGTGAGCTGCATCCACCCGTGCTTGGACTCGCGTTGCAGCGTATAGTACTCCAGCTTGACGTCGGTGAGTTCACGCCAGCGCAACCGCGCGCCGCGCGGCTTGCCGACAATGTCCAGATCGCTGACCGTGAAGCGCGTGCCATGACGAAACGCCGTCTGTAAGCCAAAGCCGAGAAATATCGCCGCTAATGACAACAGGATCACGCGAGGTATCCAGGCCATCGAAAACATCAGCGCGGGTAAGGTAAACAAAAGAACGCCAAATGCGGCGCGCGCGTAGTCACCGGCGACACTGCTGAACGGGTAGTGGTAGGTGGTCGTACTCACGCTGTCTTCCTACTGACGCCGGCAAGCAGGGATGCCGCTACCGTCGCACCATTCATGTTAACCGTCGGGCGCATCGCGCGCGGGCGTTGCCATGCCCGGTCCACCGCCTGCGCCAACCGCTGCGGCGTCAACTCATCGTTCTCTATCAGCTCGATCAAGCCGCGGTCTCGCAACAAACGGGCGCGCACGGCTTGCTCCTTTTCGCGATCATCAGAATAGGGGATCACCACCGCAGGTATACCCGCCTCCAACACCTCAAGCATGGTATTGTAACCAGCCTGCGACACGGACAGGGCGCAGTTTCTCAACAACCTCGTGAAATCCTTGCGAGCGCGCTCGATCACAAGATTGCCGCACGCCTTCGCCCGCAAGCGCTCGAAGCGATCCTGGGGCAGGTTGTGTCCGACCAGGATTCGCCACGTGCGCTCATGCAGGGCCGACAGGCCATAGGCCTCGATCGCCGCAGCCAGCACGTGTTCACCGAATGCCGCGCCACCCACCGACACGACCACTTCGTCACGACCCACGTTGCCGCCAGCCGGCGCGCGTTCATGCGCGCGCACGTAACCCGTGTAACACAGCTTGCCGTGCAGCCGATGCGCCAGCGGAAACGTGGTCTCGAACGGCACTATATCCGGGTCGCCATGCACGAGGACCAGATCGAAATAGCGTTGCACCAGGTCAACGATCTTCTCATGGCGTCCCGGTGTGTTGTGATTTTCCAGGATATCGCGCACTGAGCACACGATACGCGGGCGTGGCCGACGGGCGCGCGCGGCCTCAAGGAGCGGGATCAGCTCAAAGCGCAACAGGCGACGCCCGAAAGGAAAGGTCTCGATCAGCAACACATCGGGCTGACACGCCTGGAACGTTTCGAGCAACAACGCGCGGCGGTGCGCGCGCCAAGCGTCATTGACCGGCTGCCCGCGCTCGTCCACCAACACCTTGTAACGCATATCGGCCGCTCGTGCCGGCGGCAACTGTACGAACGCCGCACAGCCGACGTCCAAGCCAGGCAAGGCATAGCCACCCGATACATAGGTCACCTTGCAACCGCGCGCGCACAAGGCCCGGCTCAACGCCGCCGTGCGCCATTGATGCCCACTGCCCATGAGGTGTTGCACATGACACATGACGTGTGTATCGGTCATTGCGTTCTGAGCTCGAGGTTAAGGCGATCGACTTGTAAGTGGCCCTCAGGGCGCAGGGAAAACAGATGCGCGCTCGACCAGTCCAAACGTTCGGGGGCCCGGCCCCGCATGTCCCAGCCAGTCGCAAGCGCCAGCGCCGCGTGGAGCACGCCCCGGTGGGTCACGGCGGCCACGGGGCGCGCACCGGCCACAACGTCGGCTAACCAGCCTTGCAGGCGCTGCAGCAGCGCCCGTCGACTCTCGCCGTCCGGGGGCTCGAAATCAAGCCCGTGCGTCTCCAGCATCTTTGCGAGCGCGGGGCCATGGGCTGCATGGAGCTCATCCCAGGTGCAACCTTCCCATTGCCCCCAGTTCAACTCCATCAACCTCGGTTCTTTTTGCGCCTCACGCCCGCTCAGCAGACGAGCTGTTTCCACGGCGCGCTTGAGGGGGCTCGTGACCCACTCGTGTTGCTGCAGCGCCGATGGCATCGACCAGCGCGACACTTCGGCGCGTCCCGCCTCGCTGAGAGACACATCCGTGTGACCTTGGATCCGCCCCTTGACGTTCCACTCCGTCGGCCCGTGGCGAATTAGTGCTACCGAAATCATGGCACCGCGCCTGCGCGCACCTGCTCGAGCACGCGGTTGAGCATTTTCGTCGCTGTGCTGATATCGTGGTCGCGTACGGCCGTTGCACGTGCGGCGCTGCCCATCGCTCGCAATCGCTTAGGACTGCCGAGCAGCGAGACCAGTGCCTGCGCAAACGCATCCACGTCGCCGGGCGCCACCAGCACACCGCTCACCTGATCGCGCACGATATCGGGGACACCGCGACTGCGGCCGGCCACGACGGGTAGCCCTGCCGTCTGCGCTTCGAGCAAGGCCATGCCGAAAGGCTCATCGACGGCCGGCCATACAAACAGGTCAGCCGCGGCAAAAAAGTTTTTGAGCAAATCTTGGGGTTGCAGACCAGCGAAGACGATGTGGTGTTGGCCGATGCCGGCGAATGCCGCCTCCACGTCTGCCCGCGCCGGCCCATCCCCGACGAGCAACGCCACCATCCGCGGCTCGCGAATAGACCGCAGTGCATCGGCGAGCAATCGATAGCACGCGAGCTTGTTCCCGTAGCGCATCATGGCGACCGTCAACAACCACGGACAGTCAGCAGCCACGTTGAAGCGCCGGGAGAGCGCACTGCGTTCGGGTTCGCTGCCCTTACGCGCGGGATACTCGCGTGTGTCCAAGAAGGGTCGCATCGGAATCAGACGCCGCGGGTTATCGAGCAATGGCAGCACACACGGTATGTCGTTGGAGTTGAGCGCAAGTATGGCCGCCGAGCGCGAGATCGCACTCGCCGCTGCCTGATGACCGATGTCCCATGGCCCACCCGCCTGTTTCGGCGCATAGGATGCCTCGGCAACCACGTAAGGGATGCCGAGCGCTTCGCTTACCGGGGGTCCGATCCAGTCCGGTGCCTTGTGGTAGACGTGATACGTGAACCAGGCCTCCGGCCGGCGTGCAGGCGGTAACGCACGATAGCGGCGCACGAGGCGCTGCGCGATGCGCGCACCGATGTCGTGCAGACGGCGCTGGCGCGCGCTGTCTCCGGCCCCTTCCCAGCTGCGAAACCCCGAAGCCAACTCCATCACGTGGCCACCCTCACCGAGGGCCTGTAAGAACAAGCGAGCAATCTTTCGATCCCCGGAGGGTACAGGATCATTGGGCGCTTTCATCGGCGCGTAGAAGGCGACTCTCACAGCGGCGATCCCTGTGTGGCCAATTGCAAGCTTCCCGCCAGGCGCTCGATCCCGGCGTCGAAGGAGAAGCGCTCTGTGACCCGCCGCTTGCCTGCCTCGCCAAGGCGTGCGCGCACCTGCGGATTACTGATCAGGCGTGCGAGCGCCGCGCTTAATGCCCTGAAGTCGTGGGGCGGCGTCAATACACCGGTCACGCCGTCTTCCACCAACTCGGGGATACCCGAGAGCCGGGTGGTCACGCATGCCAGGCCCTGGCTCTGTGCCTCGAGCAGGACATTGGGCATGCCGTCGCGATCGCCATCGCGCGCGACGCGACAGGCAAGCACGAACAGATCGGCCTCGCGATACCAGCGCAGCACGACGTCGTGCGGTTGTGCACCGAGCCATGTGATCTTGTCGGCTAGACCGAGCGCCCGCGCCCGCGCCTTGAGTCGTGACAACAGCGGACCGCCACCAATGTGTACAAAGCGCCAGCATAACGCTGGCGCCAGCGCAGCCAGGGCCTCCAGGAGATCGGCGTAGCCCTTTTTCTCCACCGCCCTTCCTACCGACAGGATCAAGACCGGATCGCTACCCGGCCGGCCGTCGCGCGGCGGCCGTCGCCCTTCACCGAGTGGGAAACGCGATAAATCGAGCCCGTGATAAAGCAGCTGTACACGATCCGGCACCGGCGCCAAGGTCCGTAAGTGCTCGCAATTCACCGACGTGCAGCAGACGGTCCATTCGCACGCCGCCAGCTTCTCGCGCTTTTCCCACGCGGGAATGGTCCAGATGTCGCGTGCATGCGCCGAGCAGCTCCAGGGGAGGCCCGTGATCACGCTGGCATAACGCGCCACCGAGGCCGGTGTGTGCAAAAAGTGTGCGTGCAAGTGCGTCACCCCAACCGGCAGCTCGTGTACCAGTACCAGCGCTTGACCGAAACGGCGCACGCGATTGGGCGTGGGGTTGCGCACCAGGTCCCGTAACCAGGCGCGGCGCGCCGACCGATAGCCGCTGCGCTTGCGCGCCGCCAGCCAGCCGCGCCAGACCCGAATCGGCTCGCGGTACAGGTACTCGGGCAGATACAGCACCGGTGCCTTGACCTCCCGGTGTACTGGGTGCCGACTCCGGTCCGTGGGTCGGCGCAGTGAAACGATGCGAATGTCCAGGCCGCGCCGCTCGAGCGCGCCTATCTCGTGAGCGATAAAGGTCTCTGAGAGTCGGGGATAGCCCTTCAGGACGAAGGCAATGGCACCAGACACGGGTACAGACTAGACTCCTTGGCTGGCAACGCCGACACGCCGCTCGAAAGCCGCCGGCAGGTACGCATCGACCATTTTATTGATGTTGTCCAAGCCATCCAGCAGGGGCGGCATAATGATGGCGGACGGGCGATTCTGCGACGGCAAGGTACGCAACGCATCCGCCATTCGCCGCGCGCTGCGGCCGTCACCATCGCTCAACATGCTCACCAGGCCCAGCTCTTGTGCCCGGCTGGTGCGAATGTACTGCTCCATGCGCGGCTTTCTCCGCGGCACGATCAGGGCCGGCTTGTCGAACGACAGGATCTCGCAAAAAGTGTTGTATCCCCCCATGGCCACCACACCGGCCGCCCCCGCCATCAATTGCTCGACGTTCGAATCGAAGGTGATGGCGCGCACGCGTGCCAGCCGGTCCACGCGTTTGCGGAATTTCTCACGGCGCCGACTACGCATGAATGGGCCGAATACAAGCAGTGCCGGATAGGGGATGCGTGGGTCGGCTTCGTAAGCGCGCAGGACCCAATCGATAAGTGCGTCGCCGTCACCGCCGCCGCCGGTCGTGACCAGCAGATAGGGTTCATCGAAGTAATGCGGGCCAGCCCCTTGCAGATCGGTCTGCTCGGGTAGCTTACGCCGCAAGTATCCAGTGTAAGTCAGTTTTCTGCGCACGCCCGAGGGTAGGGGGATGCCAGCTAGCGGATCGCAGATCTGCGGCAACCCGTAGACCCATATGTCATCGTAAAGATCGCGCAACGCCGGCAGCGCCTGCTTACGCTGCCATTCCCGGGCGAGCAGCACCGGGTCATCCATGACGTCGCGCAAACCGAGCACACACAGGCTGCCGGTGCTCTTCAGCATGCGCAAGGTGCCGAGAATCTCCCCGCGCAGTCCCAGCGGCTCCTTGTCGACCAGAAACAGGTCCGGGTTGAAGACTTTGGCGGTGTGCTGGATGATGGACGCACGCATTTCCAGCACCTCACTGATGTCGATGTGCAGGCTCAGGGAGGAGTACTCACCATTGCGCAGCTTGATGACGCCCGGTATCCGTACAAAGTCTACCCGGGTCCTGAAGTCGTAACTCCCGATAATGGGCGATCCGGAGAGGATCAGTACCGACATATCCTTCCGGCGTGCCACGAGCGACTGGGCGATCGTCCGACAGCGGCGAAGGTGCCCCAGTCCGAAAGAGTCGTGGCTATATATCAGCACCCGGGAGTTATTCGAGTTCTTTCGCATGTCCCGGACCGTTCCTGTGGTGGACAGAGCCTGCCCAATATACCCGACGGTTGCAAAAAAGTCTCCGTACCATCAGCATTACCGGGACCCGAGGACACCCAAATCAAGGGCCTAGGCTAAGCCCAAGGCGGCCTGCGATTCCCGATCCACGGGCAGGGTTTTTGCACCGCGGCAGGGCCGGGGGACACGCGCCGAGGGGGTCGCGGGTTTCGGGACGCCTCAATGCGGACCCGACATCGGAGCACAACGCCGACGCAAACGACGCGACAGCGTCATGACTTTCTTCACGAACAAACGGCAACCCATATGAGAGCGGCCCAGGTTATTGCCCCTAAGAAATACGCTATCGTCGATACCGACGACCCTGATATTGCTGACGAGCCGGCAGGCAGTGTCGTCATCAAAACTGGCCGCACGGCCCTTTGCGGTAGCGACATGCCGGTTTTCGCAAACCAAGCCCCTCTATCCCGCTATCCCCTGGCCCCCGGGGTATCCATGCACGAGTGCATCGGCGTGGTTGCCGCCAGCAAGTCCGGCCAGTTCCGCGAGGGCGATGCGGTGCTGGCGATTCCGCGCAACAAGGACGGGTTGGCGGAATACTTCGTGGCCGATGACTCGGCGACAGTGGCGCTGCCTGACCACGAACACGAGGACCACATCCTGCTCTCACAGCCGCTCGGCACGGTGATCTCGGCCTGCCGCAAGCTTGGCAGTCTGCTTGGCCGCGACACCGTCGTCGTCGGTCAGGGCCCCATGGGGTTGCTGATCGCGCATGTGTTGAGCAATCTCGGCGCGCGCAGCGTCATCGTCACCGATGTGGTCGATTACCGCCTGGCCGTGTCACGGGTGATGCGGGCCACGCACTGCATTAACGCCGTTAAAGAGACAGTCGTCGACAGCGTGGCTGATATCACCGGTGGCAAGATGGCCGATGTCGTCATCGAAGCCGTCGGCCATCAGCCTGACACGATCAACGATTGCCTGGATCTCGTGAAGCGCGGGGGCACGGTTGTGGCCTTCGGGGTGCCCGATCAGAAGATTTACCCGTTTCGTTTCGCCGATTTTTTCAGAAAGAACATCCGCCTGATCGGTTCCGTCGGACAGGACGTGCATACGGACGTGCCGTTGGCGATGGACATGATCATGCAGGGCAGAATCCAGGTGGCCCCGCTTATCACCCATCATCTGCCGTTTACCGATGCGCAGCGCGGCTTTGATCTCGCGCTCGCCAAACAAGATAGTGCCATCAAGATTATTTTCGAATACGAGTAGCCGCTTAATGAAGTCACGAATGTTCACGCCTGGTCCGACCGAGGTTCCGCCGAGCGTATTTACTGCCATGGCGCACGCGTTGTGGCATCCGCGTAGCGCCGAGTTTGCGGAGTTATTGCACGACGTGTCGTCTAAGCTGGCGACTTTGTTTTGCACGCGCAACGACGTGCTCACGCTGACTAGCTCGGGCACTGGCGCCATGGAAGCGGCCGCGGTGAACTTCCTACGCCGCGGCGATCGCGTCATCGCGGTCAACGGCGGCAAATTCGGCGAGCGCTGGGGCGAGATTGCCGAGATCTATGGACTGAACGCCGTCACGCTTAAAGTCCCGTGGGGCGAAGCGGCCCATGCCGATCAGCTTGCGCCGTTGCTGCGCCAGCACCCGGATGTCGCTGCCGTGTTTCTCACTCACAGCGAAACGTCCACCGGCGTCGCCTTCGATATTGCTTCGCTGGCGGCAGTCGTCAGACAAGAAAGCAGCGCACTCGTGATTGTTGACGGTATCAGCGCGATCGGTGTGTTGCCCTTTCGCATGGACGACTGGGGTGTAGATGTCTGCGTTACGGGCTCGCAGAAAGGCGCGATGACGCCCCCGGGGCTTGCGTTCATGGCGGTGAGCGAACGCGCCTGGGTTCAGGCAGCCGCTAGCGACTTGCCAAAGTTCTATTTCGATGCGCTCAAAGCGAGAGATGGACTGGCAAGCGGCTTCACCGCCTGGACACCTGCGGTCACGCTCATCGCAGGCCTGCGCGAGGCGCTCTCCATGATCCTCGCCGAAGGCCTGGAGCAGTGTTGGGCGCGCTTTGCTACGCTTGCGCGCGCGACCCGTGCGGCCGCGACCGCGGTTGGGCTGGATCTGTACGCCAAGTCGCCGAGCGATGCGGTGACAGCCGTCCGGGTCCCCGAATCTGTCGACGGCCACCAGTTGGTTGAACGCTTGCGGCGCGCTTATGGCATCAGGGTGGCCGAAGGCCAGGAACGGCTCAAGGGCAGGATCTTTCGCGTCGCTCACATGGGTTATCTTGACCAACTGGACATCATCGCCTTTGCCTCGGCGCTCGAGCTAACATTGCGCGACTGCGGCTGGCCGTTGGAGATCGGAGCCGCGGTCAGTGCAGTACAGAGCATTTACGCAGGGACGATTGATAAGGATTGAGGGGTCATGATTGAAAGCTTAGGAGCATTAAAGTGTTTCTCCTCACGCCTCACACCTCACGTCTCAGCGCGCAGGACAGCGTAACGCTGAGTACAGAATCGCGCTACTACCATGGGCAATCCCAACAGTGACTCGGCCAA
>CAYGAS010000182.1:0-2704 GCA_964347935.1 uncultured Nitrospiraceae bacterium | reverse complement strand
ACCCACATATCGAAGCCGCCGATATTGCCTGTCGTGAGCGCACGCCATACAAGCCTATTGCTGCCGACTCGCTCCAGTGTCTTGTCACGATTAAAGAAATTAATGGGACGCGCGTCGATGATGCGATTATCGGCAACGGTCGCCTCACCGTCCCAAATCACCTGGCGAAACCGCCCCCGGTACTCTGCGCCCTCCCAAACGACTCGAATCCGGTTGCCGAGCTCATCTGGCTGGTAAGGCCGCACGGTTTCCAGTCGCTCAAGCCCGTTGAAGATTTCCAGGCGCTCTATCGGCGCACTGGCGAGGATGTCGACCGTGAGCCTGACTTCACCTTTCGCCAGCTGCACGATGTCGCCCATCATGGCGGTGGTCGCGGGTGTTCCCTCGGTCGGTCCAAGCGCGGGATCATCGTGATAAACCATCCCCCCCTGCGCAAACGCCCCAACGACATCAATAAGCATGCGCCCACCGGTAGTGGCGTAATGCCGGCGCCGGCGCAGGCACTCGATTAAGGCCTCACGCGTGAGCTCGGGCATGAGCAGACAGGTAAGCCCGCCGATCGCACCGAATAAGGACGCCCCCGGATAACTCGCGCCGGGGCGACCCTTGTGGCCGTCGGAGTTGGCGACGATGCCCGCGCGGTAGCCCATTTCGAATGCGTCGTGCACCAGCCATTCGAAGGTACCCCAAGACGAATGCACCTCCATCGAACGCTCGAAGCGCCCGTCGTGCGCAAGCTTCACGTCCGCATAACGTCCGCCGCAGTGGGCAAAACACACCACGTCTTCGTCGCTCTGCGCAAACGCCTGAAAAAGCTCGGCGGCGGTATTGGCGTCGGTGTGTAGATCGCTGCGATCAGGGACGAGCGCATGCGAGGAACGGCGGATCTGCCGGCCTTCGGTGCTGAAGTAAACATTGCGATCACCGCCGAGGCCGGTATTACCCGACCACTCGTATCCGGGAAGCGTCACGAAACGTCTGGCCTCATTGAACTCCGCGCTCAGGCGATCCAGCTCGAACCAGAATGCATTAGTAATCTGAAAATCGTTGCCCTGATGGCCGGTCGCATCGATAAAGGCCTTGTCACGGGCAAATTCGAAGTACTGCCGGGCGCTGTTGGTACCGATGGTTTCCTCCGACTGCCCGTGGAGATCGGCCCAAAACGGCAACAGCGCCGTATCCTTGACGATCCGCAGCGGGTTGCTTTCGGCGAGAGCAATGCCGCTTTCATCCTGTAGCGCAATCGTCATATCACCCGGCTCGCTGACGATGAGGCCGTCGATCACCTTGGCAAAGTCACCTCTCTTAAACGTGAGCGTTTCTGGTAAGCCCTTTATTGGATGACTCGACTTGAGGCGTACCGTTGCACTGACCTTATCCGAGGGGTTGCCCCAACGGTCCTCGGCTTTGAGTTTGAGCGCGAACGTCTCACCGACCCGGCGCAAGGTCGGCAGGATCGCCACCCAGCGCTCCGGCGCGCCCGAAACGATCTTGATGACAGGCTGCACCGGCAGCGACTGATAGTTGAAGGTTGCAATCGGGTCGACCAGTACGTGGAACTCGAAGCTGTCTTCGCAAAAGGTTTGCAGACGCATGCCGGGCGACCCACCCGAGGTATCGCCGAAGCGAATGGTGATTGTGTCACCCTCACGCAGAAAGCCTTTGACGACTTTTATATATAGTGTGCGATCCCATGGGCGCACATTTCCCTTGGGGTCATAGTGATACTGCAGGACGGCGTTGTTCGAAGCCGTGATCGTCGTGTAGCCGACACGGCAGGGATCCTCGAACTGGGGACGGCTTTGATCGGAGGCAAAGCGGAAACACACGCGCAACGATCCCGAATCATCGATACCGTATTTACCCGCAGTGTAAACAAGCGTGAAAGACTGGAACGAGCCCGCCCCGAATTCGCCAACCGGTGCGAGCGTTGCGTAGCCAAGCTCGTCGGGTGAGATCGGAGACTGAATGGGCTCACACTGCAGGCCGCCGTCGGTCGTCTTGCCCGGGACAGGCGCAACCTCATCGTTCATCGTTTGAATCCTTAGGAATGCGGGTCTAGACGTGCAGAGAAGAGAATATACGGACCGGCCATCATTGTCACACACTGGACTTTACGGCTACGCTTTCAGGATACTACGACGCATCGAGCGACAGGTGAAAGAAACGGTGGCCGATAGCAAGATACCCGACCGTAGCGCACTGATAGCGAGCAAGCTCGAAGAGCTGAAAATCAACAATATCCGGCGCCACATATTCCTTTGCGCCGATCAGACCGAGCCCAAGTGCTCCCCGAAGAAGCTCAGCCTCGAGTCGTGGGACTATCTCAAGCGCCGGCTGAACGAGCTCGGTCTCGCGCAAAGCGGGGTCGTCTACCGCACCAAGGCCAACTGCTTCCGGATCTGCCAGCAGGGGCCTATTGCGGTGGTGTATCCCGATGGCGTGTGGTACCGCAGCTGTACGCCGAAGGTGCTCGAGCGCATCATCCAGGAACACCTAATCGGTGGTAAGCGGGTTGAAGAGTACGTGATCGTGACCCATCCTCTGCCGTACGAATAAAAATCGCCATGCGTTCCATTAATTGGATGCGAAAGATTACCCCGCGAAAGATATAATCAGCGCATCGACCCAAGGCACGGAGTTACGATGCGGATAATAATGGCCCTAAATGCCAAAGGTGGTTCCGGCAAGACCACTTTGGCAA
>CAYGAS010000181.1:0-21508 GCA_964347935.1 uncultured Nitrospiraceae bacterium | reverse complement strand
GGCAGCACGGCGATCACGGCACGCTTGGCCAAGCGTCCATGGCCGATCTCCCGCCGCTTGGGTGAACCTAATCTGCCCGTCTCACCGACGCTGTAGGGTGGAAAGTTGTAGTGCAGCATGAAGGGCTCTTTGCGCTCGCCCTCCAGGGCATCGATGATCTGGGCGTCGCGCCCCGTTCCGAGCGTCGTGATCACGAGCGCCTGCGTCTCACCCCGGGTGAATAGCGCCGAACCATGCGTGCGCGGCAGCACTCCGACACGGACATTGATCGGCCGTACCGTCCGTGTATCGCGGCCATCGATACGGGGCTCACCTTCGAGGATACGGCCGCGGACGATGCGTCGTTCGGTGTCTTTGATGGCATTCTTGATCCGGCTCGCTTCCTCCTCATCTGCATCTGCTGTCTGGAGCCGTTCTACCGTTTGCTGACGAATCTCGCTCAGTCGGTCCAGCCGCGCCTTCTTTTCGGCAATCGTGTAGGCCGCCTTAATATCGGCTTCCGCCACCCGTACGGACTCGAGCAGCTGATTATCCTGGGCCGGTGGCTGCCAGTCCCACGAGGCCATACCCGCCTCCTTGGCCAGCTCGCGTATACCCTGGATGATCGGCTGCATCTGCGAATGACCGAACATCACTGCGCCCAACATGGCTTCCTCGGACAGCTCGCGCGCTTGCGATTCGACCATCAGCACGGCCTTTTCCGTGCCCGCGACCACCAAGTCGAGCTGTGAGTCCTTCAACTGCTGAGCCGTCGGATTAAGAATATAGTCACCCTCCCGATAGCCGACGCGCGCAGCTCCAATGGGTCCGGCAAACGGAACCCCAGACAGGGCGAGCGCCGCGGACGCGCCGATCATGGCGACGATATCGGGGTCGATCTCGGGCTCAAGCGACAAGACCGTTGCAACGATCTGGACTTCGTTAGTGAAACCGTCTGGAAAGAGAGGGCGAATGGGGCGGTCGATCAGGCGAGAGGTGAGTATTTCCTTTTCCGATGGCCGTCCTTCGCGTTTAAAGAACCCCCCTGGAATGCGCCCGGCCGCGAATGTCTTTTCTTGGTAATCGACGGTGAGTGGAAAGAAGTCTTGTCCGGGTCTGCCCTCTTTCGCAGCAACGACGGTTGCCAGTACCACAGTGTCGCCAATACTCGCAACGACAGCACCGCTCGCCTGATTGGCAATTTCTCCGGTTTCAAGAGTGATTGTGTGTTGGCCGTAGGGAAGGGATTTGACGATCTTTGGCAAGGTTCTGTCCTCGATCACTTGCGCAAGCCTAACCGCTCAATCAAAGAGCGGTACCGACCGACATCCGATCCCTTGAGGTACTCAAGCAGCTTTCGGCGCTTATTGATCATTCGCAGCAAGCCGATGCGCGAATGGTGGTCGTGGGGGTGAGCCTGAAAATGATCTGCCAGTTCGTTGATGCGCGCTGACAATAGCGCGATCTGAACCTCGGGCGACCCGGTATCACTTTGGTGCGTGCGGTAATCTTCTACAATCTTGGACTTGCTGTTCGCTGTCATGGCCATAGTTTTCTACCTCGTACGTCGACCGGTCAACGACCCGACGGGGGCGGCGCGTATTCTACCTGCGGCCCCTGTTTGCCTCAACCGATCAAGCAACATCAATCACTGTGCGGGTCGCCGAGCAAGAGCCGACGTGGCGCCACCCTTCCGTCATCTAGAATCTGTCCCATACCGAGAAACCGAGTCGTGCCAGCGTATAACCGCACCCAGCCGGGGCGATGCGAATGTCTGACCGACACAGCTTGGCCCCGGCACAGATAATGTGCCGCCAGCGGAGTCAGATGCACGTCCGGCAGGCCTGAAAGCGCTACATCGACCGGCAACAGCAACGCCTCCCGGTCCTCGCGCGTCGGCAGCGCCGCGAGCGCATCGAGCCCAACCGCGTCCTCGACCCTGAGCTCACCGACAGCCTCGCGTCGCAGCCCGGCCACATGTGCACCGCACCCCAGTGTCTCCCCCAAATCATGCGCCAGCGCCCGCACGTAGGTTCCCTTTGAACAATGGATTTCCAGTTCCAAGTATTCCTCGCGCAGATCGAGACAGCGAATCTTGTGAATGATTACGCGCCGCGGCGTGCGGTCGATGTCAATGCCTTTGCGCGCAAGCTTATACAGCGATTTGCCGCCGCGCTTGATCGCGGAGTACATCGGCGGCATCTGATCGATCTCGCCCTCAAAACGACGCAGCGCGCGCTCAATCACACGCCGTCCGACCGTCACCGATCGCCTTTCGATCAAGTCGCCCTCGCTATCATAGGTGGTCGTCGATTCGCCGAGCTTGAAAAACGTTCGGTAGCGCTTGTCGGCGTTAAGCAGAAACTGTGACACCTTGGTCGCTTCGCCAAAGCACAGCGGCAGCAAGCCGGTGGCAATTGGATCGAGACTTCCGGTGTGGCCCGCCTTACATGCACGAAAGATGCGCTTCGCCGCCTGCAGAGCAGCATTCGATGTCATCGACGCCGGCTTGTCGAGCAGCAGAATGCCATTGACGTCGACGCAGTTGCGCTTCTTTCGGGCCAATCGGGCCTCCCTGTTTATTCGGGCTTGTGGCCGTGGTTTTCCGCCACTGCGCGTTCGATGAGATCAGTAAGCTCCCGGCCTCGCTCTAAGGACTCGTCGTAGCGAAACTGTAGTTGAGGCACGCCCCGCAAGACCAAACGCCCTAGTAAGCGATGTCGCAGAAATTGTGCTGCATGATTCAGCGCGGCCACACTTTCTCTGGCTGCCTCAGGCGCCCCAAGGGTCGTGACGTACACCTTCGCCGAGGAGAGATCCGGCGAGACATCGACGGCCGTGATCGTAACGCCGTGAGCCCTTGGATCTTTGAGCTCGTGGCGAATCAATGTGGCAAGCTCACGCCTGAGCAATTCAGCGACACGTCGTGGCCGATTGGAATCTCCGCCCATGGGTTAAGATGCTATGCTAGCGTCGGCGATGCCGGAAAGGTCAGAGCACGGCCAGTGTCGGACGCACCTCCACCCTCTCGTACACCTCGATCTGATCACCAGCCTTGACGTCATTGTAATTGCGCACCCCAATACCGCACTCCGTCCCTGCTTTAACCTCGTTAACGTCTTCCTTGAAACGGCGCAGTGACTCTAGCTCACCCTCAAAGATAACGACGTTATCGCGCAACACCCGCAGTGGCAGGCCGCGACGCACCATGCCCTCTGCAACGAAACAGCCCGCGATGGCACCATACTTGCGGGCGCGGAATACCTCGCGCACTTCCGCCAGCCCGACTGTGCGCTCTTTGACCTGCGGTTTCAACAGGCCGCTGATTGCGTTCTTGACCTCATCGACTGCGTCGTAAATGACGTTGTAATAATGTACATCCACGCCTTCGCTCTCGATTAAGTGCCGGGCCGCGCTGTCGGCGCGCACATTGAACCCGATGATGATCGCCTCCGATGCCATGGCGAGGTTGACATCCGATTCGCTGATGCCGCCGACCATGCCGTGGATCACCTTCACCTTGACTTCGTCACTAGAGAGTTTCTCGAGTGTGTCCGCAAGCGCCTCAACCGAGCCCTGCACATCCGCCTTGATCAAGAGGTTGAGCGTCTTGGACTCTCCCTCCTGCATCTGCTCGAATACGTCGGCCAACTTCGTCGAGCGCTGCCGCGCAAGCTTGGTGTCCTTGAACTTGCCCTGCCGATATAGTGCGATCTCACGCGCTTTGCGTTCACTCTCCACCGCCACCACATCGTCACCGGCGCTGGGCACACCGGACAGGCCTTGAATCTCAACGGGAATTGACGGCCCGGCCTCTTTTATGCCGCGGCCGCTCTCGTCGCGCATCGCGCGCACGCGTCCATACTCGCCGCCTGCCAAGACGATGTCGCCTTTGTGCAACGTGCCGCGCTGCACTAGCAGCGTGGCCACCGGCCCGCGCCCCTTGTCGAGACGCGCCTCAACCACGATTCCGCTGGCCGGCCCCTTCTTCACCGCTTTAAGCTCGAGCACCTCGGCCTGCAGGAGGACCGCTTCGAGCAGCTCATCGATGCCTTCACCGGTCTTGGCTGACACGTTTACAAACAAGTCTTCTCCGCCCCACGCCTCGGGAATGACCTGATGCTTGGTCAGCTCCTGTCGCACGCGATCGCTGTCAGCATCGGGTTTATCAATCTTGTTGATGGCTACGACAATCGGCACGCCGGCATTGCGCGCGTGATGAATCGCCTCGACAGTCTGCGGCTTAACGCCATCGTCCGCCGCGACCACTAGGATGACCAGATCCGTAGCCTTGGCACCACGCGCACGCATGGCCGTAAACGCCTCATGGCCTGGGGTGTCGAGAAAAGTCACGACCCCTCTGGGTGTTTCGACGTGGTAAGCACCAATATGCTGGGTGATCCCGCCCGCCTCGCCGCTGGCAACGCGGGTCTGGCGGATGTGATCCAACAGCGAGGTCTTGCCGTGGTCTACGTGGCCCATGACAGTGACGACCGGCGGTCGTGGCTCCATCTCGCCGGCGACTTCGACCTCGTGCTGCAGCAATGCTTCCGGGCTCGTCGGCCTCGCCTCCTTGACCGCATGCCCCATCTCTTCGACCACGATGGTCGCGGTCTCCCGATCCAACACCTGGTTGATGGTCACCATGGTACCGAGTTTCATGAGCGCCCTAATCACTTCTGCAGCCTTCACCGACATTTTCTGCGCGAGCTCACCGACAGTGATCGTTTCCGGTATTACGACGTCACGCACGATCGGCTGGGTGGGTTTCTCGAAGGCATGCTGACCCGACATACTGGTGACCACCGCTTTTTTGGCGGCCGCCCTGGGTTTGCGGCGTGCTTTTCTCGCCTCCGCGACATGCAGCTCGGCACGCTCGGGGGCTTCGTCTCGACGTCGCTTTTCCCGTTTCTCCCTTTCCTTCGCGACCGGGCCTTTGCGTTCCTTCGCCGGCGGTGTCACGGCCTCGCCGATTGGTGCGGCGGGCGGCGCCGCTGCAACCGCAGGCTCAGCCACCTCGGGCTCCGGCGTTGGCGCCTCTGTCGGCGCGACCTCCGTTTCTGCCGTGGGAACGGGGGGTGTGACTTCCGCGACCGGCTCGCCCTCAAGCGGAGGCGCTGCGCCCTCGGGCAGCGTTTCAGCCTCAACACCGGGCTCGGGCGGAATCACCAACTTGGCGATTTCAGCCCGCTTGACGAAAGTACGCCTTTTTCGCACCTCCACCTGCACGGTACGGGTGCCGCCTGCGCGCGTGCTCTGTGTAATCTGACTCGTCGATTTACGCTTTACCGTGATGCGCTTGCGCGCCGCCGCCTCCTGCTCGCCACCGCGCAAGAAGCTGAGCAGCAGCACTTTCTCTTCCTCGCTCAGCGAGTCGCCGGCCTGTTTGCCGTCGATGCCGGCAGCGTTGAGCTGCCGGAGCAACTTCTCTGAGGGAACGCCGATGCGCTCAGCAAAGGCCTTGACTGTCGTTGCTGTCATAAGCTGTTAGGCGCTCTCACCCTGTTGTTCGCTAAACCACGGCGCCCGTGCAGTCATGATGAGCTCCTTGACCCGCTCTTCGTCCTCGATGCCTTCGATTTCCATCAGCTCATCCACGGACTGCTCCGCGAGGTCCTCGCGCGTCTTGATACCGTGACTCGCCAAGAGATGAGCAGTGTGCTCATCCATCCCTTCCATTTCCAACAAATCGCTCGCCGGTTCCGCCATACTGATCTTTTCCTCCTCGGCAATTGCCGTGGTCAGCAAGGCGTCACGTGCGCGCCTACGCAGCTCATCGACAAGCGCCTCGTCAAACCCTTCGACCGTCAGCAATTCCTGCTTGGGCACGTAAGCCACTTCTTCGAGATTTGTAAAACCCTCTTGCACTAGAATACTCGCGACTTCCTCATCAACATCTAACTGTTCCATGAATACTTTGACAATACCTTCGGCCTCGGAGGTGCTTTTTTCAGTCGCAGCCTCTTCAGTCATGATGTTGAGCTCCCAGCCAGTGAGCTCGGCTGCCAGGCGCACATTCTGGCCACCACGGCCGATCGCTTGTGACAGCTGCATCTCATCGACCATGACATCCATGCTGTGGACTTCCTCGTCGACAAGTATGGAATTCACTTCCGCCGGTGCCAGTGCGTTGATCACAAACTGCGCTGGATCTTCGGACCAGTGAATAATGTCGACACGCTCGCCGGCGAGCTCGTTTGACACGCTCTGCACCCGTGATCCGCGCATACCCACGCAGGCGCCGATCGGATCGATCCGCGGGTCATTGGTGCTTACCGCGATCTTGGCCCGCAAGCCCGCATCCCGGGCCGCGGCGTGGATGTCGATCAGGCCTTCACCCGCCTCAGGCACTTCCAGCTTGAACAGCTCGACCAACAACTGCGGTGCGATCCGGCTCAAGAAAAGCTGCGGGCCGCGCGGCACAGACTGGACATCCTCCAGATAGGCCCGGATGCGATCCCCTGGACGCAGACCCTCACGCGGTATCATCTTGTTTTTCGCCAACAGTGCCTCAGCATCGCCGAGATCGACAATGCAATCGCCGCGCTCCATGCGCTTGACCACGCCAGTCACCATCTGGCCCTTGCGTTCCTGATACAGGCGCACGACTTGCTCACGTTCAGCCTCGCGCACCTTCTGCAGGATAACCTGCTTGGCCGCCTGTGCGGCAATGCGCCCGAAATCAACCGGCTCCAATGGCTCCTCGACGAAGCCACCGACCTGCGCTTCGGGATCGCGCTGCGAGGCCTCGCTCAGGTGTAGCTGGCGATCGGGAAATTCGATCTCGGCATCGTCCTCGAGTATCTCCCAACGCCGAAATGTATCGTACTCGCCCGTGTCACGATGAATCGAAACGCGCGCGTCGATATCCCCTTTGTGGCGCTTGCGCGTGGCCGTTGCCAGCGCCGCCTCGAGCGCCTGGAAGATCACATGCTTGTCGACGCCCTTCTCGCGCGACAGTGCATCTACCATCATCAATACTTCGCTGCCCATAAGCAATCGTCTCGCTACAGCCGCGGGATGAGTCTCGCCCTCTCGATGCTATCGAAGCCCAGACTCACCGTTTTCTCGCCGAGTTCTAGAACAACGTTTTCCGCTTCCACCCCAACCAGGCGGCCCTTGAAGTTCCGCTGTCCGTCGAGCGGCCGGCGGGTACGCACCTTCACCTGCTCTCCGACAAAACGCTCGAAATCCTCGCGCTTGGCAAGGGGCCGATCCAAGCCGGGCGAGGACACCTCGAGCACATAACGCTCCGGAATCGGATCCTCGACATCCAAGATGCCGCTCAACTGCCGGCTGACGTCCGCGCAGTCGTCCACCGTGACCCCCTCGGGGCCATCGATATAGACCCGCAGCACGGCACGGCGCCCCCGGCCGCTCAGCTCGACGTCCACAAGCTCGAAGCCGAGGGCCCGCACACCCGGCTCCAGCAGTCTGCTCAGCTCCGCGTTCACCATCTCGCCGGCACCCAAAAACGCAAAAGTGGGCCTGCGCCCACTTTTTCTTACTCCGCTCCGCCACCCAAACGGGGCAAATTATAAGCATCCTGTGCCAAAACTCAATGTCCGGTCCCCCGTGAGGCCCAGATGCATACGCTGGCGCGTCCCCGCGCGGGCCGAAAAGGTCCCCGCTGCTTCGAGTCGGTCTCGGAAAGGCGCGCCCCAGGGCCACGCGCACGCTAAACCGGCTGCAGCGGACGCTTTCGCCTTTGCCTGCGTGCTGCCCTGAGACGACTTGCCAGCGCGCCATTGCCGCGGGCAAGGAAAAGGCCGGTGGCAAACCGGCCTTCCACGACGCGGCCGCCTCTCGGCAGCCCGGCCAAATTTGGTAGCGGGGGTAGGATTTGAACCTACGACCTTCGGGTTATGAGCCCGACGAGCTGCCAGACTGCTCCACCCCGCAGTGAACCGCAAAGTCTACCAGCCGGCAGTGCAATTTCAAGGATGCGGCAAAATCGAGGGGGAAAATGTGGGCTGCCACCTCAAGCGACAGGGTGAGCGATGACGCCAGCGACAGGCCGTGTCACGGCGTCAGCCAGCGTGGATTCTTGGCCAAGTTCTCGACGCAGTATACGTAGGCCGTCCACGCCATAAGCTGACCGAGTAGCGTGACCATCAATATGAGGATAAAAGGCGTACCCGAGGGCATGAGCCACAGCACCAGCAGTGGTGTGAAAACGAGAAAAGCCAGAAAACCTGACCGGAATAGCTGATGCCCGATGATTTTCAATGCCCAGCCGACCGTCGGGATGACGCGAAAGTCATTGCGTACGAATATGACCGGCAACCAGTACACCAACGCAAACGGCGTGATCAACGCTATCCCCTTGATCACAGACACCAGCAGAGCCTGTGCCTCGCCTTGACTAGTCACACCGGCCAACCGCACGACACTGCCGAGCACGTACAGCAATACCGACGAGCTCACCATACCAAGCAAGAAGACCTTTATGGCGAACCAGAGAAATGCATTGAACACCTCTCTGCCACGCCGTGCCGCCTCCTGCACCGATACCGTGGCCGCACCGAGAGCAAAGGAACGCGAGGCGCCGCTCATCAAGTACAGGTAAGCGAGAAACAACAGCGCCAACAGCAGCGTAAACGCGCGTACCTGTCCCTGCTGGGGCTCTTCCGCTAGCAGCATCCCGATAACCCAGTAGAGCAACATGCCTGTGGGCAATTGCACCCCAATCGCCAACCAGACACCCGGGCTCATGACAGTGCGCACGGCCGCCCGAATTCGCCGCTCCGCTTCGTCCTTTCTGCTGATCTGCGCCACAGGTACGGGATCTAACTGCGTTTGCGAGACACGATCAAGCTTGCGACCGCCCACGCGGCCGCGTTGCGGCGGCGCGCGCTGAGCTTTTAGCCTGGCTCCGCACGGCCTTGACCGTCCAGGCCGCTTTCCCTGCCTCCAGGATCTGCGCCGCAACAAACCCGTGCGGCTCAGACAGCATAGCAACCCGCCTGCGTGCGCCGCCGTTTCTAACGTTGCAGGCCACGCTGCCCTCCTCTTTCGAGCCACATAGCCGTGGCGCCCGCGACCGACGCCGGCATGACCGCGAAGTTTATCCCCGGCACGAGTGTCGCCGCCATCACGGCCGCGCCGAAACTCAAGGTTAACGCCCGCTGTGCACGGGCCGCGCGCCGCACCTGTACGAAGGACATCGCGTGATTCTCCATCGGGTAGGCGAGGTATTCGAGCGCCAGCATCCAGCAGCCGACAACGAACCACATGAACGGTGCTGCCAGGTTGACCACGGGTATGAGTGTCAATATCAGCATGATAACTAGCACGGCAAGGAAATAGATCAACTTTCGCAGCTCGTTCACAAACGACGCCCAGGCACCGCTCGCCGTGCTCGCTCGCATGACATCATGTCGAGCCCCTACGCTGCCGAGCATCTGCTCTACGCGCTCCGCCAAGCGGCCGTTAAACGGTGCGGCGATCAAATTCGCCACCAGGGAGAAGCCGAAGAACATCACGATTGCAGCAGTCACCGCGAACAGCAACCATAGAAATTGGCGCGCCATCAGCGCCCACCAGCCATCGTCGACGGGAAGGAGCCACTGGATCAACGTCGCGTAATGCGCCAGGGCCAGCCAGATGAGCACGACAAAAACAGCAATATTGATGCACAACGGGATAAGAAAAAAGCGCCGCAGGCCCGGGCGCGCGATCAGCCGAAACCCCCGAAGCACATAGCGTGGTCCCAGGAACAGATCGGCAAACAACGCTATCGCACCCGCCGATGGTGGCTACGAGATGCCCTGGATCGCTTTCGTGCACAGATCGATAATCACACCCACCCAAGGCATGACCAGCAGCAGCGCGAGCCCGTTCACCCCGATCAAGATGCGCATGTCCTTGCTGGCCACAATGGGTGCGACATCTGCGGCGTCCTCGAAATACATGAGCCTGACGACACGCAGGTAGTAGTAGGCCCCAATGACCGCCAGAATAACGGCCGCCACCGCCAGCCAAATCAAGCCCACTTCGATCACCGACTGGATCACCAGCAGCTTGGCATAGAAACCGACCGTCGGTGGCACGCCGGCCATGGAAAACATGAGCAACAGCATGACAAATGCATACCAGGGGCTGCGCTGATTCAAGCCCCGGAAGTCGGTGAGCTGTTCAGCTTCGAACCCGGCACGTGATAACAAGATTATCATGCCGAATGTGCCTGCGCTCATGACGGCATAAACCATCACGTAGAATAGCGCCGAGCTGTAACCATTCGGGGTAGCATTGATTACACCAAGCAGAAAGAAACCCATGTGTGAGATGGACGAGTAGGCCAACATGCGCTTGATGTTGGATTGCGCTATCGCCACGATGTTGCCGAGTCCCATCGACAGCACAGCCAGGATCATCAGCATATCCCGCCACGACACAGCGAGGTCCTCGAGACCGCATACAAGCAATCGCATTACCAGCGCAAAGCCGGCGATCTTCGGCGCCGTACCAATAAACAGCGTGACCGATGTCGGCGCGCCGTGGTACACATCCGGCACCCACATATGAAACGGCACGGCACCGATCTTGAAGGCGATCGCAACAATGATGAATACGAGACTGAAGATTAATACGATATTCTCGCTACCGGCACGCGCGACCGCTTCTTTCACCAACGCAATCTCGAGACTGCCGGTCATCCCGTACAACATGGACAGGCCGTACAACAGCATCCCCGACGAAACTGCGCCAAGCACAAAGTACTTCATGGCTGCTTCAGTGGCCTGCGACGAATCCCGTTGAAACGCCACCATCGCATAGAGACTCAACGCTAGTAGCTCGAGCCCCAAATACAGCGTCAACAGATGGCTCGCCGAGGCCATGACCATCATCCCGACTAGCGCGAACAGGCCCAAAACAAAGTATTCGCCGCGATACATGTCACGCTCGCGGATGTATTCACGGGAATACGTAAAAACGAAGAAGATGATCAAGTAAAAAGCCAACTTCAGCAGATCCGACAGCGAATCGTGCACGAACATGTTGTTGAAGGTGAATTCGGGCACCATTGACAGGCGGACGATCGTCATTAACGCTGCCCCAATCAATGTGCCCTGGCACAGCCAGTACGCGATCATGCGGTGGGGCTTCGCATAGAGATCGACCACCAGGATGACGCAGGCCATGGCGAGCACCCAGATCTCGGGTAAGGCGGGCAGCATGTTCGGCACTGGATAGGACATAGCGTTAACTACTCAACGCGAACACGCAAAGTTAAACACGATACTCTCGTAGGAATCGACATACTCACTTTTAGAATCTTTGCGTCTTCACGCCTCTGCGTTGGGTGTTGTCAAAGTTTTGAGACGGCAACCTGCTCGAGCAAGCGTTCGACCGAAGCATGCATCACGTCGAGAAACGGCGCGGGCCAAAGACCCATTGCCAACACAGCAAACCCGAGCATGGCGAGAAAAAGGATCTCGCGCGGTGTCACATCATTGAGCGCTGCAACCTTCTCGCTGGCAACCTCCCCGAATAACACGCGCTTGTACATCCAAAGCGTGTAGGCCGCGCTCCACACCATGGTGCTGGCTGCCAACACCGCGTACCACACATTCACCTGGTATGAGCCGAGCACCACCAGTAGCTCGCCGACAAATCCGGACGTCCCAGGTAGCCCAGTGTTAGCCAGTGCAAACAGCATCATGAAAGAGGCGAAGATCGGCATGCGATTGGCCACGCCGCCATAGTCCTTGATGTCCCGAGAGTGCAAGCGGTCGTAAAGCACGCCCACGCATAAAAACAGCGCCCCAGAGATGAAACCGTGCGAGATCATTTGCACCAGTCCACCCTCCAAACCCTGGGCATTGAAGATAAAGAAACCGAGCGTCACGAATCCCATGTGAGCAATCGACGAATACGCGATCAAGCGCTTCATGTCACTTTGCATCAACGTCACAAGACCGATGTACACGACCGCGATCAGCGACAGCGTAACCATGAACCAGGCAAGCTCATGACTCGCGTCGGGCAAAATGGGCAGGCTCAAGCGCACAAAACCGTAGGCGCCCATTTTCAACAGTATCGCCGCCAGAATCACAGAGCCGCCGGTCGGCGCCTCGGTGTGCGCATCAGGCAGCCAGGTATGCACCGGCCACATCGGCACCTTGACTGCAAAGGCCGCAAAGAGAGCAAAAAAGATCAGCGTCTGCTCGGTCAGATCGAGTCGCTGCTCATGGAAGCGCAGAATTTCGAACGAACCGTCGGTCTGATAGTACAGATAGATAAAAGCTACCAGCATCAGTACCGAGCCGAGAAAGGTGTACAAGAAGAACTTGATGGTTGCGTAAACACGATTCGGCCCGCCCCACAGACCGATGATGACAAACATCGGAATGAGCATCGCCTCCCAAAACACGTAAAACAAGATCGCGTCTAGCGCCGAAAACACGCCGATGATCAGTCCTTCCATAATCAAGAAGGCCGCCATGTACTGGCCAACCTTATTCTGAATCACCTGCCAGCCGGCGATGACGACGATCACCGTGCTGAAACTCGTCAACAGGATGAGTAGCAGCGAGATACCGTCGATTCCCAAGTGGTACCGGATATTGAAGGCGCCGATCCAAAGCCGGTCCTCACTGAACTGCATCGCGGCCGTACTCGTATCGAAGCCGGTATAGAGCGGTACGGTGGCGATGAACGTGGCCAACGCGAACCCTAGACTCAAGCGGCGTGCGAGCGCCGCATTGTTGTCGCCGCCAGTCGCGGCCACGATGACCCCCCCGAAGATCGGCAACCAGATCGCTATGCTGAGCGCGTATTCTGAAAACATGACCTAGCGGTGCAGAAAGAATGTAATCAAGAAAAACAAGCCGAGAATCATCGCGAAAGCGTAATGATAGACATACCCGGTTTGTACATAGCGAACGACCGATGCAACCCAGCCGATTAAACGCGCAGACCCGTTGACTACGAGCCCATCGATCAGTCGCAGATCACCGATCTTCCAAAACCAATCGCCGATCCGCCTCGCGCCAGCGGCGAAAACGACTTCATTGACTTCATCAAAGAAGTACTTGCGCACGAGCAGGGTATACAGGAAACGCACTCGCTGGCTTATGAGGTCCGGCAGATAGGGATAACGCACATACAGCAACCACGCACCGATAATCCCGAGCACCGCGAGCACGAAAGGCAAGGACTCGAGCCCATGCGTAATGAAAGGGCCTAGCCCGTGATAACCGCGCCCCATCTCGGCAAGCACGTCATGTACAGGCGCTACGAAGACCGACTCGCCGAACAAATTGCCGAACAGCATCGGCTCTATCAGCACCGCCCCGGCTAGAACCGACGGAATCGCTAACATCACCAGCGGAAAGGTCACGACAAACGGCGACTCACGAACATGGTGCAACGCGTGTTCATCCATTCGCGGCCTGCCATGAAAAGTCATAAATATCATCCGGAATGTGTAAAACGCGGTGACGAAAACGCCCATCATCACGGCAATATAAGCAAAGCCGCTGCCCGGTATTTGTGAGTGATGCACCGCCTCGATGATCGAGTCCTTGGAAAAGAAACCGGCAAACGGCGGTATCCCACAAAGTGCCAGCGCCCCGACCAGCGTCGTCCAGTAGGTCACGGGCATGTACTTGCGCAAGCCCCCCATCGCGCGCATGTCTTGCTCGTGGTGCAGAGCGATGATGACCGAACCGGCTCCGAGAAACAGCAATGCCTTGAAGAAGGCATGCGTCGTGAGGTGAAATATCCCTGCAGCATAGGCCGACACGGCATTGGCGACCATCATGTAACCGAGCTGGGAAATGGTCGAGTAGGCCACGACACGCTTGATGTCATTCTGCACGACCGCCACGAGACCAAGGAAAAACGCCGTTAGCGTGCCGATGACCAGCACAACGCTCAACGCAGTGGTTGAAAGCTCGTACAGCGGTGACATGCGCGCCACCATAAATACGCCCGCCGTGACCATGGTGGCGGCGTGGATCAGTGCCGATATTGGGGTCGGACCTTCCATCGAATCGGGCAGCCACACATGCAAAGGCACCTGTGCCGACTTGCCCATGGCCCCGATGAACAGCAGGATGCAGACAACCGTCAACAAATTCCACTCGACGCCCGGCAGCCACTGTACGTTCAGATGAGCAACCTGGGGCGCGATGGCGAACACGGCCGAGTAATCGAGTGTCTGGAAGTACATGTAAATGACGGCGATGCCCAAGAGAAAACCGAAATCGCCCACACGATTAACGAGAAATGCCTTGAGATTGGCATAGATCGCGGAATCGCGCTTGAACCAGAAACCGATCAGCAGGTAGGAAACGAGCCCTACGCCTTCCCAGCCGAAAAACAACTGCAGGAAGTTGTTGGACATCACCAGCACAAGCATGAAGAACGTGAACAGCGCCGTATAGCTGAAGAAGCGCTTGTAACCAGGATCGTCGTGCATGTAACCGATGGTATAGATATGCACCATCAAAGATACGAATGTCACGACAACCATCATCACCGCCGCCAGCGGATCGATGAGGAAACCGATCTCCAGCGGTATCCCGCCACTGACACCCCAGGTATAGACGCGGCCGTTGAAGGAATGCCCGTCGATGACAACGTCGCGAAACACCAGCAGCGAAAGCAAGAATGACACGGCGACGCCGAGGATTGCTGCGGTATGGGCGCCGCGGCGGCCAACCTTCCAACCAAAGACCCCCGCGATGATTGAGCCGGCCAGGCACGCCAGCGGAACCGCCAGGTAAATGATTTTCATGTCGACGCCCAGCATCGGCTAACCCTTGAGAATATCCAGATCTTCTACATCGATGGTCTGACGGTTGCGAAACAGCACAACCAGGATAGCCAGACCGATAGCGGCCTCAGCGGCCGCGACCGTCAGGATAAAGAATACGAACACCTGACCAGCGATATCGCCGAGAAAATGCGAAAAGGCGAGAAAGTTGATATTGACCGAAAGCAGCATCAACTCGATAGCCATTAGCAGGATCACCACGTTCTTGCGGTTCAGGAAAATGCCCACCACGCTCAGCGCGAACAAGATCGCGCCCAGAATCAGATAATGTGACAGCGGGATCATTGGTAGCCGCCCATCCCTAGTTCCATATTGCTGTTATCGATTTCCCGGCCTTAGGGCCCAGGACTAAGTCGCCAGCGCTCAGCCCTAGAATCAAGTCTTTTTCTCCGTCGGCATTTTGACCAGCTGCAGGCGATCACTGCGCCGTGCCCTGATCTGCTGACTTGGCACCTGGTACCGCGAATCCTTACGCCGGCGCAGCGCAAGCGCGATTGCCGCTATGATCGCCACCAGCAGAATCACGGCAGCGATCTCAAACGGATAAACATAGACCGTATACAGTACACGCCCCAACTCGCGCGTGTTGCTGTAATCGGCCGCTTGGCGCACCGGTGCGGGAAAACTGCTGAAGCCGAAGCGTTGCGGGCTGAGAATGATTGCCATCTCGAGCACCAGCAGCACCGCGACAATGCCACCGATAGGCAAGTATTCGGCAAAACCTTCGCGCAAGCGGACCAGATTGACGTCAAGCATCATGACCACAAATAGGAAAAGCACCATCACCGCGCCGACGTACACGAGCACCAGCGTGATGGCCAGAAATTCCGCCTCGAGCAATACCCACAGGCACGCCGCTGTGAAGAACGACAGCACCAGGAACAAGGCCGCTTTCACGGGGTTGCGGATGGTAATCACCATAACCGCGGCCCCGACCAGCACGGCCGCGAGAAAATAGAATATCAGCTGTTCGAAAGTCATAAATCGAGTTTCAAGTTACAAGTTCCAAGAAACAAGCAAACCGTGCAAGCGGTGCCTTACGTTCTTTCTTGCAACTTGCTACTTGCATCTTGTAACTGTTTTATCGGTATCTCGCATCGGCCGCCCGATCGGCAGCGATGCGCTTTTCAAATCTGTCGCCGACGGCGAGTAACTCATCTTTGTGAATGATGTGCTCGCCGCGGTTCTCAAAATGAAACTCGTAGAAGCGCGTCTCCACGATCGAATCGACGGGACACGATTCCTCACAGAAACCGCAGTAGATGCACTTGAAGAGATCGATATCGTAGCGCGTCGTGCGGCGTGTACCGTCGGCGCGCTCTTCCGACTCGATCGTGATGGCCAAGGCGGGGCAGACGGCTTCGCACAGCTTGCAGGCGATACAGCGTTCCTCGCCGTTGGGGTAGCGGCGCAGCGCGTGCAGGCCGCGGAACCGTGGCGACTGCGGAGCACGTTCTTCGGGATACTGTACAGTGATCTTGCGCGCAAACAGGTGACGCCCGGTGACCATGAGTCCGCGCCAGAGCTCGAGCAGCAAGAAAGTCTGTAAATAACGTTTGATGGCGTTCATGTCGCGTCCTCTCGGTCCACTCCCGCCTAGCGAAACAGAAATCCCAACGGCGTTTGCAAGGCGAGTCCCACAAGCGCAATCCATACCAGCGTGACCGGAATAAACACCTTCCAGCCCAAGCGCATGATCTGGTCATAACGGTAGCGAGGAAATGTCGCCCGAAACCAGAGAAAGAAAAACAACAGCCCACAGATCTTGATCAACAACCAGCCGAGCGGCGGGATCCAGGTGAACGGTGCGAAGTTTAGTGGCGCCCACCAGCCGCCCAGAAACATGATCGCCGCCAGGGCTGCGATCAGAATCATGTTGGCGTACTCAGCAAGAAAGAACAGCGCGAAGGTCATGCCCGCGTACTCCACATGAAAGCCGGCGACGATCTCGCTCTCGCCTTCGGCCACATCGAAGGGTGCGCGGTTGGTCTCGGCCACGCCGGCAATGAAATAGACCACGAACATCGGCAGCAATGGCCAGAGATACCACTGATGTATCCCCCCTGCCTGATTTAACACGATCTCGCGCAAATTCAGGCTTCCCGCACACATCAGCACAGCGACCAAGGCAAATCCCATCGCGATTTCATAGGCAACGATCTGTGCCGCCGAACGCAAGGACCCCAGAAACGCATACTTGGAATTCGAAGCCCACCCGGCCACGATAACGCCATAAACCCCCAAGGAGGTGAGCGCCAGGATGAACAACAGACTCGCATCGATATTGGCGAGTACCCACTTGTCAGTGAAGGGTATAACTGCCCACGCCACCAGTGCCGGCGCCAGGGTCAGAACGGGCGCGATGAAATACAGGTACTTGTTGGCATTGGTCGGGACAATGATCTCTTTGAGCATCAGCTTGACGACATCGACGATCGGCTGTAACCACCCGCGCGGGCCGACCCGGTTTGGACCGATGCGCACCTGCATGTAGCCGATGATTTTGCGCTCCGCGAAGGTCAGATAAGCGACACCCAACACCAGAGGCAAAATAATGACAACGATCAGTACGACATTGATCAAGGTGGTCTGCGACCACGCCGGCATGGCGCCCCACAACGACCACCCCAGTGACTGCAGGTACTCGATCACGTCGCTTCGGCCTCCAAAACGCTGACGGCTCCATACACGCCGAGGGCGGCCGTCTCGGAATAGCCGCCCGGGACCAACACGCAGCCGTCAGGCACGCGCACATCGACTACGAGCCTCAAGCTCGCCGCGTTGTCAGCGACCCGTACGATCACGCTCGCACCGTCGCTAAGCCCCAGCCGCTCTGCCTGAGCGTTGTTCACGTAAGCCGCCGGGGCCAGATTGTCGGCGGTTTGCTGCAACGCTGGCGCCCGGCGTACCAAGCTGTCGACGCGGTACAGGGGCACATCGTAAATACGGGCCAGCGCACTTTGTTCACCGCCGAGACGATCCGGCCAGTTGCGCTCGCGCAAGGCGCTCGACGGCGATACGCCAGCGGCGCCGATTTCGGCGCGCACATCACCGACAGTCTGTTGCTCGAAACCCGGTTGGCCCAGGTAATTGCCAAGCACACGTAAGATTTTCCAACCGGGTCGCGCCTCGCCCAGCGTACGCACCGCTGCGGTAAAGGACTGGGCACTGCCCTCGCAGTTCACGAACGTGCCCTCGGTCTCGCTAAAAGGTGCCAGCGGCAACAACACATCTGCATACTGCATCGCTCGCGTGGGCGCCGACGCCGGCTTGAACGGCGTCATCATGACGACAAATTCTGCCGCCGCCATGGCATCCCCCGCCTGCGCGCCCTCAAGAAAGTCGAGTTCCGGCTCAATGCCGAGCAAGACATAGGCCTTCAGGGGCTTGTGAATCATTTCATGCACATCGCGACCACGCGTGGTCGATGCGCCTGCCGCTGATCGATGGGGCACACAACCCGCGAGCCAGGCGCCGGCGCCATTGGCCGCGGCGAGAGTACCTATCTGCGTGCCTGCAAGCTCGCCGATCAAATCGGCCAGCGCACGCAGCGTCGCGGCCTCGGGATGACTCGCCGCCAAAGCGCCGAGTAGCACGACACCGGCATCGCCCGCCGTCGCCAAGGTCCGGGCGATATCGCGCTCGCGCTCCCCGGGCACCTGTTGGTCGAGCCACTGCGGCACCTTTCCAAGCGGACGCTTCTTTAAGTCAGCCAGGGCGTGCGCGACCCCCGCCAACGAGGCCAGCATGCCGGCCGGGGTGGTAATCACCTTGCGCGCAAGGGCAAAGGCGAAATCGTAATCCACCGGATTGATCGCCATGATCTGGGCGCCCTGATTCTGCGCGTTGCGCAGTCGCAGACCGAGCAGGGGTTGCTCCTTGCGGATGTTTGAGCCGATCAGCAATACCGCGCTGGCGCTTTGCAACGCCTGAATCGACCGCCCCAGCCATGGAAAGATCGGCAGCGCCTCGTCATCGCTAAAGTCGAACTGGCGCAAGCGATGATCCACGTTTGCGCAACCGAGCGATCGCATGAGCTTTTGCAAAAGATAGAACTCTTCGAGCGTTGAGCCCGGCGCCGCCAATGCGCCAATTTGATCACTGCCATGCTGGGCTATGGTCTTGCGCAGGCCCACGGCCACAAACTCGAGCGCGGTCTTCCAGTCGACTTCCTCCCAACGGCCGTCACTACGAACCATGGGCTGCTGCAAGCGTTCGCTGCTGTTGAGCGCCTGGTAGCTGAAACGGTCGCGGTCAGACAGCCAGCACTCGTTAATGGCCTCGTTCTCACGTGGCAGGACCCGCATCACCTTGTCGCGCCGGCTCTGTACGTTGAGGTTTGAACCGACACAGTCGTGCGGAGCGACGGACGGATGGTTCTCAAGCTCCCACGCGCGCGCCGTAAAGCGAAACGGCTTAGAGGTCAGGGCCCCCACGGGACAAATATCAATCACGTTACCCGAGAGCTCCGATGTCACGCTGCGGGCGATAACCGTGCCGATTTCGCTGTGCTCGCCGCGCCCCGTTACGCCGAGCTCCATGATGCCCGCGATCTGCTGGCCAAAACGCACACAACGGGTGCAATGGATGCAGCGTGTCATCTCGGTAGCGATCAGCGGGCCGATATCCTGATCGTGCACGACACGTTTCTTCTCTGCGTAGCGTGACACATCCTTGCCATAACCGAGCGCCAGATCCTGCAACGGGCATTCGCCTCCCTGATCGCAGACCGGGCAATCCAGCGGATGGTTGATCAGCAGAAACTCCATGACGCCTTTCTGCGCGTCGCGTGCCAGCGTCGAGTGCGTGTAGACCTTCATGCCTTCGACGACGGGTGTCGCGCAGGCGGGCATCGGTTTTGGCGCCTTTTCGATCTCGACCAGACACATGCGGCAATTCGCCGCCACCGACAGTTTGTGGTGATAACAAAAGCGTGGGATATAGATGCCAGCCGCATCCGTGACTTGTATCACCATCGAGCCCTTGCGAGCCTTCAGCGTTCGGCCGTTCACCTCGATGGTCACCATGTCAGTCTCGGGCGGTTCCGGGACTTTAATGTCAGGCTTCGCGCTCATTGCTTCGCGACCCGTGTGGACGGCAGCTCATACTTGCCGGTTTCAGGCAGACAATGGCCATGTTCGATGTGATAACGAAATTCGTCCTTGAAATGGTGCAGGAAGCTACGCACGGGCCAAGCCGTTGCCTCGCCAAAGGCGCAGATCGTGCGGCCTTCGATCTTGCTGGCCACATCGTCCAGCATGGCAAGCTCTTCCAAACGCCCCTGTCCGCGCTCGATGCGATCGATAACGCGCCACAACCAACCACTGCCTTCCCGACATGGCGTACACTGACCGCAAGATTCCTCGTAATAGAAGTACGAGATCCGCCGCAGCGCTTGCACCATACACGTTGTGTCATCCATGACTATCACAGCACCGGAGCCGAGCATCGATCCGGCTTTCGCAAGCGAGTCAAAATCCATATCCAGCGCCATCATGATCTCGGCTGGCAACACCTTGGCTGAAGTGCCGCCGGGAATGACCGCCTTCAACGTGTGTCCGTGACGCACACCGCCTGCGAGCTCGAGCAACTTGGCGAACGGCGTGCCGAGCGCAATCTCATAATTACCCGGCCTGTTGACGTGACCGGAGACGGAGAAGATCTTGGTGCCGCCGTTGTTCGGTTTACCCATGTCGAGAAACTTTTGCCCGCCGTGCCGCAGTATGTACGGCACAGACGCCAATGTCTCCGTGTTATTGACCGTCGTTGGACGCCCGAACGCACCGTAGCTTGCAGGGAATGGGGGCTTGTAGCGCGGTAGCGCGCGTTTGCCCTCGAGTGATTCGAGCATCGCCGTCTCTTCGCCGACGATGTATGCGCCTGCGCCGATGAGATTGTAGACATCAAAATCGACACTGGAGCCCAAAATGTTCTTCCCCAGTAGGCCAGCGTCGTAGGCCTCCGCCACCGCGGCCTCGCAGCGCGCAAACGGCTCTTTGAACTCCCCGCGCATGTAGTTATAACCGACGCTGGCACCCATGGCATAACCGGCAATCGCCATGCCCTCAATAACGGCGTGCGGGTTGTAACGCAGAATGTCGCGGTCCTTGAATGTCCCCGGCTCACTTTCGTCCGAGTTGCACACCAGATATTTCTGCCCCGGGGCATTACGCGGCATGAAGCTCCACTTGATGCCGGTCGGAAATCCCGCGCCGTCGCGCCCTCGTAACGCAGCCGTTTTCACTTCTTCTATAATTTTCTCGGGCGGTATTTTTTCCTTGAGGACCTTGCGCCACATCTCGTATCCGCCCGTGCTTTCATAGGTCGACAGCCGCCAAGGCTGATTGAGCTTAAGAGGCGCGTAACACACTTCGTTCAGCATCCGCGTCTACTCCAAGCCTGCCAGGATTTTGTCTACTTTCTCTGGTGTGAGGTTTTCGTAGTAAACCCCATCAAGCATAAACATCGGCGCGCCGGCGCAGGCTGCCAAGCATTCAGCCTCCTTCAATGCAAATTTTCCGTCTGGCGTCGTCTCCCCGAATTTGATTCCAAGCTTCTTCTTCAGATGCTCCACGATCACATCACAACCACACAACATGCAGGAGATGTTTGTACACACATAAATCTTATGCCGACCGACAGGTTGCAGGTCATACATGATGTAAAACGTTGCGACTTCGTAAACTGCAATGGACGGTATGTCTAAGTACTCCGCAACGGCGTCGATCAGTTCGGTACTGAGCC
>CAYGAS010000180.1:0-8587 GCA_964347935.1 uncultured Nitrospiraceae bacterium | reverse complement strand
CGGCCCGCGGTACTTGGACAGGTCGATCGACTGCAGGATCAACACTGCCGCCGTGACCAGGATCAACAAGGCCAGTACTATCCAACCGAAGACTTTAGCGATACGCACGTCCGCCAACTTGTTCCAAACCAACCGGGTGTTATGCTTGCTGCTGGCGCCCGTCCGCGCGGAGGTCGGCGGCCGCAGGAGCTAAAGCATACCTTAATGTGCTTCCATCCGCCTTCAACCGAGGAGAGCCGATGTCTACACTGAGAGAGCGTTCGCTGGCCGTGTTTCCGGCGGGCTCAAACGGCGAATTCAATCTGCCGTCCGAGCTCGCCACCGTGATTAGCCACGGCCAAGGATGCGAGCTCTGGGATAGCGATGGCCGCCGTTTCATCGATTTCTCCATCGGCTGGGGCTCGGTGCTCGTGGGGCACGCCCACCCGACTGTGGTCGAGGCCGTGACCCGTCAGGCCCCGCTGGGATCGAACTTCGCCTACATCAGCGAAAACTCGCTGCTGCTCGCGGAAGAGATCGTGCGCCTGAGCCCCGCGTGCGATGCGCTTCGATTCTGTGCCTCCGGGACCGAGGCGACGCTTTATTGCCAACGACTGGCGCGCGCGTTCACCGGACGACCCAAGATTCTGAAATTCGAGGGCGCCTATCACGGCGCCAACGACGTGGGCGTCACCAGTCTGTTTCCGTCGCACCCACCTGACTTCCCCGAGCCCGATCCCACCAGCGCGGACGTCAAACATACGGCCAAGCGCGATATTCTGGTCGCTCCCTTTAACAACATCGAGCTCACCCGTCGTATCGTTAGCGAGCACGCCGGCAAGCTGGCGGCGGTGATCGTCGAGCCGCTGCAACGTTGCACGCCCCCCGAGCCTGGCTTTCTCGAGGGCCTGCGTGCGCTTACACGCGAATGCGAAGTTCTCTTGATCTTCGATGAGGTCGTCACCGGTTTTCGCCTCGCTTACGGCGGCGCCCAGGAATACTACGGCGTCGTGCCTGATCTCGTCGCCTATGGCAAGGCCCTGGGGGGCGGTTATCCGATCGGCGCCTTCGGGGGACGCCAGGACATCATGGACATCGTGCGCGAGGACAGAATGGGCGATCCGCACTATGTGTGGGTGGCCTCGACATTGGGGGGCAATCCGATCTCGACAGCGGCCGCGCGTGCGGCGCTTTCGGTGCTGTCGCAAGACGGAACCTATGATCGCCTCCATGCCTTGGGAAGATATGTGCGCGACGGCATGCGCGAAGTGCTGGAACGTCGTCAAGCCACGGCCCAGGTCATTGGCGACGGCCCGCTCGCGCAGGTGGTCTTTTCCGATCGCCCGGTGCGCGACTACCGCTCCACCCAGCGCGCAGACAAAGCGCGCGGTCGGGCGGTGATGCTCGGACTGTTCGAGCGCGGCGTGTTTCTCAATCCGATGGGCACGAAGCTCTATCTTTCGATTGCCCACGACGAAGCCGTGTGCGATAAGTTTCTCGACCGCTTCGACGATACGCTATCCTGACTAGCGAAAAGAGGTTATCGCGCCCCTTGCGCGAACAAAACGATATGAATCGTTCGGATCAATATCAGCAGGTCGAGAAGTAGACTGTGATTCTTTAGATAGTACAAGTCGTACTCCAGCTTCGTCTTTGAATCTTCGATCGACGCAGCATAGGGGTAATGGACCTGGGCCCAACCGGTGATTCCCGGTTTCACGGTATGACGGCAAGAGTAATACGGAATCTGTTCAGTCAGCTCCCCTACGAACGAAGGTCTCTCCGGTCGCGGTCCGACAAAGCTCATATCGCCGCGTAACACGTTGATGAGCTGCGGCAGCTCGTCAATCCGCCACTTACGTATAATCCTGCCCACCGCAGTGCAGCGAACGTCGTGGTCCGCGGCCCAACGCGCAGCGCCGTCCGCTTCGGCGTTCTCGTGCATACTGCGGAATTTGTACAGCTCATATACCGTGCCGCGCTGTCCGACCCGTCGCTGACGGTAGAACACCGGCCCTGGGCTTTCCAGCGCAACCAGAATCGCTGTCATGATCATCATCGGCAACGTCATCACGAGCAACGTACTGCTGACAATCACATCGAACGCGCGCTTGAACACCTTCCTGGCTACACCTACGCGAAAACCGTCGGAAAAAATAAGCCAACTCGGATTCACGGTATCAAGCTTCACGCGACCGGTTTCGCGTTCGAAGAACGTCGCCGAATCTATGATCTTCGTTCCATTGATCCTGTTTTCGAGCAAGTCGGCAAGCGGCAAGTGCCCCCGCCGCCGCTCGCGCACCGCCACCACAATTTCATCAACCTGAAACTTTCGCACGATCACGTCGAGGGATGCGGATTCCTTCACAATCACAGAGGTGCTGACGCTGTAAGGCGACGCATCCAAGGGCATACAGCCGACGACCTGAAATCCGTCGGCACCACTTTGCCTCCTTTCCAATTCGCACACGCGAGCCGCTTCATCACCGGCGCCCAGCACGAGCACGCGCCGCCTCCAGGTGGGCGTGCCAACCAGTCTGAGGAAGCCCGCGCGTGCCGTCATATACCCGAGAAACCCCAACAGCAACGCAACGGTGAGCGCGTCGCGCTCAACCGCAAGAGCAGGGATCGCTTGAAATAAGACGATAACGGCTAGCGCGCCGACAACGAAGCTTCTGATACACCTTGCGTAGTAGCCCGAGTTCGGGTTCTGCGCTTCGTGCTGATAGCAACCGAAGGCTGCAATCGTGCACAACATGGCCAGCGTGAACACGGCTGCTTTCGGAAACACAGGTGCAAATGCTTGTGGATCAGGCGCGGCGTGGAAAGGATGGCCGAGTCCCGTCGTGATAGCCAGGTAGGCCGCCGCAAACAGGATAAACGCCTCCACCGCGCCGAGGGCAATGACGGAAACATGCAAGTAGTGCCTCAATACGCGTACGAGCATAGAAGGCCGCCCGCGACGATCTGCCGGGGTTGACGGCTGCTGGTGTGAGCGTTACTCGAGAATGGTCGAGCCAATTTGGGACATCCTACCCAACTTTGCTCAGGTGTCTTTGATTTATGTCACAAATCGCCACTGTCGACCGTGCCGGTCGGAAATTCGCTTACTGCGGCAGGTTTTTCCCGGCGAGCATTGCCCGCCAACCGCTTTGATCACGGTCGCTGCCTATATGTAACTTAGTTGCAGCTCGCGTGAGCAAAAAGGCGCGACGACGAGCATCGACGTATTGAGTGCATGGCTTGCAATCTCTCTGTAAGGGGATGCGCGTGCGTATTCATGCCCGCGCAGGCGCTTGCGCTTCTGAATCTCACCAGAAGTCAGGTACTATCAGCAGTCCTGAACCAAGCTTAACGAGGGTCATCGTGAGCAAAGTCACCGACTTCAAGGCCTATGCGCAAATCCAGCGGCAACCCGACGAGCTCGCGCGCTTACTGGACGCGCCGGAGCCGGTATCGGAGGCGGCCGAGGCGCTCGCAGGCGCACGGCGGCTATTCAGCGTCGGCACCGGCACGTCGTTCAATGCGGCGCTGCTGACGGCCCATTGGCTGCGTGCAACGGGTCGCGAGGCATCTGCCTGGACGGCCTACGATTTCGCCGTCTATGGGCCCGAGTTGCAGCCGGGCGACGCCGCCATTGTCTACAGCCACACTGGCCGCAAGCAGTATACGCAACGCTCGCTCGAGCGCGCGCACGCCGCGGGCGTGCCTTCTGTCTGGATTACGGCAAATAACCCGGACGCCAATAACCCCGCCGGCGTGATCCTGCACACCGTACAACGCGAAACCTCCCCTATGTTCACGCTCTCCCATACCGCGGCGATGCTGCTCAGCGCGCGACTGGTCAATCGCATGCAACCGGACAGCCTGGGCGATCTCACGGCTGTGCCAGAGGCGGTGCGCGCGGCGCTGGCCCTGGAGCCTGTAATCGAGGGTATGGCGGCGGCGTGGCGTGCGGCTGGTGCTATCTTCGCCGTCGCCGGCGGACCGCACGAGGTGAGCGCGCTTGAGGTGGCTATCAAGCTTAACGAGGGGCCGCGCATGCGCGCCACGGGTTACGCAACGGAGCAGTTCCTGCACGGCCCGCAGGCGCAGCTGCAGGCCGGTGATGCCATCATGGCATTCGCCAGCGCGGGGGCGGCATTAGAGCGCATGCGGACAGTAGCCCAGTTCGGCCTTGACGTCGGCGCACCGGTTGCCTGGGTCGCACCGGTCGACGGCCCTGAGGGCGTCACCGCCTTGAAAGTGCACGATGTGGGCGAGCGTCTGGCGCCGATCGTGCAGGCGATCCCGGGGCAACTGCTCGCAGCCCACCTCGCCGCCGCACGCGACGTGGATTGTGACTCGTTTCGTCGCGATGAGCCGGCATTCAAGGTGGCATACGAGCGCTACGCGTTGTGATGGCTGCTCCGTCGGGAGTGACAAGTGGGGGATAAGACGATCATTATCACGGGCGCCAGTCGCGGGATTGGCGCCGTGACAGCGCGCCTGGCGGCTGCCAAGGGCTTCGCCGTCTGCATCAATCACCGTGACAGTGCCGCCGAGGCTGCGGGCTTGGCCAAGGAGATCGAAAACGGCGGCGGCCGAGCTATCGTGGTGCGGGCTGACGTGTCGCGCGAGGAAGAAGTCATACGACTTTTCGAGACGACCGATCGGCAACTTGGCAGAGTGTCCGCTCTCGTCAACAACGCCGGCTTCACCGGGCCCGCCGGTCGTCGCATCGAAAACATCGATCCCGCCACGTTGCGCGCGGTGTTCGATACTAACGTGATCGGATCCATGCTGTGTGCGCGCGAAGCGATTCGGCGCATGTCCACCCGCCACGGCGGTCGCGGCGGCCACATTATTAACCTTTCATCCACCGCGACGCGCATGGGCAGCCCCAACGACTGGGTGGACTATGCCGCCTCGAAGGGGGCGATCGACGTATTCACCCAGGGCCTCGCGCGCGAGGTCGCCGAGGACGGTATTCGCGTCAATGCCGTCGCGCCCGGCCTGATAGATACGGAGTTGCACGCACGTGCCGGTGAGCCCGATCGTGCATCGCGTTACCTATCGCAGATTCCATTGAAGCGCGCAGGCACTGCCGAAGAAGTGGCCCAGACGATCCTGTGGTTGATCACAGAGGCGCCTCCCTACATCACCGGCGCCATCGTACCGGTCTCGGGCGGACGTTGATCGCTGACCACCGGGTCTCGCCATGGCGAGCTTGTGCCACCTTGAGACTGCTCGTAGTCTAGGGTCCGATGCAACAGCGTGAGGGCGACCACCGTGAGCGATCCGTATGCGAGTAGCTGTGCCGGCGCCGATCCCTGGCGCGTGACCCTTGCCGAAGCCAAGGCCGCACCGATTCCCGAAGGCGCGCGCTCGGCGCTGCTGATGCGCCACGGAACCATGACCGTGCGCTACTACGCACCCAAGAAGACGGACCCGCAGACACCGCACGAGCAAGACGAAGTCTACGTAATCGCTTCAGGTACGGGCACCTTTGTGAACGGTCCGCATCGCGTCGCCTTCAGAGCGGGCGACGTGTTGTTTGTACCCGCCTCACAAATACACCGCTTCGAGAACTTCAGCGACGACTTCGCCACTTGGGTCATTTTCTACGGGCCCGAGGGCGGGGAAAATCCAAAACAATAACGAGTAATAAGGAAACGCCTTGCCGAGCCTGCCCGCCCATGCCCGCATCGTCATCATCGGCGGCGGCATCGTCGGGTGCAGCACGGCCTATCACCTCGCCGGCCTCGGCTGCAAAGACGTGGTGCTGCTCGAGCGCAAGAAGCTGACCAGCGGATCGACCTTTCACGCCGCCGGTCTGGTGGGACAACTGCGCACCAATGCCAATATCACGCAATTACTGAAGCACAGCACCGAACTTTACGCTCGGCTGGAACAAAAAACCGGTCAGGCCACCGGCTGGAAGCAAGTCGGCGGCTTGCGGCTCGCGTGCAACGAAGCGCGCATGATCGAGCTCAAGCGCCAAGCCACCACCGCGCGCAGCTTCGGTCTCGAGATGCACCTGCTCACCCCCAAGGAGGCGCAGGAGCTTTGGCCCATCATGGAAATCGGGGATCTCGTGGGCGCCGCTTTTCTGCCGACCGACGGTCAGGCGAATCCCTCCGATATTACGCAGGCCTTGGCCAAAGGCGCCCGCGCCGGGGGCGTGCGTATCTTTGAAGACTGCGCCGTCACCGCCATCCATGTGCAAGACGGGCGCGTGAGCGGCGTCGCCACGAAGCAGGGCGACATTCGCTGTGAATGCGTGGTGAATTGTGCGGGCCAGTGGGCACGTGAGGTGGGAAAACTGGCCGGCGTCATCGTCCCGCTGCAGTCAGTCCAGCATCAATACCTGATCAGCGACACGATCGACGGCGTGCCGCGCGACCTGCCCACCTTGCGCGACCCCGACCGGCTGACCTATTTCAAAGAAGAAGTCGGCGGCTTGGTGATGGGCGGCTATGAGCACAACCCGATCCCGTGGGCGCTCGAGGGGATTCCACAGGACTTTCATTTCACGCTGCTCAATAGCGATTGGGATCACTTCGAACCGCTGATGGAGCAAGCGCTCGCGCGCGTGCCGGCGCTCGCGCAGGCGGGGATCAAACAGCTGATCAACGGCCCCGAAGCCTTCACCCCGGACGGAAATTTCATTCTTGGCGAGGCCCCCGAGATGCGGGGTTTCTATGTCGGCTGCGGATTCAATGCCTTTGGCATCGCCAGTGCCGGCGGCGCCGGCCAGGCGCTCGCGCACTGGATTGTCGATGGCCGCGCGCCGTACGACCTGTGGCCGGTCGACATTCGTCGCTTCGGCAGCCTGCACGCCGATGATGCCTGGGTACGCGCGCGCACGCTTGAGCTGTACGCCAAGCACTACAGCATCGCCTGGCCACAGGAGGAACACGAGAGTGCGCGACCGGTACGCGTCTCGCCGCTTTATCCCCGTCTCAAGACCGCGCGCGCCTGCTTCGGTTCGAAGATGGGGTGGGAGCGTCCCAACTGGTTTGCGCCGCAAGGCATGGAGCCACGCGATCACTATTCGTTTGAGCGGCCGAACTGGTTCGATGCCGTTGGCCAGGAGCATGGGGCATGCCGCCAGCGCGTGGCGCTGTTCGATGCCAGCTCCTTCGCCAAGTTCACGCTCAGCGGCCGCGACGCCGAGGCGGTGCTATCGTGGATCTGCGCCAATAACGTCGCCCAAGCGTCCGGTCGCATCAGCTACACGCAGATGCTCAACGCCGACGGCGGGATCGAGTGCGACCTGACCGTCACCCGCCTGGCTGCAGATATCTTTTATATCGTCACGGGTACCGGCTTCGTGACGCATGACTTCGACTGGATCAGCCGCAACATCCCCGAGGGCGCCGATGCGCTTTTGCGCGACGTCACATCCGACTTCGCAACGCTGTCACTGATGGGGCCGAAGGCGCGTGATGTGTTGCAACAAGTCAGCGAGGATGACGTCTCCCACGTGGCCTTCCCCTTCACCACGGCCAGGGAAATTCGGATTGCCGGTGTCCCGGTACGTGCGCTGCGCCTGACCTACGTCGGCGAGCTCGGTTGGGAGCTGCACGTGCCGAGCGCGTCGGCGGTCGCCGTTTATGACCGGCTGATGGAGGCGGGAGCACCGCTCGGCATCGTCAATGCCGGCTACCGCGCCATCGAGTCGCTTCGCCTGGAGAAAGGCTATCGCGCATGGGGTGCGGATATCGGCCCCGACTACACGCCGATCGAGGCGGGACTCGGCTGGGCGGTGAAGCTGAAGACCGCCACACCTTTTCAGGGCCGCGACGCGCTCGAGGCGCAGCAACGCGACGGTGTGGACAAACGACTGGCGTGTTTCACCGTCGATGACCCCGACAAGGTGCTCCTGGGACGCGAGACCATCTACCGCGACGGCGAGCGGGTCGGCTGGCTCACCAGCGCGGGCTGGGGCTACACGGTGGGAAAATATATCGGTTACGGTTATGTGCGCCACGCCGAGGGCGTAGCCCTGTCCTTCCTGCGTTCGGGTCATTACGAGCTTGAGATCGCTACCGAGCGGATCCCCTGCACGCTCCACCTCGTGCCGCTTTACGATCCGGATATGAAGCGGGTGAAGGCATAACGTGTGAGGCGTGAGGTGTAGTGTAAGGATTGTGCGCCAACGCCGGATGTCGCGCCGTCTATCGAACTGTGCCCTCCAAGCTCGTCACGACCTCCTCCATGACCGTCTTCCAGTCGCCGGCACGCGGTTGGCGAAACAAGCGCATCGTCGGGTACCAAGGGGTATCGCCGCGTTCGAGCAACCAACGCCAGTCGGGCGCGTAGGGCAGCAGTGTCCAAACCGGACGCGCCAAGGCACCGGCCAGATGGGCCACAGCGGTATCCACGGATATGACCAGATCCATATGACTGATCAGCGCCGCCGTGTCGGCAAAATCGTTCAACTGTGTAGAAACGTCTATGAGCCTCATGCCCGCGGGGAGTTGCTCGGCTTGAGCGGCAGCGGCGCCTTTTTGCAGGCTGTAGAAGCTCACGCCCGCAACGCGGGCGAGCGGCGCAAAGACACTCAACGGCATCGAGCGATTACGGTCGTTGCGATGCTCCGGCAAACCCGCCCCGCAGAGTC
>CAYGAS010000179.1:0-2213 GCA_964347935.1 uncultured Nitrospiraceae bacterium | reverse complement strand
CCTTTGCCGACATCGTGGAACAAAGCCGCTAAATATAATCGTTCCGGCTTGATCAGGCGCTGCATGATCGAGCTTGCCAGTGGAAACTCATGGCGGTGTTGCGGAATGGCGAGCCGTCGCAGATTGCGCACGACGAATAGCAGATGCTCGTCTACGGTGTAGACGTGGAACAAATCATGCTGCATCTGGCCGACGATTCGACCGAATGCGGGTATGTATGCACCGAGCACGCCATAGGCATTCATGCGCCGCAGGGCGTGCGTGATTCCCTGCGGCTGGCGCATGATTTCCATAAACAAGCTGCGGCACCCGAGGTCACGCCTAAAGGCGCGATCGATGCGCTGCAGATTGGCCCGCAGCAGACGAATGGTGTGCGCGCGCACGCCTTTCAGTTCGGGATGTTGCTGCATGATCAAGAACAGCTCCAGAATCGCATAGGGTGCTCTCTGAAACACGCGCTCGTTCCTGACTTCGATAAAGTCATTGTGTGCACAGAAGCGTCGATTGATTATCTTGATCTTCGGTCGACCGCGTGCGAGCAGTGCCTCCTGAAAATGTTGCAACAAGATCTCGTTGAGCCGGGACAGCTCTTTGACGGTGCGGTAGTACCGCTTCATGAACTGTTCGACGGCCAGGCTGCCGCGGCGATCACGATAGTCTAGATCGTGGGCAAGTCGTCGCTGGTAGTCGAACAACAAGCGGTCCTCGCGCCGACCGGCGAGGAAGTGCAGGCCATTTCGCAATTGCCAGAGGAAGTCTCGCCCCCGTATCAGCTGGCGGTATTCCTCTTCGCGCAGGAAGCCTTGCTCCACGAGGTCATGCACTGAGCTGGTGCCGAAATGACGCTGCGTGACCCAGGTGATCATCTGGATATCCCGCAGGCCACCCGGACCATCCTTGATGTTTGGCTCCAGGTTATAAGCGGTATCGTCGAAACGTTGATGCCGCTCGATTTGCTCCTGCAGTTTGGCGGCAAAAAACTTCCGGCTTGGCCAAACTTTGGGAGCCGAAGTGAGGGCCTGCATGCGTTGAAAGAGCTTCAGGTCGCCATGTAGCAAGCGCGCTTCCATGAGATTCGTGGCAATAGTAATGTCTTGTTTTGCTAGCCGCTGACAGTCTTTTAGCGAGCGCACGCTGTGCCCGACCTCGAGACCCATATCCCACAGAAAGCGGATAAATGTTTCCGCGAAGCGGTTCGTGACTGCATGTTCCTCATACTCGGATAACAGCATCAGGTCGATGTCGGAGGCCGGGTGCAGCTCGCCACGGCCATAGCCGCCCACGGCAACGAGCGCGACGTTCTGATCTACAGCGTGCGTGCGCCGGTGTAGCTCCCAGGCTCTTACCAGCAATTGATCGATCAACGCGGCGTGAGCGGCGACAATGTGCTGCGCGGGTACTTGCTGCGTATGATAAGAGCGCAGAGCATCGCGGCCGGCCTGTAACGACCGCCGAAACAACTCCAAAGAATTATTAGGCTTAGCGAGCGCTTCGTCGAACGCGGCGGCGTCGAATACTTGCTCTGGACTGATAACCATTCGCTTAGGTGGCCTGTTACAAGGGTTCGCCCGGGAGCCGTGTCAAGACATCGACACCATCATCGGTAACGAGCACGGTGTGCTCCCATTGCGCGGACAAGCTGTGATCACGGGTGACCACTGTCCAATTGTCCGCCAACAACTTTACCTCCCTCCGTCCGGCATTGATCATCGGCTCGATGGTGAAGGTCATACCGGGTTGTAGCTCCATCCCTGTGCCCGGCCGACCATAGTGCAGCACTTGTGGCTCTTCATGAAATTCACGACCAATGCCATGTCCGCAATATTCGCGCACGACAGAAAGATTGTGTTTCTCGGCGTGTTGCTGGATGACATGGCCAATATCCCCTAGACGCGCCCCGGGGCGCACCGCTTCGATCCCTTTGATCATGCACTCATGGCTCAGCGTCACCAGCCTTTGGGCTTGGATCGAGGGGGCGCCAACGAGAAACATCTTGCTCGTATCGCCGTGGTAACCATTTTTGATCACAGTGATGTCGATATTGACGATGTCGCCCTTTTTGAGCATTTTGTCACCGGGGATCCCGTGGCAGACTTGATGGTTCACCGACGTGCAGATGGATTTTGGAAACCCCTTGTAGTTCAAAGGCGCCGGCACCGCCGTTTGGACCTCCACGATGTAGTCGTGACAGATGCGGTCGAGCTCCGCGGTGG
>CAYGAS010000178.1:0-3558 GCA_964347935.1 uncultured Nitrospiraceae bacterium | reverse complement strand
ATCGAAACCGAAGCGGCCCTTGACGCACAAACGATTCTGATTCGCCGGTCCATCACGTCCCTGCACGGCGGCGATCTCGTTGTCCAGAATCTGATAGCTGATCAGACAGCCCACTCCGCAGTAGGGGCAAACACTCGGCACCTCGGTCAACGGCTCAACCTTACCGACGCCGTTGTCGTCGACCAGAGTCGCTTCCATCAGCGCCCCCGTGGGACAAGCCTGCACACACTCGCCGCAGGCAACGCAGGTGCTGGCGCCCATCGGATCGTCAAAGTCGAAAACGATCTTTGCGCCATGGCCACGATAGGCCATACCGATCACATCGTTGACCTGCACCTCGCGACAGGCACGCACGCACAAATTGCAGTGGATGCAGGCATCCAGATGTACGCGCATCGCGGTATGACTGGCATCGGGCGCGGGCTGCTCGCGCCTGGGGAAGCGGCTGTCGGTGACGGCCATGCGCTCGGCCCACTGCCATAAATAGGAATTCGAATCGTGCGCGACGGCACGCTTGGGTTGATCGGCGACCAGCAGCTCCATGACGAGCTTGCGCGCGGACTTCGCGCGCGCCGTGTCGCTGCTGACCTTCATGCCCGGTGCGGGCTTGCGGAGGCACGACGGGGCGAGCACGCGTTCCCCGTCGATCTCAACCATGCAGGCGCGACAGTTGCCGTCCGCACGGTAGCCCGGTTCGTGGGCGTAGCACAGATGCGGAATCGTCGTACCCTGCCGCTTGGCCACCTGCCAGATGGTTTCGCCGGGTTGTGCCTCGACGTCGCGGCCATCGAGCACGAAACGGATCGATTCAGTCATGAAACATCCTCGGGGAAGTGCTTTAGCACACAGCGCAAGGGATTAGAAGCCGCCTGGCCCAAGCCGCAGATGGAGGCGTCCGTCATCGCCTGACTGAGCTCCTCGAGCAGCGGCGCAGCCCACTTGGGTTGCTGCATCAACTTGACCGCCTTTTCCGTGCCTACGCGACAGGGCGTACACTGGCCGCAACTCTCATCCTCGAAAAATCGCATGAGATTCAGCGCTGCATCCCTGGGATGGTCCTGATCACCTAATATGATCACCGCGTGCGAACCGACAAAGCAGCCGTGCTTTTCGAGCATACCGAACTCGAGCGGTAGGTCGCCCATGCTGGCCGGCAGGATGCCGCCCGAGGCGCCACCCGGCAGATACGCCTTGAAGGCATGGCCGTCCTGCATGCCGCCGCAATACTCGTCGATGAGCTCGCGCACAGTGATGCCTGCAGGCGCGAGCTTCACGCCGGGTTCTTTCACGCGCCCAGACACGGAATAGCTGCGCAGTCCCTTGCCGCCGTGGCGACCGTGACCCGCAAACCAGTCCGCACCCTCGGCCAGGATTCGCGGCACCCAGTACAGCGTTTCCACGTTCTGCACCAGCGTTGGGCGACCGAACACGCCGACCTCGGCGACATAGGGCGGGCGGTGGCGCGGCAGTCCGCGCTTGCCCTCGATGCTTTCGATCATTGCCGATTCTTCGCCGCAGATATAGGCGCCCGCCCCGCGGCGCACATGAATCTCGGTAGTCCCGGCCAAACCGCCGGCTTTCAGCTTTGCGATCTCGGTGAGCAGGATTTCGCGAATTGCGGGATACTCGTCGCGCAAGTAGATATAGACCGCCTGCGCCTCCACCGCCCAGGCCGCGATCAACATCCCTTCAAGAAAACGGTGCGGCTCGCGCTCGAGATAGTAGCGATCCTTGAAGGTGCCGGGCTCACCTTCATCGGCGTTCACCGTCATTAAACGCGGGCCGGGATAACCGCGCACGATGCGCCATTTGCGCCCGGTCGGAAAACCGGCACCACCGAGCCCGCGCAGCGCCGAGCTTTCCAGGGCTGCGAGCACGTCATCGAGCTGGCGTTTGCCCTGGCGGCACTCACGCAAAATCTTGTAGCCGCCGTGCGCGATGTAGGCGTCGTGATCGGCGTAAGCAGGAATTTCGGGATGGCGATGATTGCTTTTGACGGTCTCAGCGACACTGGCCACGGACGCGTGATCTACATGGAAGTGCCCGACCTCTGCGACGGGTGCGGTGTCGCAGCGGCCCATGCACGGCGCGCGCACGACGCGGACCCGGGTACCGAGCTTGCTAGGCAACTCGGCCAAGAGTTTCTGTGCCCCCGCCAGCTCGCAGCTCAGGCTGTCACACACACGCACGGTCAGCGCCGGCGGGGCCGCTTCGCCTTCTTTGATCACATCGAAGTGCGCGTAGAAAGTCGCGACCTCATAGACCTCGGCCAGCGCTATACGCATCTCCTGCGCGAGTGCCGCCAAGTGCGCCGCCGACAAGTACCCGTAGTGGTCTTGAATCAGGTGCAGATGCTCGATGAGCAAGTCACGTTGGCGCGAGCGCGTGCCGAGTAAGGTTTGCACTTCCGCCAACGCCCTCGGATCGATCTGTCGTCCCTTCGGGTGGACGGCGGTCTGACGGCGACTCGATCCTGGGTGTCTGTAGCGGCGAAGTGGTGGTGTCTGCTCGGACATCTCCCCGACCTGTTGTTACTAACAGCGGGCCTTAAGGGCCGTTCAGCTTCTCATAGCCTGTAATAATGTAGTACCTAACGCGGCCGGCGAATCGGCCACGTGAATACCGGCGCTTCTCAACGCCTCGATCTTGTCCGCTGCACCGCCTTTACCGCCGGCGATGATGGCGCCGGCATGACCCATGCGACGCCCGGGCGGGGCCGTGACGCCGGCGATGAAACCCACCACCGGCTTCTTGGTCTTGCTCTGCTTGATGAACTCGGCCGCTTCTTCTTCCGCCGAGCCGCCGATCTCGCCGATCATGATAATCGCTTCGGTCTCCGCGTCGGCGAGAAAAAGCTCCAGACAATCCACAAAATTCGTACCGTTGACGGGGTCGCCACCGATGCCGATGCAGGTCGATTGACCCAGCCCCGCCGCGGTCGTTTGTGCCACGGCTTCATAGGTCAAGGTCCCCGAGCGCGAGACCACGCCAACACGCCCGCGCTTATGAATATGACCGGGCATGATGCCGATCTTGCAGGCGTTCGGGGTAATGATGCCCGGGCAGTTGGGACCGATCAGCCGCGTATTGGACGCGGTTAAAACGCGCTTGACCCGCACCATGTCCAACACGGGAATACCTTCGGTGATGCAGACTACCAGCGGGATTTCAGCGTCGATTGCCTCCAGAATCGCGTCGGCGGCGAATGGCGGCGGCACATAGATCGCCGAAGCGTCGGCACCGGTAGCGGCGACCGCTTCCGCGACAGTATCAAATACCGGCAGGTCGAGATGCCGCGTGCCGCCCTTGCCAGGCGTAATGCCGCCGACCATTTGGGTGCCGTAGGCAATGGCCTGCTGCGAATGAAAAGTGCCTTGCGCGCCGGTGAAGCCCTGACAGATTACCTTGGTTTTCTCGTGCACCAGCACAGCCATCAGGCGGCCTCCCCGACAGCCTTGACGATTTTGTCGGCGGCATCGCCAAGATCGTCGGCGGCGACGATATCCAGGTCAGACTCGGCGAGGATCTTCTTGCCCAATTCCACGTTGGTGCCTTCGA
>CAYGAS010000177.1:0-8433 GCA_964347935.1 uncultured Nitrospiraceae bacterium | reverse complement strand
CTGTTCATCGCCCCGCTTCGTCGGCTCGATGGCAAGCCCGACCATGGGTTGCGGAAGATTGATGGGACGTACGTGGTAGTCATCCTCGTCATGGGAGTCGTGTAGTACAGCGTCGAACTGCACTTCTTCCACCTTGGCCACTGCGCAGATATCCCCGGGTACACCAGCGTCTGTCTCACGATGCTCCTTACCTTGAAGCTTGAACAGGTGGCCGACTTTGAAGGGCTTGCGGGCATCGTTTACATAAAGTTGGCTATCCTTATTGATCGTGCCCTGGTGAATGCGAAAGACGCCGAACTTGCCAACGAACGGATCGACAGCAACCCTGAATACATGCGCCAGTACATGCTTGGCAGGATCCGGCTCGGCGTAGACCTCTTGTGCGTCCGCGACCTCGCCTTTAACGAAGGGCTCCGGATTACCCTCCTTCGGATTCGGCATGAGTTTGGCAAAGACATCGAGCAGTTCTGAAATGCCGGCACCTGTTCGTGCAGAGACGAAACAGACCGGAATCAGGTGACCTTCTCTTAGCGCTTCCTCGAAAGGGTCGTGCAGCTGCTCCGGCCGGATCTCGCCCTGTTCGAGATACACCGTCATCAGTTCCTCATCGACCTCCACGACTTGCTCGACTATGCGAGTGTGGGCCTCAGCGACGCTCGAAAAGTCTGCTTCACCTGAAGGATTGAAAAAGCAATCCACCACCGTCTTGCCGCCGCTGCTCGGCAAATTGATAGGCAAACACTCGCGTCCGAAGGTCTCCTGGATACGACCGAGCAGAGCCGGCAGATCGATATCGGGGGCATCGATCTTGTTTATAACGATCAGACGGCAGAGCTTGCGCTCAGCGGCTCGCTCCATCAGCCGCTGCGTAATCATCTCGATCCCCGCAGAGGCGCTGACCACGACGGCCGCTGTCTCTACTGCTGGCAGTGTAGTCAGCGTGTGCCCGATAAAGTCAGGGTAGCCAGGTGTATCGATGAGATTGATATGAGTGCCGTCATGGTCCAGACTTACGACCGCGGCGACGAGCGAATGCTGATACTCTTTTTCCTCTGGCTCAAAGTCGGCAACGGTGTCGCCCTTCTCGACAGTACCGGGGCTGCCGATCACACCGGCCTTGTGTAATAGTGCCTCGGTCAGGGTGGTCTTGCCCGACAGGGCATGGCCGACAATCGCTATGTTACGAATGTTTTCAGTGGTGTAACTGGGCATTGCAGAACTCCTGCCGTCCTCCAGCTCTTATGATTTATGGGTGGGCGAAAAGACACAGTATTAGAAATCGCGCCGCTGGACGCAAGCGCTGCGCAGAAATTCGCTGGAAAACTGTGCGGGCCCGCACCGTGCGCCTGCTGCAGGCACCCGTCGGATCCGCCCGATATCAGGCCCGCTGGCCTTGGCGTTGCTGACTAAAGCCGTCGGGGCCGTAGGAAAAGATGTAGTTGGCGTCCTGCACGCTGGTTTCGAGGAAAACGCTGCGGCCCCAGAGCTGGTAAACGTACGCGAGCGTGCGCTCAGCATACTCCAGTTGCAGGTCTCGGCCATCGTGATCGTGCTTGAGATAGAGTAAGCGATTGTGCTGGTAATCGGCGTCCTCGATCCGGATCACGGGTATGCTTCCCATGCCGACGTTTCGCAGGAGAGTTTCCTTCACCTGCCTCCAATGTTGCTCGTCGGACACATGCGTGATGACAACATCTTCGCCCTTTCGCTGATGTTCAAACATATCCATGTCGCGCATCAGCTCCTCGTTCAGAAAACGGCGTATGAATGAAACATCGCGGTCTACCTCGCGTACCTGGAACAGCTGCTCAGTCCCGCTACTCTCCGGCGCGCCGTATTTTTCGATCTCTTCGGGCGTAGGCTTATCGCAGCGACGCTCGATGTCGTGCCACATTCTGAAGCCAAGGTAGTAGGGATTAAGAGTGCCAGGGTGAGGACGCACGACCTGATTGTGATGAACCAGAAATTCCATATGCAAGTCTTCCGGCAACTCGAGGCTATTCATGATCTTGTGGTGCCAGTAACTGGCCCAGCCTTCATTCATGATTTTCGTCTCGATCTGCGGGATGAAGTACTGTGCCTCGTCATGTACGATCGTCAGCAAGTCCTTCTGCCACTCCGGCATGTAGGGATTGTGGTCGCGTATGAAAAGGAGAATATCCGCCTCGGGTTGAAGCGGCACTTTCGTCAAATCGGGCTGCTCAGCTACTGGTCGCTTGTGAATAAGATGGAAGGGGTCTGGCGGTGGCTGGGCAGCGGCAATCACCTGCTCTTGCTGCTCATCGCGCGAGAGCTTGCGGATCGCAAAGTGGCGCCGGCACTGCATAGATAATGCGTGCGCAGTGTCCAAGACTTCTTCGACCTTGGCCGTACCGATAGATGGGTCCTCGGCGTACGTGCGGACACGATCGGCGCGGATTTTGAAATTATCAATTGTTAGCTCGGGTCGAGTCTCGCGAAAGGTAAAATTGTTCTTGAAGAAGTCGTTATGACCGTAAACGTGGGCGATTGTGAGAACCTGTAAACACAGCGAGTTTCCTTGCATGAGATAGGCCAGTGACGGATTTGCATTTATGACCATCTCATAGGGCAGTCCGCTGACCCCGTAGTCGTAAAGTGTTTTTAGCTTTTCGTAGCTCTTGCCGTAAGACCAGTGGGGATAATGCGAAGGCATTCCTGAGTAAGCCATGTAACCAAGCATCTGCTCGTGATCACAGACCTCGAACTCCTGCGGGAAGCAAGACAACCCGAATTCGTCCACCTTCTCACGAATCTTCGCGTCCCAATACTCGAGATCTGCTATGGTCCACGGTTGGCTCACGACTCTCCCCCGATGATGGATGCGCCCATCCGATGTCGTTTATTCGACTGGCCGTTCCCGCGACAGAAACGCCCTGAAGCTCGGCCAGATATCCTCCTTGCGCTCGATCAACATGGAGTGGAAGTTCGAGACCGGCATCGATTTGAACAGTTGCAGCATAGAATCTTCGTAGTGGCTTGAATTCAGGGGCTTGATCTCACCATAACCGAAGAGATTGGCAATCTCGCAGAGCTCCTTCGCTGCTTTCAACGCAGCCGCGTTGTCATTTGGGAAGTTGTCCCCGTCTGAGCAGTGGAATGCGTAGATGTTCCATAGAGTAGGATGATAGCGAGCTTGCACGATCTCCAGTGCCTTGAGGTAGCCGGAGGAGATATACGTACCCCCTGACTCGCCCTTGTGAAAAAACTCCTGCTCCGTCACCTCGCGCGCACGTGTGTGATGGGCAACGAAAACCACCTCCACGTTAGTGTAGCGCGCGCGTACAAACTGGAAGAGCAGAAAGAAAAAGCTGCGCGCAAGGTACTTCTTGACTGTGTCCATGGAACCGGAGGTATCCATGATACACAAGACCACAGCGTTCGATTGCGGCTTGACGTCCTGGCGCAGACGCCGAAAGGTGATGTCGTCACGGTGAAAAGGAAATCGACGCTCGACCTCGGTGCGTTGAATTGCGGCGTCACCGCTGGCGACGCGCCGGCGCACGCGCGCGATGGCGGTGCGGCGTTTATCCATGTGTACATGGACGCCGACCCGGCGATAACCTTTGCGCTTACTGCGGCGCTCGGCCAAGACTTCCCGCAGCCTCTTGCGCTCCATGTCCGGGAGCTGCAGATCCTCGAACATGATATCCACGAGCTCCTCTAAGGTGATATCGGTCTCGTAGTAATCGACCCCGGGCTGATCGCCGCCACGGCCGGCCCCCTGCTGACGACCATCGGCCTTACCGATCACTTGTCCCGGCTGCGAGTTGCCGTCGCCGCTGCCGACACCCGGAGCGTTCTCACCAAAAACAAACCGGTATTCTTTGACACCGCGAATGGGGACTTTGATGATCTTGTCGCGACCCTGACCGATGATGGACTCTTCGGCGATGATGTCAGCGATGTTCTCGCGTATCGCCTCGCGTACTTTCTGGCGATGCCGCAGGCGGTCACCCGCACTGCGGTCTGAGCGCAACGCATCCGACTGCGAGTAGGGGCGAAAAACGGTGCTCATGACCGTGGACCTAGGCTCTCGGCACACATGCCAGGGGCACACCGCATTGCATCGCTGTTCCGCGTACGAGGCTCAACACCCCTGCCTAGCGAACCCTGGCGGAAGCGCTAATCCTTCCACAGGTTGTTGGCGGCGTACTTGAGAATTACCTCGGCCGAGTGCTCATTGTAACCGCGCTCTATCAATGCTGCGACCAGGTCATCGTACTTCTTCGCCTGCTCCTCGTCGCGTGTGCGCGCCTTGGTAATGATTCGACTCATATCGCGCACCGAGCTCATGAGCTTTTTCTCGATGGCCTCCTTCAAGGGCTCGTAGGACTGATAGCTTACCTTCTTGCCACGGCGCGATGACGCCCAAAGGTATGCCATCACCTCCTGACGAAAGCCGTCCACGGCGGAGCCGATAATGGCGATCTGTTCCTCCACAGATTTGAGAAACCCTTCGTCAGGCTGCAACTCTTCGCCCGTGTTACGATCCTTGACTCGAGTCTTATTGACATAGGCCTCTGCATGGTCGAGATAGTTCTGGAACAGCGCATCGGCCTGCTCTTCGAAGGAATAGACGAACGCCTTCGTGATTTCCTTCTCCAGGACTTCCAGGTACACCTTGTTCAACGTGTCCTGCAAGAATTCGAGGTATTGCTTGCGAGTGTCATCGGCTATATCGGCCGCCTTCACCATGTTGATCAGAGACTCGCGCACGTTTATGGGATTGATCCCTTCGGGACTATCCACCAGGGCATTATCCAGCGCTTTCATGATAAATCGCGTGGAAATGCCAAACATGCCTTCACGTCGCGCCTCCTCTTGCAGCTCGCGCACATTCATTTTTAAGGTCTTGCCCTTCTCTACGACTTCTTCACCGTCATAGAGCCGCAGCTTAGTCATCAAATCACACTTAGCAGTAGGCTCGAGACGAGTAAGAATCGCGAACATGCTTACAATCGAGAGGGTATGCGGTGCAATGTGTGCACGGAAATCCGACTGGCGCAGCATCTTTTCGTAGATCTTTACTTCCTCTGTCAAGCGAAGGTTGTACGGCACTTTTACCACAACAATGCGGTCGAGGATCGCCTCGTTCGTGTGGTCACCCTTGAATTTCTGCCACTCGGCCTCGTTCGAGTGGGCGGCAATGACGGTATCGACGTAAACCGTGCCATGACGTCCTGGCGCGGGAATAAATTTTTCCTGTGTGGCCGTAATCATCGTGTGCAGGTATTCGGCCTCGTTCTTGAACACCTCGATAAACTCGACCACGCCACGGTTACCAACGTTAAAGGCGCCATTGAGATCAAGCACACGTGGGTCGCCTTCCGAGTAGGTGTCAAGCTTGGAAATATCCTCGGACCCGATCAGCACCGAGGTATCCTGGTTATTTGGATCGACAGGTGGGACCACGCCGATTCCACGACGTTCGTGCCGAGAAAACGCGATTCTGGCGATAGGAACGTCTTCGTAACGCCCCTTATAGTCCTCCTTGAGACGATAGCGGCAGACCGGGCAGAGCTCGCCTTCGATATGGACGTCGAGCATCTTTTCGAACTCGCGCCGTAGATGTTGTGGGATCAGGTGCAGCGGCTCCTCGGCCATAGGGCAACCATCGATCGCATAGACGGGATCGCTTTGTTCGAGCCCCCGCTGCAGCTTGTCCATGATGGAACTTTTGCCGGCGCCGACCGGCCCCATCAGATACAACACCTGGCGGCTCTCTTCGCCGTGCAGAGCAGCGGAATGAAGGTAACGTACAATCTGAGCGATCGTGCGTTCGATACCAAAAAACTCGTCCTTGAAGAAGTTGTAGACCTTTACTGGCTCGTCGTTGAAAAGTCTGGCGAGCTTGGGATCACCGAAATCTGTGATGTCGGAGACACCCGGCTTCATAACCACGTGGTACAGGCGCGAATGTGCCAGTCTGGTGATCGATGGGCTTCGTTTAACCTGCTCTAAGTAATCGAGAAAAGTTCCACGCCACTCCTTCTCTCCATGTTCGGCGCGGTCCTTTTCAATCAACTCGGCGAAAGTGCGTTTGTCCTCTACCATAGCCGCTACCCCCGATGCTGGTTGCCGACTCGATGCACAAGCTTGTTGCCCAAGCTATCAAGACTTACACAGCCGCATATAGTTCCCTGCTCAAAAATTGTGCATATACCGTGCCAAGCCTCAAAATTCCGCGACAAGCTGTCTAGGCGCATCGTAAAGTGGCACTTATGTACTTACTTTTTAAGTCTAGTCCTTTCAGCAGGGAACGCGAACGTCGACATCACACGCGCCAGCGTGGCACAAACGCGTGCGGCCATGCGCGAGATGGGTTCACACAAACAATATACGCAGAGGGGTGAGCCGGGGATAAAGCGTCTTGTGCCGAAGATCAGTGCGGGGCCGTCGTCATGATCCGCAGGACGTGTCCCTTACGTTCTGCCCCTGCGGTAACCGCGGGTGCATATGATTTCGCTTTAAGACACTTAACGAGCGTGAATATGGCACTGCAGCAAGACAAAATAATTTTTTCAGCGCGTCCTTAATCCAGGGCCATGAGCTGGACATGTTTCAGCAGCGAATGCTCGCCCTTGGCATCCGTCGCCCTAGCGAGTCAGTGAGCCACTCGATATCGCGCTAGCGATCTTCCCACTGTCCGAGTTCGTCATCGTCCTCGTCTTCGTCGACTTCCTCATCCGACGAGTTGGAATACGTCTCATCTTCCTCCTCTGGCACTGCGTCTTCCGCAGCCAAATCGCCGTGAACGCGCTTACCCTTGCCGTAAGGCGCAATCCGTTCGACATCCCATTCATACCAGGAATCGATATCGAGTTCCTCAACTTCGTCATCGAGGTACTGAATCTCGACAATGCCTTCGTCCTCGTCGACGGCTATGACCTTAAACTCGTAGTCTTTGTCGAGATGACGGTACCACTGCCCCACGACCGGTTCAGTGTCCCACGACATAGCTCCGACCTCTGATCATCTTCGCTCAATGTCCGACAGCCCCGCGGCGACTCGGGCTGGCGTGGTAGTATGCGCCACGTGGCACGCCATCGGTAGTACCGCCAGAGACCGAGATGTTTCCCAATGGCTCCAGCTCGCACCACCGACTCAAGTCGACGGCGCATGCACTCTAGCCTGCTCGTCTGCCCGCGGGCACCGCAACTCCATATAGTATCGTCTTGTGGTCAACTGGCAAGCGTTTTGAGTGTACGCCCCCAACAACCCGTACGCCCGCCAAGACACGCCTTACGTATCAGTGCCCGTGTTCTCTACTTCGCGCGACGATATATAGGCAAGCAACGTTATGGCGGCGGTTTCCGTCCGCAGCATGGCTTTGCCCAAGTTAATCGTTTGCGCGCCGGCGTCGACGAGTTGCATTAACTCCCCGGCACTGAATCCGCCTTCCGGGCCAACGATCAGCAATAAACGCTCGCGTCCTTCGCTGGAGACCTTAGACGGGGGTACACCACTGGGATCTGCCACGCACAAGGCACAACGATCGTCACGATTTGCCAGCAAGTCCGTCAACGTAAGCGGTCCATGAATGACCGGAAGATAGGCACGACGGCTTTGTTTGCATGCTTCCAGGCAAATGCGCCGCCAGCGTTGCATCGCATTCTGTCCAGGCTTGACAACGCTGCGCTCACACAGCAGCGGGTAAAACTCGATCATCCCGAGCTGAGTCGCCATGTCCAATAACACCGTCTGACGCTCACCTTTGGGAAGCGCGCAGGCGAGCTCCAGACGCGGGCACGCACGAGGAATCACGTCGCGTCGCTGTACCTTGAGCCGCAGGCTACCGGCACGTCGGTCGGCGGCAACGATAACTGCATAACCGACCGTGCCCAATCCATCGAATAACCACACACTGTCGCCGTCCGCCAGCCGGCGCGCGCCGCGCGCGTGCCCCGCCTCCGCGCCAGCGAGGGTGAGGTACTCGCCGGCGCGGGCCAGCTCGGCACAGTAGAACATCGGCGCAGAGATATGCAACGCTTGCATGGATCCCGCGTATTCAGGTGGATACGAGATAGACGTCGTAACGGGCGAGCTTTCCGCTGTAAGTCATCGAAGGAACTGGGTGTAAGGGCGGCGCGTGCGGCGGGCGTTTCACCACCACCCGGTACGTTGCGTGCCGCAGACAGACTTGCAGTAGCTCCACCGCATCGTCGTCATTACCTGCTAGATCGCGCAATACGCGAAGGGGCTTGCGAGCCAGGGCCGAAGATCTTCGTTTTGGCGGGAACATCGGGTCCAAATAGATCGAGTCCGGCTTACCGGCAAGCCGCGGTATAACCTGGCGCGCATCGCCTGTAACAACGGATACACGTCGACCGATGATAGACTGCAGCGCCACCTGCTTGCTTGCGCGGGTCACGCCGTCTTCCAGTAGCGCGGCCACGACCCGGCACCGCTCCA
>CAYGAS010000176.1:0-5383 GCA_964347935.1 uncultured Nitrospiraceae bacterium | reverse complement strand
GGAAGCCGGGGTCGCCAGCGCAAAAGTTGCGCGCTTTACGGTGGCCCATGGTCTGACGGGAGCGCAGTTTCTTTGCGGTATCCCTGGCACCATCGGCGGCGCGCTGGCAATGAATGCGGGCGCCTTCGGCGGGGAGACGTGGGACATCGTCGACAGCGTTGAAACCATCGATCGGCACGGCCAGCTGCGCATGCGCGGACCTGCTGACTACAACATCGGCTACCGTCGCGTCGAGGGACCCGAGGACGAGTGGTTCGTCGCCGCCCACCTGCGCTTGCGCAAGGGCGATGTCGCCGACGGCAAGGCACGCATCCGCTCGCTGCTCGCACGCCGCAGCCAGACGCAACCCGTACAAATGCCCAATGCCGGTTCGATATTCAAAAATCCAACGGGCAACTATGCCGCACGCTTGATCGAGGATTGCGGTCTCAAGGGTGTATGCGAAGGTGACGCCTGTGTTTCGGAGGTGCATGCCAATTTCATCGTCAATCGCGGCCAGGCCCGGGCTGCCGACATCGAGCGCCTGATTGACCGCGTGCGTGAACATGTGGAGCGTGCCAAAGGTGTCACGCTCGAGCTTGAGGTACGCATAGTAGGCGAACCATGAGCAGGCAAATGCAAGCGGGATGTCAGCCATGGCGCGGATGAAACGGCGCGGGCAAGCAGCGTCGGTAGCCGCGGACACCACCGTCAGCGCGGCGGTCAAGCTGCTGTGGATGCTCGTTGCGCTCATCGGCTCGGCACTGGCATTGGACTGGCTACTGCACTCGGACAATTTTCCGGTGGAAAACGTGCACTTCGAAGGCTCGTTCGAGCACGTGACTAGGGCAGAGCTCGTTGAGAGCGTTAAGGACCATGTGCGCGGCAACTTTTTCGCCTTGGATCTGTCGGCGATGGTCGCTGGCCTCGAAGCGCTGCCATGGGTCTACCGTGCCTCAGTGCGGCGCCGGTGGCCGCGTGACTTGCATGTTGCTTTCAGCGAGCAACAACTGGCCGCCCGTTGGGGCGAGGATGCGAGCCTGAATCACATTGGTGAGCTCGTCGAAATCCGTGATGCGGTAGTGACACCACCACTGCCGTTGCTGGAAGGGCCCCCAGGCACACACCCGCAGGTGCTGCAACGTTACCGGGAGTTTGTACAAGTCCTGGCGCCAAGTGGCTTGCACCCGGCGGCCGTGACATTGACCTCACGTCGCACCTGGCGCATGCGCCTGAGCAACGGTTTGACCTTGGTCTTGGAGCGAGAGAATGCGCAGCACAAACTCGAGCGCTTTGTGCAAGTGTATGAGAATTTGCTCGCAGCACATGAGCGCAGCATTAAGCAGGTCGATCTCCGATATACAAATGGTCTATCTGTGCAATGGCTCGATCCGCCCGCCCGACCGCTGCAGGCGGAGTTCGTTCGAGCACGCTGAAAATAAATGAGGTGAGCTAGCTATGGCAAAGCGGGATGATGAAAGATTGGTGGTGGGGCTCGACATCGGGACCTCGAAGGTACTTGCCATCGTCGGAGAGGTATCGCCGATGGGCGAGGTGGAGATCATTGGTGTCGGTCATCACCCATCGCGTGGAATGAAAAAGGGCGTAGTAGTCAATATTGAATCCACCGTGCAATCGATTCAACGCGCGGTTGAGGAGGCCGAGCTGATGGCGGGCTGTCGGATCCATTCGGTCTACGCGGGTATCGCGGGCAGTCACATCACCAGTTTCAACTCCCACGGCATCGTCGCAATCAAGGACAAAGAGGTCGAGAGCGGCGACGTACAGCGTGTTATCGAGGCGGCGCGGGCATTGGCCATTCCTACGGACCAGCGGGTACTGCACGTATTACCGCAGGAATATGTCATCGACAAGCAAGACGGTGTACGCGAGCCGATCGGTATGTGCGGCGTGCGCCTGGAAGCGAAAATACACGTGGTTACCGGGGCGGTCAGCGCAGCACAAAATATCATCAAGTGCGTGCGCCGTTGCGGACTCGAAGTTGATGAGATCATCCTCGAGCAACTTGCCTCGAGCACGTCGGCGCTGACTGAGGACGAGAAGGAGCTCGGCGTGTGCCTTGTCGATGTCGGCGGTGGCACCACCGATATCTGCGTGTACACAGAGGGCGCCATACGGCACACGGCAGTTATTCCCATTGCCGGCGATCAGGTGACGAACGACATCGCGGTGGCATTGCGCACGCCCACGCAGCATGCCGAGGAGATCAAGAAGAAGTATGGCTGTTCTCTCGTCGAGCTTGCACGTCGCGACGAGACCATAGAGGTGCCGAGCGTCGGTGATCGGCCTCCGCGCAGCCTGTCCCGCCAAACGCTGGCCGAGGTCATCGAGCCGCGCATCGAAGAGCTTTACAGCCTGGTGGTGGCAGAACTGCGGCGCAGTGGGTTCGAAGAAATGATCGGGTCGGGAATCGTCTTGACCGGGGGCAGCGCGAAGATGGAAGGCATGATCGATCTTGCCGAGGAAGTATTCCATATGCCGGTGCGACTCGGTTTGCCGCAGTACGTGGGCGGATTGACTGGCGTGATTCACAACCCAATTTATGCCACCGGTGTCGGGTTGGTGCTCTACGGAGCGAGTCACCGCGAGGGTAAGTATTACATTGACCATGCGCGAGCTGCCGACGGCTTGCGCGGGGTGTTGGGTCGGGCACGGAGTTGGTTTCAGGGTAATTTCTGACGTCGGATCGTAACTGTAATGTCTACCTCAGCCACTAAGACAGGAGTAGCGCAAAATGTTTGAACTCATGGATACCTACGGCCAGCAGGCCGTGATCAAAGTGATCGGTATCGGCGGCGGCGGCGGTAACGCCGTTGACCATATGGTCGCCGCGAACATCGAGGGTGTGGAATTTATCAGCGCCAATACCGATTCACAGGCGCTCAAACGAACCAGCGCGCGCACGGTACTGCAGCTGGGGGCGAACCTGACCAAGGGACTGGGCTGTGGGGCTGACCCGACCATCGGTCGCCAAGCAGCCGTCGAGGACCGCGAACGCATCGCCGAGGTACTGGCGGGCGCGGACATGGTGTTCATCACCGCCGGCATGGGCGGCGGTACGGGTACCGGCGCTGCCCCGGTCGTGGCACAAGTCGCCCAGGATACCGGCATCCTCACCGTGGCGGTCGTGACCCGGCCGTTTCTGTTCGAAGGCAAGAAGCGTATGTCGGTGGCTGAGCACGGTATTCGCGAATTGACTGAGCATGTGGACTCGATCATTACGATTCCAAACGAAAAGCTGCTTACGGTGCTCGGCAAGGAAGCCACGCTGCTGGATGCCTTCGCCAAGGCCAACGCCGTGCTGCAGGGTGCAGTCCAGGGAATTGCCGAGTTGATTACACGGCCGGGCCTCATCAACGTCGATTTTGCCGATGTGCGCACGGTCATGGCGGAAATGGGCATGGCCATGATGGGTTCGGCTTCGGCCATTGGCGAGGGACGCGCGAGCGAGGCGGCGCTGTCGGCAATCTCGAGCCCGCTATTGGAGGACATCAACATTTCCGGTGCCCGCGGCCTGCTGGTCAACGTGACTGCCGGCCTAGATATGTCTATCGGCGAATTCGAAGAGGTCGGTTCCACCGTCAAGGAGTTTGCTGCTGATGATGCCACCGTGGTGGTCGGGACAGTCATCGATGCCGACATGCGCGATGAGATGCGTGTGACCATCGTCGCCACAGGGCTGGGCCAGGGACAGAAGCGTCAACAGCCCTTCCAGGTGGTCCGCACCGGCACGGGTCCGCTCGACTATGAGCAGTTGGACACCCCCACGGTCATCCGCAATCGCCGCAGCAGCCCTGGCGAGGCTCCGCGGGGCGAGGCCGGCCTGGAATATCTGGACATCCCGGCCTTCCTGCGCAGGCAGGCCGACTAGCCGCGAAGCGCGGCCCGGGCGGTGACCGCTGCCACGCTGGGCGGGGCGGCGCGCGGGCGGGTCGCCGGAAAACGGCGAATGTGCTGGACAGAGATGCGCTTTTACATTCTAATAACGGGCACCGGGCGTCCACGGGGAGAGCCACGTGCCGTGCGAGGCCGGCAGCTAGCCGTGTATTTTGCATTAGATCACAGGCATGTCGAGCGGGTGGGCCTGGAATGGCTCGACTATCAGGGACTGCGACTAAAAACTATAAATGATCAAACAGCGGACGCTCAAGAACGTCATCCGGGCAACCGGAGTCGGCCTGCATACCGGCGAAAAGATCTATCTGACGTTGCGCCCCGCCCCCCCGGACACGGGGATTGTCTTTCGTCGTATTGATGTCAACCACCCTGTCGACATTCGCGCCTGCCCCGAGCATGTAGCCGATACGCGGCTATCCACGACCCTTCAACGCGACGGAATCAAGGTCTCTACGATCGAGCACCTGATGTCGGCGTTTGCCGGTCTGGGCATTGATAACGCTTGTGTCGAGCTAACGGCGGCCGAGGTACCGATCATGGACGGCAGTGCCGGCCCGTTCGTGTTTTTGATCCAGTCGGCCGGCATCCACGAGCAGGCAGCCGCCAAACAGTTTATTCGAATCAAGAAGAAGGTTCGCCTGGAGGATGGCGACAAATGGGCGGCGCTTGAACCGTTTGAAGGGTTCAAGGTCACGTTTGCCATCGAGTTTGATCATCCGCTGTTCAGCACGGTCCCGCAGGTGGCCTGTATGGACTTTTCGACTACCTCGTTCGTCAAGGAGGTCAGTCGGGCGCGTACCTTCGGATTCATGCGCGATATCGAGAGCTTGCGACAAGCGGGTCTGGCCCAGGGCGGCGGCTTCGACAACGCTATCGTGCTCGACAATTATCGTGTCATGAACGAAGACGGCTTGCGTTATGAAGACGAATTTGTTAAGCACAAGATTCTGGATGCAATCGGCGATCTGTATTTGCTCGGGCATCCGCTGGTCGGCTCGTTCACTGCCCATAAATCAGGGCACTTCCTGAACAACCGCCTTTTGCGTCACCTGGTTGCCGACAGGAGTGCTTGGGAGCTGGTTACATACGATAACGAGGCAGCCGCACCGATTGTTTTCTTGCACCCAGTGGCTGCTGTCTAAAAGTCACAACGGTAGCGGTTCCACCAGGAAGGAGCACGCGTCAGGCAGATGAATGTCATCATCGTTCCGAGCGGGACCCGTTCGTCGCGCAGCACCTGCGTGACATTCGGCCAACTCGCCGCCATGGCGCTGGCAGGGCTGGTGGTGTTGCCATTGGTGGTGGGTTACGTGGTGAGCGACATCTATGCCCGCCTCCACCCCCCGGCCACCCTCGATGCCAACGTGCTCGCCGCCCATCAGACCGAACTCACCGCCCAGCGGGCCGCCATTGTCGCCACCCGCCACCAAGCCGAAACCCATTTAAATGCCTTGGCCCAGCGCCTGGGCCAGCTGCAAGCGCAGAT
>CAYGAS010000175.1:0-7811 GCA_964347935.1 uncultured Nitrospiraceae bacterium | reverse complement strand
ATCTGCGCTTGCAGCTGGCCCAGGCGCTGGGCCAAGGCATTTAAATGGGTTTCGGCTTGGTGGCGGGTGGCGACAATGGCGGCCCGCTGGGCGGTGAGTTCGGTCTGATGGGCGGCGAGTACGTTGGCATCGAGGGTGGCCGGGGGGTGGAGGCGGGCATAGATGTCGCTCACCACGTAACCCACCACCAATGGCAACACCACCAGCCCTGCCAGCGCCATGGCGGCGAGTTGGCGGTGTGAAAAACTCACCGTTGGGCCCTTTCGAAAGCCCTCCGGAATCAAGATAATATTCATAGCCCTAACTCTGTATAGTCCGTCTGGCTAATGTCGTCCATTTCATCTACCCAGAAATAAAGTGCCACGCGCCGCGGCAAAATCGGGTCCAAAACCCCTGAAAACGTACGTTCCGGACGACGTGCTGACCCAGCTACAGCACCGCGGCGCCTGGTTGCAGCGCCTAGAGACACTGTGGCGGCAGCATGTCGATGCGGCGCTCCTCGCCCATAGCCGCCCCGTCAGCTATCGTACTGGAAGGCTACTGGTCCAGGTCGATGCGTCAATCTGGAGCGACCGCATCCGCCAACAACGAAAACGACTGATGCAAGCATTGCGCCAAAACGCCGTCCTGGCGGATTTGACGGAGCTGCGGGTGCAGGTCGCGCCGGCAAGCGGGGACGCCCCCAGCAGGCAAATTCCGCGATCTGACCGTTTGTCGGCTGCCAGCGCCGACTTGGTGAAGGCCGCAGCGAGCGAGATCGAAGATGCCCAGCTACGGCAGGCCCTGGAGCGGTTGAGCACCCGCGGGGAGCGGCGGCGCTGAAAGACCGCTTCGTATCGGCGCAGCGGTCTGCGGACAAGCCCGCAGCGAACCCTTGGCCACGGCGACGCGGCGTGGCCTGGCCTATGGGATCCGTGGCGATACTGGCTTTGCTGGTAGCCGCCTGTGCGTCCCTGCCGCCACCAACGCCTCCAGCAACCATCCCAACGCCGACGCCCTCAGCGCCCCCCGCGCCCGTGAGTGTGCCCCCCGTGTCCGAGCCGCCCAGCCAGGCGCCTGCGCCAGAGCCGCTGCCGATACCGCAGGAAGCCTCCACCCGGCGGCTGCGCATCATCGCTGTCGGTGACATCATGCTGGGCGGCAGCGCGGCCCCCGAGATGGCCAAATTCGGCTACGATCATCCGTTTACCGATGTGCGCAGCGTGCTGCGCAATGCCGATGTGGTTTTCGCTAACCTCGAGGGCCCACTCACAGACGCAGGCCACCCAGAGAGCGATAAACGCTACATATTTCGCTCGCCCCCGAGCAAGGTGGGGCCGGCCCTGGCCGCGGCGGGGTTCAATGTTGTCTCGCTGGCCAACAACCACACCATGGACTATGGCATCGAAGGTTTGCAGCACACGCTCTCGGCACTGGCGGCCGTGGGCATCAAACATGCGGGTGCAGGCATGGACCTGGAGCAGGCGCGGCAACCGGCGCTTATCAGCGTCGGCGATCAGACCGTGGCGGTGCTCGCCTACTCGCTGACGTTTCCGGAGTCCTTCTGGGCGCGTGCCGGCTCCGCGGGGACGGCGTTTGGTCACGAACACCATGTCCGCGCCGATGTGCAAGCCGCGCGGGAGCGAGCCGATATCGTCATGGTCTCGTTTCATTGGGGGCGCGAGGCGACAACGGAGCTGCGCGACTACCAGCCGCGTCTTGGTCGAGCTGCCATCGATGCCGGGGCGACGGTCGTTCTAGGCCATCATCCGCATATCTTGCAAGGTATCGAGCGCTACAAACATGGGATCATTTTCTATAGCCTCGGTAATTTCGCCTTCGGCTCCTATAGCCGCATCGCGCAGCGGAGCATCATCGCTGAACTTGATATCGAAGACGCGCGTCTGACCCGAGTACGATTAGTGCCACTGAACGTAAACAATGTGGAGGTCGTATTCCAACCGCGCCGCCTGGCATCGGCAGATGCCGAAAGCCTCGTGACAGAGTTGCGCGAGCTTTCGGCGCCGCTGCAAACGCAGATCGTGCTCGACAATGACGTCGGCGAAGTCGTACTTTCCGATGTGCCGTTGCGGTCAAGTAAACACGCCAGCGGGAGGCGGGAGGAGTGAGGGCTAGATATGATGGCAGGCGGCAAGCATCAAGTGCAAAAGGAACTACTCATAGCCCAGTGCGCAGCGTTCGGTCCTGAGTTTGATCGCCGGTCACGAAGTTTCGTCGCGCCTCACACTCCACTTCTTACGCCTCACGATCCATTATGGTTTAATGTTTAGCTATGATCCGGCCGTTTGAGCTGTTCATCGGATTGCGTTATACGCGTGCCAAACGTCGTAACCTGTTTATTTCCTTCATCTCGCTAATATCCATTCTCGGTATTGTCATCGGCATAACTGCGTTGGTGACGGTATTGTCGGTCATGAATGGATTTGGCAAAGAGTTGCGCGAGCGAATTCTCGGTTTTGTTTCACATGTCACGATCACCGAGGCCGATGGAAAACTCCGTAACTGGCGTGAGGCCGCACGGCGGTTGGCGGACAATCGCGAAGTGGTCGGCCGTGCGCCTTATATTATCGGCCAAGGAATGCTGGTGAAGGGTCAGGTGGCGAGTGGCGTGTTAGTGCGCGGGATCTTGCCTTCGGAAGAACCTCAGGTGTCTGAGCTCGACAGAAAGATGATCAGCGGACGGCTGCAGGACCTGAGGGCCGACGAATTCGGGATCATCCTCGGGCAGGCCCTGGCTTGGCGCTTGGGGGCGACGCCAGGCTCGCACGTTTCATTGGTAATTCCGCAGGCTTTAGTGACCGCGGTCGGTGTGCTGCCGCGCACCCGTCGCTTTACGGTCGTAGGCATCTTTAGCGTGGATATGTATGAATATGACAATGGTTGGGCGCTCATCAACATTGACGATGCCGGAAAGCTTTACGGAATGGGCGACCAGGTCAGCGGCCTTCGTTTAAAGTTAGCGGATCTCGACGATGCCCCGCGCGTGAGCCGCGAGATCGATGCGGTGCTCGGGCCGGAGTATGACGCGCGCGACTGGGCACGACAACATGTGAATTTCTTTCGGGCATTGAAGATGGAAAAGACGGTCATGTTCGTGATCATGTTGCTGGTCGTCACTGTGGCAGCCTTCAATGTCGTCTCGACCCTGGTGATGGTGGTGACAGATAAAGAGGCCGATATAGCAATCTTGCGCACGCTCGGTGCAAGTCCCGCATCAATAATGTTCGTATTCATGGTCCAAGGTAGCGTAATTGGTTTGTTTGGCACAGTCATCGGTACCGCCTGCGGCGTGGCGTTGGCGTACAACGTGAGCGAATCCGTGGCCTTTATCGAGAGTCTTTTCGGTGTCACTTTTCTCGCCCCGGACGTTTATTACATCAGTGAGTTACCGTCAGATGTGCAATTTAAAGATGTGGCCATGATTGCCGGTGCATCATTGATCATGGGACTGTTGGCCACGCTTTATCCGGCTCGACGTGCGGCAAGGGTACAACCGGCTGAGGCGTTGCGTTACGAATGACAAACGAGCTTGTACTGCGCTGCACCGGCCTGGTAAAGGTATTTACCGAAGACGTGTTTCACGTCGAGGTGCTTAAAGGTGTTTACCTGCGCGTGGCGCGCGGGGAGCAAGTCGCGATCGTCGGTGTTTCGGGAGCAGGCAAAAGCACATTGTTACATCTGCTCGGCGGGCTCGAACGTCCCACGGCAGGAATGGTGGAAATTGACGGCAAGGATATCGTCTCGCTCAGCGACGCCGAACGGGGACGCTTGCGCAATCGCGCCCTCGGTTTTGTTTACCAGTTTCACCACTTGTTGCCCGAATTTACCGCCCTGGAGAATGTGGCGATACCACTGCTCATCCGGCGCTGTGCGCCAACGCAAGCAAGTGCGCGAGCGCGGGAGATGCTGCAACGGGTGGGACTGGGCGACCGGCTGGCGCACAAGCCGCGTGAGCTCTCCGGCGGAGAGCGCCAGCGGGTGGCAGTGGCACGAGCGCTGGTGACACAACCGTTGTGCGTGTTGGCCGATGAGCCGACCGGTAATCTCGATCGGCGCAACGCCGAAAGCGTTTACGAGTTGATGCTGGAGTTGAATCGCGAGTTTGGCACCAGCTTCGTGATCGTCACACACGATTTGTCGCTGGCGGCGCAAGTGGACCGGGTGCTGCGACTGGACGACGGCGTGCTGCGGCCCGTGACCAATCTCGAAACCATGCGGGAAAGCTTTACTGAGCCAAGTCGCTACGGCGGCAACGTTCGGGATTAGTTGCGCGTCGCCCGAGCAGCTCGCTGGGCCAGCAGCGCGCGCAGGCGTTTGCGCTTTTCCCATTGAGTGATGACATGCCACCGCCACAGCGCGCGCACGCCGAAGTAACCGGCGAGCGCAGACATCGACGCCACGATAGAGCAGCCCAATAAAAAGGGTTCCCAGACCCTGACGAGCCCCTTGCGAAACCATTCCCAAGACCAGGCGAAAGCGAGCTCTTGGTCGACGGAGCCCATGATCCATGCGCCGACCTTGTAACAGAAATAAAACAACGGTGGCATGGTAAAGGGATTCGTGACCCACACGGTGGCCACCGCCAGTGGCAGATTGAGGCGCAGTATGATGGCCAGCGCAGCTGCGGAGACCATCTGAAATGGAATCGGCATGAAGGCGATGAACAAACCTACCGCAACAGCCCCAGAAGCAGAGTAGCGGTTGAGATGCCAGATGTTCGGGTCGTGCAGGAAGCGATCGAACACTCGCAGCGGGCGGTGTTGACGGATCCTGCTCAGCTCAGGAAGGTATCGCCTGATAAGTTTTCTAGCCATGCGTTTGCGCCCGTATGGGCCATTGCGCGTGTAGTGTATAGTTTCAAGATTCCTACGACCACCAGAGTCATGCAGGAGGCGTGCCATTCGCATCTGCGCGGTCGCCTTTCTCCTGGGTATTCTGATCGTCCACCAGCTGGCAGATCTGCCGTCACTGTGGTGGAGCCTGGCCTTGATTCCGGTTGGCATCGCCGCGTGGAAGAGGCCGACCTGGTTGCCGCTCGCCTTTCTCCTCGTCGGCGTCCTTTGGACCACTGTCCGGGCCAACTGGGTCTTGAGCGATGCCTTACCCGGCACGCTTGAACAACGCGACGTGCAGCTGCTAGGCGTGGTCGCCGATATTCCGCAGCCCACTGAACGCGGTGTGCGTCTGCTCTTCGATATCAGCGATGCTCGGTTGCAGGGGCAGGCGGTTCCCGTGCCCCGACGGATTCTATTAAGCAGCTACGGCGAACAATCCTTCAACGTGGGCGAGCGCTGGCAAGTGGTCGCAAGACTCAAGCGCCCCCATGGCTTTCAAAACCCTGGTGGCTTCGATTATGAGCGCTATCTGTTTCAGGACCGTATTCGCGCGACTGGCTACATACGTGCGGGCACGCCACCGCAGCGGCTGCCGGGATGGTCGCTGCGCTACGCTGTCGACCGCTGGCGACAGTCCCTCGGTGAGCGCATACGTGCGGTGTTGGGGACAGAGCCGCTAACCGGTATCGTGGTGGCCCTGGCCAACGGCGACAAGCGCGGCATCAGCGATTCGCAATGGAGTGTGTTTCGCCGCACCGGCACGAATCACCTGATGGCCATTTCCGGCCTGCATATAGGCCTAGTGGCAGGCTTCGCATTCTTTATGGTGCGTTGGCTGTGGGCCTGGCCCGGATTCACGGTGCTGTATTGGCCGGCTCCCAAGATGGCTGCAGTCGGGGCCATCGCTGCGGCGACGGTGTATGCGGCGTTGGCGGGATTCTCGATTCCGACTCAGCGTGCGCTGGTGATGATTGCGGTGGCCATGGGCGCAGTGTTGGCCGAGCGGCGTGTGGCGACGAGTCAGTTGCTGGCCATCGCACTACTGCTGGTCTTGCTCTACGATCCTCTAGCAGCGCTGAGCGTAGGTTTCTGGTTGTCCTTTACTGCGGTGGCGGTGATTGTGCTTTTTCTTAATGCCAGACAGCGCCGCGGCATTGACTGGCGCAGTCTTGGGCGCTTGCAATGGGGGATTGCGATCGGTTTGACGCCATTGCTGCTGCTGTTCTTTCAGCAAGTCTCGCTCGTCGGCCCGCTGGCCAACCTTTTCGCGGTGCCGCTGTTTGGTCTGCTCGTGGTACCGTTTACCTTGGCAGGCACGATGGCGACCATGCTGTTGCCTGATGTCCTGACGGCATCGCTGCTTCAACTTGCCGTGTGGGTATTGAAGCTGGTGTGGGCGTTGCTGGAGTATCTTGCGGGCCTGCCCTACAGCGTGTGGACCCAGCATAGTCCCAACCTGTGGCCGCTTGCAGCCGCTGTGGTAGGTGTGGCCCTATTGTTGGCGCCGCGCGGCTGGCCGGCACGCTGGCTTGGTGCGGTGTGGCTGTTACCTATGTTCACGCTACAACCGGCCACGCCGACGGCCGGGGCGTTCTGGTTCACCTTGCTCGACGTCGGGCATGGCCTTGCAGCAGTCGTCCGCACGCACGCCCATACCCTGGTCTATGATACGGGTCCCCGATTTAGTGCGCGCTTTGATGCGGGCAGAGCCGTCGTCGTGCCCTACCTGCGTCGACAAGGCGTGGGGCGCATTGATACGCTGGTCGTGAGCCACGGCGACAACGATCATATCGGTGGTGTCGATTCCGTGTTGGCAGATGTGGCAGTAGACAAGATTATCAGTAGCGTCCCTGAAAGATTGCCGATGGCCAAGGCATGCATCGCTGGCCAAGAATGGCGATGGGACGATGTGCAATTTAAAATCTTACACCCGGCTGACGGGAGCGATCTGCGGGGCAACAACGCTTCCTGCGTGCTCAAGGTAACCGGTCGATACGGCAGCATACTAGTGCCGGCAGACATCGAGGCCAGGGCAGAGAAGGAGTTGGTGAAGCGCGAAGGCAAAGCGTTGGCCTCGCAGGTACTGGTAGTGCCACATCAGGGAAGCAAGACCTCATCGACCGGCGCTTTTGTCCGGGCGGTGGCGCCGCAGGTCGCGCTCTTTTCCACTGGCTATCGCAACCCGTTCAAGCATCCCCATCCGCAGGTAAAGGCGCGTTACGAGCGACAGCAGGTGCGCTCATACAATTCCGCCACACACGGAGCGGTCGAAGTGCGCTTCAAGGAGGGTGGTATCGAAGTCCGTCCATATCGCCAACAAAACCGGCGCTACTGGTTCAACCGGCCGTCTCCCTAACATGGCTTTCAGACTCAAGGATCGTTTGATAAATTACGCGCAGTTTTCTTGAGCGGCAGCATATTTCATGTTTGAACTCGTGCGAGCTGGCGGCTGGGTTATGTGGCCCATCATGGCGTGTTCGATCGCAGCACTGGCGATTATTGGCGAACGCCTGTGGTCGCTACAGCGTAAATACGTAGCTCCGCCGAATCTGGTTTCGCAGGTTCAGCAGTGGCTTGAGCGCAGGCAGCTCGACGAGACGAGAATACAGCTACTGCGTGACAGCTCGCCACTTGGGCGCATACTCGCGGCCGGGCTAGTGAACCGCAATCACGACCGCGAGATCGTCAAGGAATCGATCGAGGATGCTGGCCGCCACGTGGTGCCGGATCTCGATCGTTACCTGAACAGCCTGGGCACGATTGCCGCGATCTCCCCCTTTTTGGGACTGCTAGGGACGGTATTGGGCATGATCGAAATGTTCGCCGGTATCAGTGCCCACGGTGTGGGCGATCCGGCTGTGGTGGCAGGCGGTATTGCGCAAGCGCTGATCACTACCGCCGCGGGTCTCGGTGTGGCCATCCCGAGCGTCATGTTTTACCGTTATTTTCGTGGCCGCGTGAACGGACTGTTGGTGG
>CAYGAS010000174.1:0-14776 GCA_964347935.1 uncultured Nitrospiraceae bacterium | reverse complement strand
CGTTCAGCCTTATCGTGTCAGATGTGTGATTGCACTATGTAGGGAGCGCCGTAACCTGTACGTTACTGACAGATATGGTTCATTTGACAAAATGTAGACCGATCGCCGCTCTTCTCGGTTTTGACTCATGCATGGCCTTAATCCCGGTTGTTCCCAACTAGCAGGTTTGGCGCTGATAGATCTCGCCGCCGCCTCGCCTGGATGACTACTGGTTATGTTGGTCCGCTACCACGACTTGGACTAATGGCCCGCTACTCCCCCCGCGATGTCTCCGGTGTCTCCGGTCTGGCGGCGCTCGGCAAGCTCGGCGAGCTGCGCGCCCGCATCCTGTTCGTGCTCGGCGCACTGGTGATCTACCGCATCGGCACCTATATCCCGGTGCCAGGGATAAACGCCGACGCCTTGGCCGAGCTCTTTTCCGGCACCCAAAGCTCCATTATCGGGCTCTTTAACATGTTCTCGGGCGGCGCACTTCAGCGCTTCTCCGTCTTTGCCTTGGGCATCATGCCTTATATTTCGGCCTCGATCATCATGCAGTTGATGACCGCCGTGATTCCTAAGCTCGAGCAGCTCAAGAAAGAAGGCGAAGCCGGGCGGCGCAAGATCACCCAATACACCCGCCGCTTCACGGTCGTCCTGGCCGCATTTCAGGCGCTCGGTATTTCGGTCGCACTCGAGTCCCAGCAGGTCGCGGGCGGGGTGCCGGTCGTGCTAGAGGCGGGGATTGGGTTCAAGCTCGTCACCATGATCACGTTAGTGACCGGGACCATGTTCCTGCTCTGGCTCGGGGAGCAGGTCACCGAGCGCGGCATCGGTAACGGCATTTCGATCATCATTTTCGCAGGCATTGTCGCCGGCCTGCCGAGTGCGATCGCCAACACGCTTGAGCTTGCCGAGCGTGGGACCTTTCAGCCGCTGTTCGTGTTGCTGCTCTTCGGTATCGCCATTGTCGTGACCGCTTTCGTCGTGCTGGTGGAACGTGGGCAGCGACGCATCACCGTCAATTACGCCAAACGCCAAATGGGTCGACGCATGATGGCCGGGCAAACCAGCTTTCTACCGCTTAAGGTCAACATGGCGGGTGTCATTCCGCCGATCTTCGCCTCATCGATTATTCTCTTCCCCGCCACCATCGCCACTTGGTTCTCGGGCGCGGCCGGCGCGCAGTGGCTGCAGGACCTCGCCACCACGCTCTCCCCCGGCAACCTGCCCTATGTGGTGCTCTATGCGGGGGCGATTGTTTTCTTTTGTTTCTTCTATACTGCCATTATTTTCAACCCCAAGGAGACCGCCGAGAATCTCAAGAAATCGGGGGCCTTTGTGCCCGGCGTGCGCCCCGGCGAGCAGACCGCGCGCTACATCGACAATGTGATGTCGCGCCTCACGCTCGCCGGGGCCATCTATCTTGCCAGCGTCGCACTCTTACCGGAGTTCCTTATCGTCAAATGGAATGTCCCTTTTTATTTTGGTGGCACCTCGCTGCTGATCATTGTCGTGGTGTCCATGGACTTCATGGCCCAGGTGCAGGCCCACTTGATGAGTCGGCAGTACGAAAGCCTGCTGCGCAAGTCGAGCTTGACCGGGGGGATGGGGATACCACGCTGAGCCGGCGCCACGGCAAGACAAAGTAGTATCTCGTTTTCGTGATCTCGCTGACCCAGTGACCCTCTATGAAGAGCCGAGTTAATCTCATTCTTGGTCTGGGCATCACATTCGCAGCTCTGCTTGGATCGGTCCTTGCGCTTGCGCTCTATACCGAGCGCGAGCCACCTCAAAATGGCACGACCGGGCTGCTCCAGGTCCGGACTGACCTCATGCGCGGTACGCCGTGTCATGTGGCGAACGCGACCATCATGGGGGATTGCTCGGAGGCGGAAATCGCGAGGTTTCAGCGCGAAGCACAGTAGGGCTAGCGGCGTGCTTTCTTTGTTTGCCGCTGCTGCTTTGCGAACTCGCGTTTGCGCGCGCGTTTCCGCCGTTTGTCTGTCACGTAGGCGACATACAGAAGCAACACGACCGCCACGGGGGCGACGTAAATCCAGACGCTATACCGCGACCTGGACAGGGGTTCCTCGACCAACTTGCCGCCGATCAGATTTGCGTAGTGAACCCGTCGGGTCGCGTTGTCGCCCGGCGTAAATGTTACCGTGATCGTGGCTTCGCCAGTCTCCGATTTGACCAGGAGTCTTCGGCCGAGATCGGCGTCGTGCAGATGCAGTCGCATGTTGTAATAGCCCTGAGAATTGGTTTTTTGATGGCCGATCGTATCGTTGCCCATGCGTATACTTACGGCGCTGTTCGCGAGAGGTCGCCTGCTGTCATCGAGCACAAAGCCAGCGACGTTGTATCGGTGATCAACCTCGTGCTCCGCCAAAACCCAAGCGGGCAGCAGCAATGACCCAAATGCGAACAGCAGAAGTCGTCGCAGGGTGGTGCTCATGATTTCGGGAAATCTTCGTCTCAAGGAAGCGAGCCACGGACGCGGCGATTGGTATTGATGGCTAGCGTTCAAGAAAGACACACCTCCGGCGTTAACTCTGACTCATGATATCGCATACTCGGTTAATGTCGATTGAACGTGTTTCGCACGCTCCTGGAGGCTGGACCAGACGGTCTGCCCGCTGGCGAGATCGCACAACGGCTTGGCATGGCCCCGAACGCGCTGTCGTTTCATCTCGCGCAGTTACGCGATGCCGGCCTGGTGACGCATGAACGCAACGGTCGCCAAATTGTGTATGCCGCCGACTATGAAGGAATGCAGAGCTTAATCAGCTTTCTGACCGAAAACTGCTGTCAGCGCAGCGCGAAGAAATGCTCTCCACAGTGTGCACCCAAGCCCTCGACGAGTAGAGGCAAAAAGCGCCGGCGGCCGAGATCACGCTCTGTCCGTCAGCGGTCTACGGTTGCTTAGTGCAAGGGAGGTAGCCAATGAACATACGGTGGCTGACACCGAAGGACACATTGAAGGCCCTCGGAATCGGCGTACTGACGGCAGTGCTCTTATCGGCCATCATGGTGCCGGCCTTTAAGTTCGGCATCGCGCCGATGCCCAAGCCCCCCAGTCTCGCTTTTGCCCAGGTACTCCTCGGGCCCAACGTGCCGCTGCCGGTGGGGTTGCTCTTTCATGTCGCCTACGTCACCTTCTGGGCGCTTGTCTATGTGGTGGTGTTCCGCGATCGTTTAACCTTCTTGAATGCGCTGTGGCTGGGCCTCGCCCTTTGGGCCGTGATCTTGGTAGTCTTCTTTCCCAGCGTCGGCTGGGGATTCCTCGGTCTTGGCATAAGCCCGAGATTGATTCCCGCTTCGCTCGTGCCGCATGTACTTTTTGCAGTTTTTCTCTGGGGATTGTGCCGGCTGGGCTTTAAGGCGTGACCAAAGGAACAGCATTGAGGAACGCAAGCGCTTGCTTTCCGAGTATATTGGACGCCAGGCACACGGGTGACCCAGCGCTAGCAAGCACGGCATGCCTCCTCAAGGCTGCGGCGATACAGCGGTGCTAGCGGCAGACATCCCGCCGATAGCTGCGCCTAGTCCTTAGATCTTGCAAGGGTATCGATTAGAGCGCAACTTTGATCGTTGCTACCCGTTCGCTTGCAGGCACGTATCAATTTGTCGAGCTGCATCCGCATTGCGGTTAGGTCCTTGATCTGACGGGCGATCAACGCACGCTTCTCTTCAGCGATCTCGCGCGCTTCCTTACACTTGCCGTCTTCAAGCTGCAGCAGATCCGCGATCACCTTCAGCGTGAAGCCAAGCCGTTGCGCGCGTTTGATGAATCGCAGGCGTGCCACGGTCTCGCCGGGATAGCGCCGATATCCCGCAACGGATTTCCCGGGTTGCGAGATCAATCCGACACGCTGGTAATAGCGGATGGTTTCAACGTTTACCCTCGCCTCGCGCGCCAATCTGCCGATTGTGTAACCAGGGGGCTTCATCGGTATTCGCCCGTGTGTGCCCGAAGCAACCATTGTGTAACCCCGTTAACCTCCATTTTCGATCATGGACCTAAACGCCAGGCGCCCGAGCTGATAAGCTTCTTCGACGCCAAGGATCAGAGGATCAGACTCGCGGCCTGCAAACCAGTCAGCGGCGGCCTCGGCTGAGGCGAAGTAATGCACATGGTGGCAGAACAGTCGCCACGTCTGGTCGACAGAACGGAGCTCATCGCCTGTGGCCGGCATCACCATCGAGACGACCGCTTCGGTGGGCTCGTAGCGCTCAACCGCCTCGGCGCTTATCGTCAGGCTGATCACTTTTTTTGTTTCCGGACAACGGCGAGCTTCCGTACTTGTGCTTCGGAGACCGGGCGAGCCTGAGTCAGGAACCCCGCAATCTCAACGAGCACGCGCGATTCGCCGTCGCTGAAACTTGGTGGGAAACCAGCTTCGCGCAGACGCCGGGCGATTTCCGCGATGGGTAGTCTTTTCATGACCCTCAGGTTTCAACGGTTGGTCTGTTTTGCCGAGATACTATACCGTCCCATACCGATGCCCCGAGTACCGCGGCAAGGCCAGCATACGATAGCGGCGTGAAGAACCAAAGTGCCGCGAAGGCTATGAGAGCACCGGTCGCGCCCAAGAAAAACGGCCCCGGCCGGCTGTGTCGCTTGCGCGATTGGCAAAGAAACCACAGCGTCACGCCCAGAAGCACCGCGAACAGCGGAATCAAAATAAGATCGTTAATTAGGAAACCAGCGCCGATGGCCGAGAGTCCGGCAAGAAATGGCGCAAATCCCAGGCAGCAGGCGCCTGTTACGCCGGCGCCAATCGAACTCACGAGCTGTTTCGGCATTTCTCGTCACCGCCAATGTTTTTCATTCAACCGGCGCAGCAGGAAAGCTGCTTTACGTCCTTGGTGAAAGTCTGCGCAGCGAGCTTCAAGCCCTCCACCATTGTGAGATACGGGAACAGTTGGTCGGCCAGGTCTTGAATCGTCATACGATTGCGCAGCGCCAGCGCCGCGCTCTGGATGACCTCGCCGGCCTCGGCCGCCAAGACTTGGGCGCCGAGTAGCTGGTCGGTGTTTTTTTCCGCCACGAGCTTGATGAAACCGCGCGTATCGAAATTCACGAGCGCGCGGGGCACGTTATCGAGCGTAAGGGTGCGGCTTTCCGCCTCGATACCTTGCTCCTTGGCCTGCGTTTCCGTGAGGCCGACTGTCGCCACTTGCGGGTCCGTGAACACCACGGCCGGCGTGCTCGATAGATCGAGAAACGTATCCCCGCCGAGCATGTTAATGGCGGCACGGGTACCAGCGGCGGCCGCAAGGTAAACGAACTGCGGTAAAGCAGTGCAGTCGCCAGCGGCGTAAATATGTTCCGCTGTGGTTCGCAGACGATCGTCGACGATGATCGCCCCGTGCTTGTCGGTCTTTACGCCAGCTTTCGCCAGATCGAGGTCGCGTGTATTCGGAATACGGCCTGTGGCGACCAGCAGCGCATCGCCGCTGATAAACTCATCGCCGATATCGATGCGGAAGCGTTTGCCGTCAAAATGCATCTTCTTTGTTTCTATACCGGTCAACATCCGTATGCCCTCGGCTTCCAGAATCCTCTGCAAAGCCGCACCGATGTCTGGATCTTCCCGGGGCAACAGCGAGAGGAGTTCAATCAGCGCGACCTTCGAGCCGAGCCGTAGAAACGCCTGCCCAAACTCCAGACCCACAGCCGAGCCGCCCAGCACGATCAGGTGTTCCGGTAACTGCTCGGCGATGAGCGCTTCGGTCGATGTCCAAAACGGGGTGTCTTTGAGGCCAGGTATGGGTGGGACCGCAGGGGATGCACCGGTCGCAATGAGAATGCGATCGGCGTGGACATCCTTTTCAGTACCGTCGCTGTGTTGTACCAGCAAGGTGCGCGAATCCTTGAATTTGGCACTGCCACGCAGCAGGGCGATATTGACGTGTGCATCCAGGATGCTTTGGTATTTTGCGTCGCGCAGTTCATCCACACGTGCCTGCTGCTGGGCGACGAGGGCGACGCGGTTCACAATGGGTGCTTGTTTTTTCAGACCCTCAAAAGGGTGTTGTGCTTGCAGGTGCGCCAGGTGGGCGGCACGAATCATGATCTTCGAAGGCACGCATCCGACATTCACGCAGGTCCCACCGAGTATCGCGGACTCGACAAGTGTGACCTTCGCGTTTTCTTCGGCCGCCCGAATGGCCGCCGCAAAGGCGGCTGAGCCGCTACCAATGATGGCAATGTGCAAGCCGGCGCCCCCTGCTTTTGTTGCCGTGGGCGCGCGGGTATCATCCAGCGGCGCAGCACCGTAACCCTTTGCTTCCACCACTTTCACGAGGTCGATCGTGTCCTGCGTGTCGGCCGTTTCGACGCGTGCGATGCCTTCGTCAAAAGAAACGCCCGCCTGTACACCAGATAAGGCATTTAGTGCTGTCTCGACTGTCTCGGCACAGTGTTCGCAGGTCATTCCGGTGATCCGCAACGTTTCAACACCCATACTCAAACCTTCTCTATACGGTCGTTTACTTCTTCAACGCAGACGGATATCCGGCATCGAAGGTCGCGTCAGTCAACGCTTGCACATTGGTTTTCTCCGGATCGAATGTCACCGTGGCGGTCTTGGTTCGGTAGTCGGATGCCGCCTTAATCACCCCCGGCACCTTCTCAAGCGCCATCCGCACCGTGAGCGGGCACAAGGAACAGGTCATATTCTCGACGGCCAGCGTAACTGTCCGGGGTTCCGCCGCCTCGCTCATCGACGGCAACAGGTGACTGAGACTGAGGGCAAGCAACACCGCAGCGAGGAACGACTTGTAACGCATGTCAGTTTCTCCTTATGAGAGATTAAGAGCAGCGCTTGTCAGGCGAGCAGCAATGGTGCGTACCATGGAAAGCCAAGAAGCGTGATCAGCAGCACCGTGACGACCCAGAAAACGACGCGCTGGTTGCGCAAACCTCGGGGGGAGACACAGCTCCCGTCACGTGCGCACACCGGTCGAACCAGATACAGTTTTCGAAACGCCAGACCCAGAAACAGCAAGGTCAAGGCAATAAAAATCGGCCGATAAGGTTCCAATGCCGTCAAATAGCTGATCCAGGCACCACCGATGCCGAGCAGCAGTAGCACCAACGGGGCCACGCAGCACAGCGAAGCCCCGATCGCAGCGAACACGCCGACAACTAGCGAACGGCCCGCTGTCAAGCGACGCGACGCAGAGCTGATGCCCGTCTTCGCATTCAACGTCGATGGCGCAGAGATAGCACGACCTCCTTCGGCGTGTCCTCAATGAGACGAAGTCTAAACTCCGTACCTAGGTACAGAGTCAAGGCGTCGGCCGAGCGTCTTGAGGGGGATGGGGGTTCCGCGTTACAAAGAAAACTTGATCTTCCAGTAGCTGGAACGTTTATATAAGGTGTCATATGGAAAAAAGACGCTTAGGTACCAAGCCGTCATGGTCAGGCTATTCGATCGGCCAGGCTGCGCAGGCTTCCGGCCTGACGGCCAAGGCCATTCGCTACTACGAGGAAATCGGGCTGATCCCCAAGGCGCGCCGGCGCGCGGGGACATTTCACGCGGGCGGAGATCGCTTCTATGGTGACGCGGACATCGGGCGGTTGCGCTTTATCCACCACGCCCGTCTTGTCGACTTGAGCCTGACCGACATCCGCGAGTTGCTCAAGATCGCCGACGCCGGCGGCTGCCCGAGCGAACATGCAGTGTACGGCGAGCTGCTGAAACGCCACATCCGTGCAATCGATCAGCGTATCAACCATCTGCTCGGGCTGCGCACCATGGTGTACGGGCTGCTGCAGCGCAAGGGCTCGAGCTCGGGTGAGCGCTGTACGTGGGAAACCTGTGAGTGCATGGAGGCGGGACCCGAGGCTCAGTCAATCCAAGCCGAAAGGAGGTGAATATGTGTGAATTCTGTGGATGCGGTTTGCCTGGCTGGGCAGATGCCAAAGACCGGGAGAACGAGGAGGGGCGTGACTTGGCGCTTGCGGGGGTCCCGGTGACGGTTATCGAACCGCTCGCAGGGGACGCGAGGATGCGGTCGCCGGCACGCAATGACCCCGCGGTGGCTACGGAGTCCGCTTTGTCATCGAGCGCCGGGTAATCACCGGCGAAAGCCAGTCCGGTGCGTCCTGTTTCCTTCGCCGGTGGCTTGGGGCGGTTCCACAGCGATTGGCAATGACCGATCGCCTGCCTGGCTCGGGGAGGCGCCGCTGGTGGTCGGTCGGCGCCGGCGTGCTCGGCGTCGCCGCGCTTGTCTGGGTGCTCGCGCGTGTAGACTTCGCGCGCCTCGGCGCCGTCGCAAGCCACGCCGATATCCGCTACTTATTGCTCGTACCGCTTGCCATCGTGACGGAGCAGCTGGTGCGCGCGTGGAAATGGAGACAGTTGCTTTACGCCATTCAGCCGATCGGGATACTGCAGCTGTTCGGTGCCATCATGGCCGGTTACCTGGGCGGGCTCCTAATTCCCTTCGGCGCAAGCCCGGTCGTGCGCTCGTGGTTGATCGCGCGGTTTCAGCGTTTGAGGATGAGCGCCGTGCTCGCCACCGTCGCTCTCGACCGACTCATCGACGGAGTCGTCTTTTCCGCCTTTGTCGTCGTCGCCCTCACTCTGACCATATTTCCGGATCCGACAGGAAACATACGCCTTGGTTTGATAGTTGGCGGCGCCAGCAGCCTGACGCTGTTTACGTTGCTTCTCATCGTCCTCGTCCGTTACAAGCGTCAGACCCGGCGCGCGGACAGTTGGGTCATGCGTCTAGCGGACCGCATGCCCGGACGCTTCACCGCGCCGGCGGCGAGGCTTATGCAGTCATTCGCGGACGGCATTGTGTGGCCGCGGGCACCATGGCGGGGCGCGGCCATCGTGCTTGCCAGTATTCTGATCAAGCTGATCGCTATCACTCACTTTCTATGGGCAGGTCTGGCGTTTGGGGTACTGCTTCGACCGGGGGACTATGTTTTCTTGATTGTGTTCTTGGGATTCCTTGTCATTCTCACGCATTTCGCCCGCATTCCCGGCGGTTTCTTCATAGGGGCAGTCTTCGCGCTCGGTCTGCTCGGCGTTGCCGAGGAACAGGCGGTCGCGATGGCCGTGGTGGTGCAATTCGCATCCTTGTTAACGGTCGCCGGTGTCGGTGCGCTGGCGCTTTGGATACACGGTATAGCGCTCGCGGACTTGCCGCGCGCAAGAGGAGAAGCAGCTGGAAAGTCATGACTCGACAAACCGCTTCTGGCGAATTTCGACAGCCGGTATTTTCTTCCAGGGCGGTGCGGCCGCCATTGACACGAGCACTATCCTTGCCGCACTGGTCCACGGCTTGAGCGGCAGCGCGTTTGCCGTGGGTGGGGCGGCAGCCATCTCGCGCTACGGTTGGCTGTTCCCGCAACTTTTCGTCGGCTATCTTGCGCAACGGCGCCGACGGCGCATGCCCTTCTACATGATCGGCGCATTCGGCCGTGCAACCTGCCTGCTGGCTATTGCTGGAATGCTTGCCTTTGCCGGCGGTTTGCCGCGTACCCTCGTGATTACGCTGTTCTTCGTCTTGTGGACTGGATATGCATTTATAAGCGGTATCGTCGCCGTGCCGTACAACGACATCGTGGCGCGCTCGGTGCCTTCGGCACGTCGCAGTCGGTTGCTCGCTATTCGCTTTTTCGGCGGCGGTATACTCGCGCTCGCAGTCGCGGCGACGGCCCACCAACTACTCAACCGTCTGACTTTTCCCGCAGGCTATGCCGCTGTCGTGCTGCTTGGCGCCACGCTGCTATTCGTGTCCACGCTTTCCTTTGTTTCCGCCGGCGAGCCGCTTGCACAGCCTCCAAAGAGCGCGCAGGACGGATTCGGGCGTTTTCTCAGGGAGGGCGCGGAAGTGTTCCGTGCGGATCCGCGCTTCCGGCTTTTTGTCTATGCACAGTGGCTCGGGGGCGGCGTGATCATGGCGGTGCCGTTTTACGTGGTGCAAGTGATCGCGATCGAGGGCGGCGCCACGAGCGTCGCTTTTCTGTTGGCGGTACAGACGGCAGGGGCGCTTTTGTCCAATGCGTTGTGGGGCTGGTGGGGCGATCACCATGGCAAGCAGCATATGCTTGAGGGCATCGTCGCGTTGCGTGCGGTACCGCCGTTACTCATGGTGATCTGGGTGGCAACGATTGGGATCTCGGCCATACCGGCCTTCGCCGGCTTCGCCGTTGTATTTTTCTTGCTGGGGGCTTTGGACAACGGTATTACCATCGCCGTTATCGGCTATCTGATGGAAATTTCCCCTGACGAGCGTCGACCCGCCTACAGCGGCTATTTCAATGCCATAACGGCGCCGGCGGCGCTTCTACCGTTGGCAGGTGCGGCAATTGCAGAGGCAACATCGCTGTCGGGTGTATTTGTCGTCAGTCTCGTGCTCGCGGCTCTGCAGTTCTTCGTGGTTAGGCGGCTGCGGACCTTTCATACGGAGGGCCAACGTGTTTAGAAAGCTCCGCCGTATCATCTCCAAATCCTGGGTACTGTCGAAAGCTTATTATCGTTTCTTCGGTCTTCGCGTTGCCGGCCGACCGCGCGAGATAGTCTGGTACTTCGCCTTTGGGGCTAACATGCATGATAGTGCTTTTCGCGAACGACGGGGTATGCAGCCGATCGAATGGCGGGCCGGATGCGTACAGGGCTATTGCCTGCGCTTCAACCTCGAAGGACGGCCAATCGGCAGGGCTGCCCCGGCTAATATCTCCCCTGACCCGAAGGCCGAAGTGTGGGGCGTGCTCTATCAAATTACGCGGACGGGCTTGTTGCATCTCGATTACACCGAGGGCGTACCTGGTCGACGCTACCGCCACTTGTGGGTCGAGGCGCTCGACATCAACGGGCAACGCTTGCGAGCTGTTACCTATATCGCTAATGGCAAAGATACAGATGGCAATCCGTCGTTGCGCTACCTGACCCTGTTGCGCGAGGGCGCCCGGGCACACGGACTGCCCGAGCATTACATTGAATTCCTCGAAAGCGTGAAACATGCGCAGTAGGCTGCCAGTCGTTTCACAAGAAATGCTTGACCTGGAGTCAACTCCAGGTTGTATGGTTACAACGGTAAGCAGGGTGCACGGAATTGCCATTCCTTAACGCTCAGGAAGGGGCCAGCTGTGACTGTGTGCAAATGTGGGGGTTTCCTGCTGACGGCATGGTTGGTCATCGGCAACAGCTATGGCCACGACCCGATCTTCAGCCCCGGGCCTCATGTGCTCTTCAAAGGTGGTGTCGAGCTCCATGCGGGCCTTGAGGGCGAGCAGGCAGGGGACGAGCGCGAGAACCAGGCAGCTCTTGAGATTACTTACGGAATTACTGGTAACTGGGCTGCCGGTATCGAGCTGCCTTTTGTTAACAAAGATGATGGGTCGATGAGCAGCAGCGGCCAAGGGGATATCACACTGTTCACTAAGTACCGGTTTTGGCGTAAAGACACCTTCGGAGCCCAGGACTCTGCGGCAGTTCTGTTCAGAGTCAAGTTGGACACAGCGGCGGAAGACGAGGTACCGGCTTTAGGTACGGGAACCACGGACTTTCTCACAGGCATCGCCTACGGCCACGAGAGCCTGAAGTGGTACCGGTGGGCGAGTTTCCGCTATCGGCGTAACGGCGAAAACGATACGGGTCTGCGCCGTGGAGATCGACTGTTCCTCGATTTTGTGGGAGGTATCCGCCTGCGGCCAACGGAGTATCTGAAGCCGGACACGGTGTGGTTGCTTGAGTTAAATGGTGAGTACAACGCGCGGGCCGAAAGAAACGGTGTCGAGCTGGCTGATAGTGGCGGTTCCGAGTGGTTCCTGTCGCCGGGGATCTTCTGGACCCGACGCAACCTCGCCCTCAAGGCCGGAGTCCAGGTTCCGGTCGCGAGCGACTTAAACGGCCAACAAGAGGAGTCGGATTTCCGTGCACGGCTGACATTCGAGTGGCACTTCTGATGGCGTTGGTGCAATGACGAAGTGGGTCCTAGCAATGGCGGTGGCCCTGCTGTGGAACGGTGCCGCCCTCGCCGCCGGGACGCAGTATGAGTTGCGGGTCGATGGTCTCGCCTGTCCATATTGCGCCTACGGTATCGAGAAAAAGTTGAAAAAGACCAAAGGGGTGGAGCAGTTTGAGATCGACATCAACCGAGGTGTTGTCAGGGTCATTGTGGCCGAAGGTGTCAAGCTGACGGAAGCGCAAATGGCGAAACTGATCAACGACGCCGGCTTCACGCTGCGCGGCATGATTGAGAAGCCTTTGTGAAGGTAGACCACAATACTGGAGTAGTAACCATGAACTCGGTGCAGCGAGCCGTTGTGCTTTTGGCGTTTCTGACATTGCCGCTTGCACCATTCGCGGCAGCGAGCGTCTACGAGCTGAAGGTGGATGGGCTTGCGTGCCCCTTTTGTGCCTACGGTATAGAGAAAAAGCTGAGAGCGATCGCTGGTGTCGAAACGGTCGACGTCGATCTCAAGGAGGGCAGGGTGATCGTCACCATGGCCGAGGGCACGGTGCTGACAGAAGAGATCGCACGCCGGGCGGTGACGGATGCTGGCTTCACGCTCAAGGCGTTCGCGCAAGTCCCGGGCGGCAAGCAATGAGGATTTGTCGCCCAATCCTCCGACGTCTGCGACTTGTCGTTGCGCTTGCCGCCGGCATCGGCTGGACGAGCGCGGTGCCGGCGGCCCCGATCACCTTCAACACGGCACTGCCGGTCGCCAAGGGGCAGTTTATTTTACGCGAGCAGTACGTCGTCAGTCAGTCCGGAGACGATCCGAGCGGCCTCGATCGCGATCGCACATCTCGCGCCCTCGTGTCGGTTCTCGGCTATGGCATCAGCCCCAAACTCGCTGTTTTTGGTGTACTTCCGTATTTCGATAATGAGCTTAAGGTTACTACCGGCGGCCAGCGCGTCACGCGCAGGTCCAACGGCTTTGGTGATCTCAACGTGTTCGGCCGTTACACGGCGTATCAGAAGGATCAGCCGGGCCGCACCTTTCGGGCGGCACCGTTCTTTGGCGTGTCGGCGCCGACCGGCGAGGACGATGCGTCCGACTCCCTGGGAACATTACCCCCAAGCGTGCAGGTGGGAACCGGCGCCTGGGGTACCTTCACTGGCGCGGTCCTAACGTATCAGACGCTTCGTTACCAGGTCGACAGTCAATTTAGCTACCGCGCTAATAGCGAGGCCAACGACTTCGAGGCCGGTGACATCGCGCGCCTGGATGCCTCCCTGCAGTATCGGCTGCGGCCGCGCACGCTCGGCAAAGGCGTGCCGGCGTTTTTATATGGCGTGATCGAAGCCAACCTGATTCATCAAGACGAAAACCGCATCGCCGGGACCGAGGATCCGAACTCGGGCGGGACCACGCTCTTCCTCACACCGGGTGTGCAATACGTGACCAAGCGCTGGATCTTTGAGACGGCCGTGCAGATTCCTGTTTTCCAGAACCTAAACGGTACGGCGCTCGAGAATGACTTCATCGCGCGGATCAGTGTCCGCGCCTGGTTCTGAAGCGCCGCAGGAAGGCAACAGATGCGAAGCAAAGCCGTGCGATTCCTGCGCAACCTTCTTATCACGATCGCCGCGCTTCTAGCAGTTGCTGTCGGACTCGTATGGCTCATCTGGATACCGAGCGCGAAAGAGCCGGGGTATGTGTTTATCGCGGCCTGGGGCGAGCAGGGGACGACGCCTGGCAAGTTCCACGACCCGACAGGAATTGCCGTGACGGACACCGAGGTATTCGTAAGCGATGCCCGCAACGCACGCATTCAGGTGTTCGATCACAGGGGAAACTTCAAGCGCGAGTTCGGCAGCAAGGGTGAGGCTCCTGGCCAGCTTGGACGGCCGATGAACCTGGCCGTTGCCGGCGATGAGCTCTACGTTGCCGATTACTGGAACGACCGCATCCAGGTGTTCGCGCTGGACGGCACGCCGCACCGTGTCATCGGCCGGTCCGGATCTGGACCCGGCGAGTTCAATGCTCCGGGCGGTGTTGCTGTGGGGCAGAAGGGCGATGTGTTCGTCGCCGATTTCTACAACCAGCGAGTGCAGCGCCTGCACCCTGACGGTAGCTTTATCCGACAATGGGGCAGAACTGGCAAGCCGGGCGCCCCCGCAGGCCAGTTTATTTACCCAACAGACGTGGCGCTGGGAAGCGATGGAACTTTGTACGTCGCGGACGGCTATGCCGATCGAGTGCAGGTCTTTTCCAGCGCGGGCACCTTCCTTCGCAAGTGGGGCGGCCCAATGGCCCGTAATATTCACGGTCCATTTAACGCCTGGTTCACAACGGTCACCGGCATCACAGTGGACAGGCATGGGAATATTTTCGTCGCCGATTTCTACAACAACCGCGTGCAGAAGTTTACGCCCGACGGTGCCTTTCTTACCGCGTTTGGCAATCATGGCAGCGGACCGGGCCAGTTTGACAAGGTCATCGCCGTCGCGGTCGCGCAAGATGGCGCTGTATTCGTGGTTGACTATGGAAACAGCCGTATCCAACAATGGCGACCTGGGCGTTGATACCCTAACTCGTAACTGAGGTGGTGGCCTTGAGTACCTATATGATCGGCGAAGTATCGCAATCTACAGGCCTGAGCGCCGATACCCTGCGCTATTATGAACGCATTGGTCTGCTGCCACGCGTGGTTCGCGCATCCTCGGGCAGGCGTCGCTACAGCGACAGGGACATTTCGCGGTTGCAATTCATCCAGCGGGCGCAGCGAATGAATTTCACGCTTGCCGAGATCGCAGACCTTAATTGAAAATGCGCGAACAGCCCCGCCGCGCCCGCAGTAAAGTGCGCGAG
>CAYGAS010000173.1:0-4977 GCA_964347935.1 uncultured Nitrospiraceae bacterium | reverse complement strand
CGATCGGCGTAGAAGCCCTCGGTGTTCTCACGCACGACCACGAGGTCGATGTCCGCCGCCTTCGCCGGCACGCCGCCGCGAGCGCGACTCGGGCGGATATTGGCATAGAGGTCCAGCTGCTTGCGGATCTCCGCCGAGGGATTGAGTCCGCCTTGCTCGCGTGCGGGGTAATCGAATGTAGACACGGGACCGAGGATGACGCCGTCCGCCTGTTGCGCACGGGTCATGACCTCGCTGGGCAGAGTCGTGCCCTCGGCAGCGAGTGCCGCCAGGCCGATGTCGACCTCGACCAGCTCCAGGCCGAGCTTCAAGTGGCGATCGAGCGCCTCGAGCGCGAGACGGACCGCTCGCGTAATTTCCGGACCGATTCCGTCTCCGGGTAAGATCAGGATACGAATGGCCTGTCCTCCTTTAAACCTCTTATACTACGCGTTGTACGCCCGAATGAGTAACCTCAACGGGACGCCCCAGCGTCATCGATGTCGGCGCCACCGTGTCAGATGGTAAGATTGTCGGCACCCGACTGCGGGGGCGCGCCCGGGTTGTAGGGGAGGAAGAGCTCACGGTGGCAGCCGTCTAAGGCGTGCCGCGGGCAGTCATATTTTCAGATAACACAAACAACGTTTCTCGGGTACTTCATGGAAAAATATGGCATCGGTCAGGCCGTGCGCCGGAAGGAGGACGTTCGTTTCCTCACCGGCCATGGCCGTTATATTGACGACATCGACCTGGAAAACATGGCGCACGCGGTTGTGGTGCGCTCGCCGCATGCGCATGCGCGCATTACCAGCATCGACACGAGCGCGGCAACGGCCGTGGCTGGCGTGCTGGCCGTCTACACGGGCGCCGACTGGCACGCTGCCGGCCTCGGTGGCCTGCCGACACGCACGCGCGCGCAAAATCGCGACGGCTCGCCGCTGACGGCGCCACCGCGCCCTTCGCTGGTTGACGATCGCGCACGTTTTGTCGGCGATGCCGTCGCCTTTATCGTCGCCGAGTCGACAGACATCGCCAAGGACGCCGCCGAGCTCATTGACATCGATTACGAACCGCTGCCGGCGGTGGTTGATCCGCAAGCAGCGCTCGCGCCGGATGCGCCCTTGGTGTGGGAGCACCTGAAAACCAATCTGTGCGTCGATTTCGAGGCCGGCGACAAGGCGGCGGTCGACGCGGCATTCGCCCGCGCCGATCACGTCATTACCTTGAACCCGACCAATAATCGTGTCATTGCGGCGGCATTGGAGACTCGCGGCGCTATCGGTCTGTACGATGCCAGGCAAGAAACGTTCACGCTGATCTCGAATGCACAGAACATTCACTCCAATCGCAATCAGCTGGCGGACAAAGTTTTCAAAATACCGGCGACGCAGTTGCGTCATGTGGCCTATGACGTCGGCGGTGGATTCGGCGGAAGAAACGGGCTTTACCCCGAATACGCGCTGATGCTGTTCGCCGCGCAACGCCTGGGGCGTCCGGTGAAATGGATCAGCGAACGCAGCGAGGGCTTTGCTGTAGACAATCATGGGCGCGCGCAAGCAAGCCACGTTGAGCTGGCTCTCGATGGCGAGGGTCGGTTCCTGGCGTTGCGTGTATCGACGGTCGGCAACATCGGCGCCTATATGGCATCGGTCGGCCCATTCACCCCCACGGCCGGCACGGTCAGAACGCAGGGTGGGCTTTACCGCATCCCGGCGATTCATTTCGAGGCAAAAGCCGTCTACACCCACACCTCGCCGATCGACCCGTATCGCGGTGCCGGACGACCGGAAGCGACCTATCAGATCGAACGCGCGGTCGATCTCGCCGCCATGAAGCTCGGCATGGATCCGGCCGAGCTGCGCCGACGCAATCTGATCCGACGCGCAGAGCTGCCCTACAAGACGGGTGTAGGGCTCGAGATCGATTCAGGCGACTTCGAGTACCTATTGGATCGCACACTCGAGTTAAGCCGTTGGCGCTCCTTTCCCGAGCGCGCAGCGGCCGCCCGTGCCGCCGGGCGTCGCCGCGGCATCGGTGTCGCCACCTATCTCGGCCTCACCGGCGGCATGCGCCAGGAATACGCGGCACTGCGGTTCGAACGTAACGGCGACGTGACCGTGGCCGTCGGCGGGGAGTCCGTCGGCACGGGTCACGAAACGACCATGCCGCAGATCGTCGTCGATCGCCTGGGTCTGCCGCTCGAGCGCATCCATCACCGTCAAGCCGACACCGCTTTAACGCCGCTCGGCAGCGGTCACGGAGGCTCCCACGGACTCGAGCTCATCGGCTCCGCAGTCGCCGCGGCGGCTGATAAGGTCATCGAGAAAGGCAAGCAGATCGCCGGCCACTTGCTGGAAGCGGCTGTCGACGATATCAGCTTTGCCAATGGCGTGTTCAACATTCCCGGAACGGACCGACGGCTTTCGATCGACGAAGTCATCACCGCATCCTTCGACCGCTCGCGCTTGCCGGATGACATGGAAGCGGGTCTGGATGCGGACGTGACCTACGAAAACCAGCCATTGAGCTGCCCGACGGGTTGCCACGTCGCCGAAGTCGAGGTCGATCCTGATACGGGCGAGGTCACCGTCGTCGATTACACGGTGGTCAGCGACTTCGGCACGATCATCAATCCCATGATCACCGAGGGCCAGGTCATGGGCGCGACCGCGCAGGGTATTGGCCAGGCCTTGCTGGAGGATATCTACTACGAAGCGGACAGCGGCCAACTGCTGACGGCCTCGTTCATGGACTATTGCCTGCCGCGGGCGGATGATCTGCCCGACTTCCGCACCGATTACTACGAGGGTGCCGTGACCGCCAGAAACCCCTTGGGCGTCAAGGGCGCCGGTGAGGCCGGCTGCGGCGGCGCGCCGCCGGCGATCGTCAGCGCCGTCGTCGATGCATTGAAGGAGTACGGCGTGCGTCACATCGACATGCCGTTGACGCCGTTGCGCGTTTGGCAGGCGATCGCGGCAGCGAAGCAGGGTTGAGGAATAAACGCGTGAGCCAAGGCGGCGACGATTCCACGACGCTAGCCAGGGAAGCGCGTGATTTTCTAGCGCAATTCAAGACTTTGGTGATGGCGACAGTCGATCGCTCTGGCTCACCCGAAGCAAGCTACGCGCCGTTCGTACGCGGCCAGGACGATTGCCTCTACGTCTACGTGAGCGGACTTTCCCGGCATACCGGCAATCTCGCGGCCAGCGGAGTCGTGAGCGTGCTCCTGATCGAAGATGAAAGCAGCGCGAAACAGCCGTTCGCCCGCAGGCGCCTCACCTTCGACTGTCATGCCGAGCCGATCGCGCGCGAAAGCGAACCGTGGCATGCCATTATGGATTTGTTCGATGAGAAATTCGGCAACGTCATCGATTTGCTCCGTCCGTTGAGGGACTTCCAGCTGTTTCGGCTGCGCATGCAACGGGGATTCTACGTAAAGGGTTTCGGCCAAGCCTACCGGATCAGCGACGCGGCGCTGAAGACGGTCGAGCACATCCGCGACGCGATCGGTAACACCAAACCGGCGTGAGCATGGTGCTAAGTGAACGCGCAGCGACCGTACGCCGGCAAAACCTGATGCCGAGTCCGCAAAGAAGGTCGCTATGAGATTCCGCGCTGCCGTGATGCATGAAATCGGCGCACCGCTCGCGATCGAGCAGGTCGAAACTACACCGTTGCAGGCCGGCGACGTGATGGTGCGCATTCGCGCCGCCAGCATTTGTCACACCGATCTCGACGTCCTCGAAGGCGAGCTGAGCTATCCCCTGCCCATGGTGCTGGGACACGAGGCCGCCGGCGTCGTCGCCGAAGTGGGGCCGGGGGTGACAACGCCCGCCGTAGGAGACCATGTAGTGTTATCGTGGAACCCTCACTGTGGCCATTGCTTTTACTGCGAACAGAACCAGCCGATTTTGTGTGAGCCCTACGTCCGCAACCGTGCTCGGGGCCTGCACTTTGACGGCAGTCACCGGCTGGCGCTCAATGAGCGCCCGCTGCATGTGCTGATGTACCTCGGGGCGTTCGCCGAGTATTGCATCGTGCCCGCCCAGAGCGCCGTACCGGTACCGAGCGAGATCGCCCTGGATCGCGCGTGCCTGATCGGCTGCGGCGTCATGACCGGCTTTGGCGCCGCCACCCACATCGCTCCCGTACGCTGGGGCTCGACCGTCGTGGTGATCGGTTGCGGCGCCATCGGTCTGAGCGCGATTCAGGGCGCGCGCTTGGCGGGCGCCGGATCGATTCTGGCCGTCGATATCAATGATCACAAGCTCGAAGTCGCGCAGGCGCTCGGCGCAACGCAGCTATGCAACGCCGAACGCGAAGATCCCGCAGCGATGGCGAGGGCGATCAGTCACGGGCGCGGGGCCGACTATGTCTTCGAAGCCGCCGGCAACGAACGTGCGTTTCGCGTTTCGGTGGAAACGGTGCGACCGGGTGGTCAGGTGGTCTGGCTCGGCAAGGTCAATGTGCAGCAGCAGGTGAGTTTCCGCTGGGGCACGCTGATGGGCGAACGTCGTATTGTGCGCTCGAGCTATGGCGGTGCAAGACCGCAACGGGACTTTCCTCGCCTGGCCCGCGCTTACTTGCAGGGCGAACTCAAGCTCGATGAGCTCATCACGCGACGCATCGGGCTCGACGGTATCAACGAGGGATTCGCCGACCTGAAAAGCGGCCAGGCGATTCGTACAGTGATTGAATTTCCGGCCTAATCACGATCCCGCGGGATCATTCAGGTCAGTATGCGCCGGCCTTCCCTGCACGCCTTTGTACAACACGTCCTGGCGCAGCTTCATGATACGCGCATACTCGGCCAAGGCCGCCGGATCCATATCGGCCCGCGGCGGCGTCTCATGGACAAAATGACCGTAGCGGTCCTCGCCGCGCACCAACCAGGCGCTATCCTGTTCGCCGTTCACCTGTTGCACGTGCGGCGCTATGTAGCGAACGGCAACGCCGATGCGCCGGGCATTGGCGCGATTGGGCTCGGAGGCATGGATC
>CAYGAS010000172.1:0-5616 GCA_964347935.1 uncultured Nitrospiraceae bacterium | reverse complement strand
GCGCAGCGTGTACTCCGTCACCTCATAGCAACGCTCGATGGTGTGATCGCCGTTGATCAAGACCTCTGGCTCGACGATCGGCACAAGCCCCGCCTCCTGGGCTAGGGTGGCATAACGCGCTAAGGCATGGGCGTTGGCCTCAATACAGCCCCGGCTTGGAATGCCCTTGCCAATGGTGATCACCGCACGCCATTTAGTGAAACGGGCGCCGATCTCACGATACTCCGCGAGGCGTTCACGCAGGCCGTCGAGCCCCTCGGTGACCTTTTCCCCGGGATGGGCGGCAAGATCCTTAGCCCCCTTGTCTACTTTGATGCCTGGAACGATGCCGGACTTGGCGAGATGCGTCGCAAACGGTGTCCCGGCGAGGGTCTTGTCGCGGATCGTTTCGTCAAACAAGATGGCACCGCCGATAAACTCGGACAGCCCTTTAGTCGTGACAAGCAGGTCACGGTAGGCGCGCCGATTTTCCTCGGTGCACGCGACCCCGATCTTGTCGAAACGACTCTTGCAGGTGGGCGAGCTTTCGTCCATGGCCAGAAGGCCCTTCCCTGGAGCGACCATGTCTTTCGCTGTGGATTCAAGCGCTTGTTTGCTCATGGCTGCAAATCCCCCTTAATTTGCTGCAGATTTAGGCCAGACAGCGGGCTGTGAGGCGAATGTCGCAATCTATATGACAAGCGCCCGCCAAGTCTAGCCTCGCAATTTGGCGGCCCCCCGCCCGCCCGCTGCAAACACACGGCGAACCTGCGCTATCATGGGGGCGTGGTCCGACGCGCGATCCTTCATGTCGACATGGACGCTTTCTACGCATCCATCGAGGAGCGCGACCGACCGGAGCTTGCGGGTCAGGCCGTCGTCGTGGGCGGTACCCCGCAAGGGAGAGGTGTGGTCGCGGCCGCAAACTACATCGCGCGCAGCTATGGGATTCGCAGCGCCATGCCGGCGGCGAGGGCAAGGCGACTGTGCCCACATGCGATCTTTTTGCCTGCGCGCCATCACTACTACGGAGAAGTCTCGCAACAGATTCGTGCGATATTTCGGCGCTATACCCCTATGGTCGAGCCGCTATCACTCGACGAAGCGTTTCTCGATGTTACGGAAAGCCGCATGCTGTTTGGCAGTGCGCCGGCAATCGGGCGCATGATCAAGCGCGACGTCACTGATGAGCTGCATCTGACCGCTTCGGTCGGCGTGGCGCCTAACAAGTTCCTGGCCAAAATCGCCAGTGATCTGGATAAACCCGACGGGCTCGTGCTCGTCGATCCGAACGCCGTGCAGGCTTTTCTTGATCCGCTGCCAGTCACGCGTTTGTGGGGCGTTGGTGCGGTGGCGGCCAAACGCCTGCGCGAGCGAGGCGTTACAACGATCGCCGAGCTACGCGCGCAGCCACAGTCATGGCTGCTAAACATGTTCGGTCGGCACGGTGAGCACCTCGGGCGCCTGGCGCAAGGGATCGACGATCGTCCGTTAACACCTGAGAGCGAAGCCAAATCGATTTCTCACGAGACGACATTTGAGACAGACATCACCGACCTTGAGACCCTAAGGGCATGGTTGTCGGAACTCGCCGAACAAGTCGGCGTGCGCCTGCGCCGGCGGGGGCTTTATGGTCGTACCGTGCAGCTAAAGATTCGCTTTGCGGATTTCAGGACCATCACACGTGCGCAGACCATGCGCGAGCCCAGTAACATCACGCGAAATCTCCGCCACGTGGCCACGGGGCTGTTGGAGCGCAATTTGCCGCACGCGAATCCAGGCGTGCGGCTGCTCGGTGTCGGCGTTAGCGGATTTGCCGGGGCCCCGCGGCAGCCAGCGCTCTTCGGTCAAGCGAGCAAGGAAAAGAATGAACGTCTGGATGCCGTGAGCGACAGCGTCAAGCTGCGCTTTGGCGTGTCCGCTTTGCGACGGGCCACCGATTTGAGGCAGTCGCGATGAGGGCAAGCGCGACGAACATCATTTGTTTCGGCGATTCGATTACGGCAGCCGCGGAATTTGCCGATCATGAGCGCTGGCCCAGTTTGCTGCAGGCGGGTCTCGATGCGTGGCGCCCGGGCGCATACAAGGTCCATAACCGCGGCGTCGGCGGAGATACCACCGCGCATGCTTTCGATCGCATCGAAAGTGACGTCTTGCCGCTGTTGGCTGGTGTGCTGCTCGTCCAGTTCGGGTTCAACGACGCCAATGTGCGTGACTGGGCGGTAGTCCCGCGTGTCGGTCGGGGTGAGTTCAAAAAGAACTTGCGTGAATTCCACCGGATCGCACGTACGCACGGAGGACGTTGCGTGTTCATTGTCAATCACACCGTTGCAGCGGTGACGGGAAAGCAGGGAAACGGGCTGCACTACAACGACAACATGAAGCCCTATGACATGGCAATTCGCGAAGTCGCGCAAATGTGCCAAGCGGCCGTGATCGATCTGCCCGCGCTCATGGCGCAGCGGCGAGTCGCCCCCGAGCTTTTCGTTGTCGACGATGGCCTGCACTTGAGTGCATTCGGCAACCGGCTTTACGCCGAGATGGTGTTCGCAGCGTTGAAAGAGATCTTGGTAGCGAGCGGTAAAGGCGAGGCCGCTTCTCGAACAATCATGATGTGTCAGCAGGAGATTTAAGAGCATGAGTGACTACTGCGTCGTTGTGGCCGATGGGGCGCGTGCGCGCTTTTTCACCCTCGAGCCCGTGGAATCGCCGGAGACCCAAGGCGGGCCCAACCTGATCGAGTGCAACGATCTCGTCAATCCGGAGCAGAAGGCACATACCGGACAGCTGTGGAGCGACGCCAAGAGTGGTCGCAACCGCGCCGCCGGCGGCCAGGCTCACGGTTACGATGATCACCGCTCCAACCACGTCGACGAGTTCAAACGCCGCTTCGCCCGAAGCGTCGCGCAGCAGGCCGCCGAGCTGGTACAGACAAGCAGCGCCAGAATCGTTATTCTGGTGGCCCAGAAACGCATGCTCGGATTTCTGCGCGCAGAGCTCGACGTGTTGTTGAAAAACGGCGTGAACGTGCACGCTGTCGCCAAGGATTTGAGCAAGCTTGCCTCGCATGAGCTGCATCGATACTTGGCAAAAGAACAACTGGTACCACCGCGTAAGCATCCTGCTGGCTCATAGCCGGCGAATTGCATCGTGCACGGCTTGGGTGATCCTCGATCAATCGCGGGCCGTCGCGGGCGATACCCGGTCGCGGTCAGCCCCGAAGCTGTCAAAGGAGAGTAAATGAGCACGGTCTTGAACGAAGTTCCAGAAACGCTGTTTCAATCGGACCTGAGCCTGCCGTTGGTTCACCGCGGCAAGGTGCGGGATGTTTATGGCATCGGCGACACGCATCTGCTGATCGTAGTGACAGACCGGTTATCGGCATTCGATGTCGTGCTGCCGACGCCGATTCCCGGCAAGGGGCGGGTGCTTACGGCGGTGTCGAATTTCTGGTTCGAGCGCATGCGCCACATAGTGCCGAATCACCTGGCCGATCTGCCGTTGGCGCAGGTCTTGCCGGACCCAGACGAACGCGCGCAAATCGAGGGCCGAGCGATGCTCGTGCGCAAGCTCAAGCCTTTGCCCATCGAGGCAATTGTGCGCGGCTACCTGATCGGGTCGGGCTGGAAGGATTATCAGAAAAACGGCGCGGTGTGTGGGATTGCTTTGCCCGCCGGCCTACGGCAAGCCGATAAGCTGCCGGAGCCGATTTTCACGCCGTCGACCAAGGCGGCCGTCGGCGACCACGATGAGAACATCAGCTTCGATCAAACGGTAACGCTGATCGGTGAGAAGCTGGCGGCGCAGGTCAGGGATGTCAGCATTCATTTGTATAGAGAGGCCGCTGCCTATGCGCTTGAGCGGGGTATTATTATTGCCGATACCAAGTTTGAGTTTGGCCTCGATGAGGCAGCAACGCTGACGTTGATCGACGAGTTATTCACACCCGATTCCTCGCGGTTCTGGCCCGCTGACAGTTACGAGCCAGGCACGAGCCCGCCGAGTTTCGACAAGCAGTTCGTGCGCGATTATCTGGAAACCCTCGATTGGAACAAGAAGGCCCCGGGGCCTGCGCTGCCGGCGGAAGTGGTGGCCAGAACGGCTGAGAAATACAATGAGGCCTTAGAGCGCCTGACATCGGAAAATTAGACTAAATGGTGCACGCGTGAGCGCATGGGCGCCATGCTATGAGATATCCATGGATAGTGTTGCTCGTGGGCACCCTGCTAATGGTAGCGTGCGAACGAGAGCCCGAGCAGCGCGAGCCCGCAACTCGCGAGGCCCCTGCGCCGCCAGCAAGCCAGCTGCCGTCCTCCATGCCGACACCGGCGGTGCCGGAGCCGGGTGATTTTTCGGTACAGAACCTTAGCCGTGGCGCAGCGTTGTATGTGGAGCATTGCTTGCAATGCCACGGTCCCGAAGGCCAGGGCCATCCGGACTGGCGAACGCCGAGCGACGGTACATTCGTGGCGGCGCCACCGATTAATGGTACCGGCAACGACTGGAAGCGCAGTCAGCAGGATCTCATCGGCATTATCCGCGCAGGCGCGAAGCGCAACGGCATGCCGGTGATGCCTGCCTACGCGGGTCGGCTTTCCGAAGAGGACATGGTCCACATTCTCACCTGGTTGCAGGCGCTGTGGCCACCGGAGGTCTATCAGCGCTGGCTCAAGGCGAACAGCGGCAGTAAGGCGACTCCAGGCTAGAGTAAGGCGGCGTAAACGCGGGCGGTTGGATTGTCTGAATCCAGGAGACACCCGTGGTTGGTGCGAAATCCAACTCGGAGTTGATTTGGATCAAGAACACCGGGGAACCTGGCGCTAAGATAGCGTCTAAAGCTGTAAGTGACGTACAGGCCGCCGACGAGGCGGGACTGCAGTCGCGTCGCGCATTCGACATGGCTTTGAAATGGTTCACCCCGGTGAGACCCCGTAGGTCTGGGTTTCAAGCGTTCCTCCTTGTCGGTGGGTTGACGATCACACTGGCGGGGGGGCCGTGCGGGCCGTTATTTGCCGCGACCGGCGATAACGGCGTGCTGAGCTCGGCCAGGGGCGCGCTACATGGTCATCAGCCTGTGGATCTCCCGGCGGGGCCGCACGGGTGCAGCGGGGCGTGCGAGCTGGGGGCGGCGCCCACGCAAGCAGTTGCGCCGTGCAATGCGGCCGCATTTGATCGATGGCTGCAGCCCGATGTTTCAGCACCAGCCGCGCTAATCACCCGGATTCCGGTTCTCGGGTCCGATCCGCATTCCAGACCCCCAACTGATTCGTCGCCGCGCACGGGCGCTCTCTACCTCCAGTTCAGCAAACTCCTCATTTAGCTTTTCGCAGACATACGTCGACCGCCGCAGGCATCACATCTCGCGGTGCGGTACGGCTGTTTCCACTATTTGTGTGAAGGGTGGAACGGACTTAAAGAAGCAGACACTCGATTGAGGACACGAACATGATGACTGTCAATCAACTTTCAAAGCGCGGTAGCGTAGCGCCGCATGTGATCCGCTACTATAGCCGCATCGGCTTGCTGAACCCGGCACGCCATCCGGAAAATGGCTACAAACTGTTTAACCGTTCAGACATAACGCGACTTCGCTTTATCCGCCAGGCGCAAAGTCTCGGCTTTACGCTGGAAGAGATC
>CAYGAS010000171.1:0-6178 GCA_964347935.1 uncultured Nitrospiraceae bacterium | reverse complement strand
GCCACATGTTGCACCAGGACAGCATGGGTAATCGCGGCGATCTGCGCGCGGGCGGCATACAATGGATGAAAGCTGCAAGCGGCGTCATACATTCGGAGATGCCCCAACAAACGGACGGCCTCATGCGCGGCTTTCAGCTGTGGATCAACTTGCCCGCCCGGGAAAAGATGAGCGATCCCCAATACCAGGAGTTTGCTGCCGCGCACATAGGAACGATCGATACGGACGGCGCCCGGATCAAGCTCATCAGCGGCGAGTACGACGGACAGCTCGGACCGATCACGGACCCGCACACAAGGCTGCAGTATCTCGACGTATCGCTGGCCCCGGGACGGGAGTTCAACCATGGGCTGGACGCGGGCTTGACAGCGTTTATCTACATCTTCGAAGGCAGTGGCGAGGTAGCCGGTCAGGCCGTGCCCACACACGCCTTGGTCGTCTTCGAGCCGGGTGAACGGCTTTCCGTCAAAGCGGGTGCAGGGGCCGCTCGCTTTATACTGCTAGCGGGCCAGCCATTGAAAGAGCCGATCGTGCAGTACGGACCCTTTGTGATGAATACCGAGCGGGAAATCCGCCAGGCCCTCGATGACTTTCGAAACAATCGGCTCGTGAGAACGAAGGCGAGGCTCTCGTCTTCCTAGCGCTGTCTGCGCCCGTGCGAAGTGCTTATGTCGTCCCCTGACCAGATTATCGAAATCAGTAACGCCAGCGTGTTTCGCGGCGATACGAAGGTATTCGAGCGCCTGTCGTTGGAGATAGCGCGTGGAGACAACACCGCCATCATCGGGCCCAACGGCGCGGGCAAGAGCACCCTGCTGAAGCTTTTGTCGCGTGATATCTACCCCGTGCGCAGCAGCGACTCCTATGTGCGCATTCTGGGACGCGACAACTGGAACGTATGGGAGCTGCGTTCCCAATTAGGAATCGTCAGCCACGATCTGCAGCACGAGTACGCCGGTTATGTCCGCGGGATCGATGTCATTCTCTCGGGCTGCTATGCCAGCATCGGCACGTACAGCTACCAGGAGTTCGATGCGCAGGCGCGCCAGCGCGCCGAGCAGATCATGGCGATGCTGGATATCGCTCACCTGAAAGACAAATCGTTCGCGCAAATGTCGACCGGCGAGGAACGGCGTTTTCTATTGGGAAGGGCGTTGATAAATGAGCCGCACACTCTGGTGCTCGATGAACCGACGACGAGCCTCGACCTCAATGCCACGTTCAAGTACCTGGCTATTATCCGCAAGCTGATGCAGGAGGGACGAACGGTTATTTTGATCACGCATCATCTGCACGACATTCCGCCGGAAGTCACGCAGGTGATTCTGCTCAAGCGCGGCCAGGTTGTCGCCCAAGGCAAGAAGGAGCGGGTCCTGAGCGACGACAACTTGAGCCATCTGTTCGATACGCCGATCAAACTGATAAAGGAAAACGGCTTTTATCAGGCGATTCCGGCCGTCATCTAGACCGGCTCGCGGCACCGTGGTGTTGCGGCCGCCCCCGGCAACGCTGTTTGTCTCGGCCGCTTGATCCGTGTAGCTGGACTCATCTGGAGTGCGGTAAGGACACGCGTTGTATTTCAACGGCCTTGGGCGTGTGAACGCTATTGAGTGCAGCGGCCCAACTCAGGACGACGAGCGCGAGCGCGGCGAGACCAAACGCCCACTGCACGCGCGCGCGGGGCGGCACAGGCACCGCCAAAGCGACCGCCAGACCGAGTGCACTGCCGACGACAAAACCGAACAAGTGCGCCCACAGATCGATGCGCTCACCGGTGGTGCCAAGCATCGCCAGCAAAGCCAATCCCGCGGCAAGCGGTATCCAAGCGTAGCGCCCGCGAACCCCGAGCCGACGCCGGCGCACAACGCCTATGCCACCGAGCATCCCCACCGCGCCAAACACAGCAGTCGAAGCCCCGACCGACACGTGAAAGGCATCGTGCGCGAAGGCATTGATCAGGTTGCCACCGACGCCGGTGAGCAATACCAGTGCGACACCCAACCCGGGGCCGAGCCGGCGACATACAGCCGTAAGGAAGATTGCACCCGCGATCGCATTGGCCAGCGCATGTTTGAGGTCCGCGTGCAGGGTGAGCGCTGTCACCGACCGCCAAAGCTCACCGGCTACAATGCGCTCGGCATCGGCGCTACCGTACTCGAACCATCGTGCCGCCGGCGCCCAGGCGTCGGTGAGGAAGAACAGATCCAGCAGCACTACCCACACGGCTAGCGCCACGTATAGGTGTGCTGATCCTGTAGTTTCGTCGCGAACTTCGGGCGGGCGCGGCGGATTTTCGCTTTCGTAGGCGAAAAGCGCAGCGCTGGCCCGTTCGACCTCCTCGGCCGGTACGCCGACGACAAACCCCTCCGGTGCTTGCCAAACCCTCGGCGACAAGCCTTCCGCCTCAAGCACCAAGGCCCACTCGTCAGCCTTTCGGCGCCTGGGTGCGACGCGTACCCGGATTGCGGATAGCTCGATCATGAGACCACCGCTTCGGCCACTGTAGCCGCCAGCAAACAAGAACATCGCTCGCGCGCAATCCGGGTGAAATACATGGCCATTAACCTGACACGATCACGGGTGTCGATTGAACCCCCGCTCGCGACACGAAGCAAGCGTAACCGCGGTCAGCCCGAAAAGCCCGCGCGCCTTCGCGCGATTTGGCGGCCCGTGTTATATAGCCCTGCAGGGGCCGGCTTGCTTGTCGGCAGTCTGTTAAAGCGCCAATCCGTAACGAGTGGCAACATGGCGGTCTTTATAACCGGTGGCTACGGGCATATCGCGTCGTGGACCGCCTTACTGCTTGCCCGGCAAGGGCAGAAAGTCATCCTTTACGACACCACCGAGCGAAGGCTGGACTACCTCGACGAGGTCGCCGAGCATATCAGCTTCGTCAGGGGTGATGTGCTGGATCTGCCAGCGCTGCGTGCTGCGCTTGAGCCATGCCTCCCGGCACTCGACGGGATCATTCACACCGTGGGTGTGATGGGCGAGCTGGTGCTCTTGAATCCGCACCACCACGTCATGCTGAACGTCATGGGATTGGCGAATGTGCTCGAGCTTGCCCGCGGGCTCGGGATCAAGAAGGTACTCTATACGAGCAGCGGTGCCGTGTACGGTGCGGTCGAGCAGGTGGCGAAAGAAACGCAGGCCCCTGATCCGACCGATCTATACGCGGCGACTAAGATCTCGGCCGAATACCTCGGTATTCAGTATGGGCGCGCCTTCGACATCGATTTCCGCGTCGCCCGGCTTTTCTTCGTTTACGGGCCAGGGAAATACCCCTCGCACTTCATCAGCTTGTATAAGATCGCCTTTGGTGCGCTGGAAGGTATCAAGCAGCTAAAAATGGATAAAGGCGCAGACCAGAAACTCGACTTCACCTACGTCGAAGACGCCGCACGCGGCGTTGCGCTGTTGTTCAATGCCAAGAATCCAAAGCACCGCCTATTCAACATCGCCAGCGGCCGTGCCCACACTGTGGGCGAGGTGGTGGACGTGGCGAAGCGCTATAGTCAATTCCCAGTCCCGGTCGAGATCGGCCCGGGCGAGCTCATGCGGCGCTGCGAGGCGCTCGACATCCGCCGCGCGGTAAGCGAGCTCGATTACAAGCCAGAGATTAGTCTCGAGCAGGGCATCCGGCTCTACGCCGATTGGTTAGCTGATAACCGGCCAACCCACACCGACTGAAACTCGTTCGAGAAAGCACGGACAATGGCAGCGACGCTTCAAATGACCCTGGCCTGCGGCGATTACGAGATCGTGCGCGCGCTCAAGCAGGGCGAGGTCAAAGCCGACGGTATCGAGCTCACGATGCTTACTGACATGGATTCCACGACGCGCCACTGGCGCATGATTCGTGACCATGAGTTCGACGTCTGCGAGCTTTCACTTTCTTCGTACCTTATGGCTAGGGCCCGGGATGAGGATTTGACCGCAATCCCGGTGTTCCTGCACCGACGCTTTCGCCACGGCTTCGTTTTTGTCAACACAGACGCGGGCATCCATCGGCCATCGGACCTCATTGGGCGCAAGGTGGGAACCGGCAGCTTTCAGGCCACTGCCAACGTCTGGATGCGCGGGATTTTGGAACATGAACACGCGGTGCCGCACAAGCAGCTACACTGGGTCGCGGCACAAGAGGAAACGGTGCCGTTCGCTGCCGACGGCCTCAGATTAATGCGCATTCCCGCGGGCCAATCACTGACTTCAATGCTGTTAACAGGCGAGCTGGACGCGGTGATGCACACGGACGTTATTGCGCCGATTCGCGACCGGCACCCGCGAGTCGGGCGGTTGTTTGATAACTACAAAGAGCTCGAGATCGCCTATTACCGGAAGACCGGCATCTTCCCGATCATGCACACGACCGCGATAAAACGAGAAATCGTCGAGCGCTATCCGTGGGTGCCCGCCAGCCTGATGCGCGCATTCGAGCAGGCGAAGACGATCGCCTATGGGCGCATGGAAAATCCGCGCATCGTGCCGCTCGCCTGGTTCCAGACCGCACTCGAGGAACAGCAAGCGCTTCTCGGATCAGATCCATGGGCCTACGGTCTTGACGAGGTCAACCGATACAATCTGCAGACATTGATCCAGTATTCGCATGAGCAGGGGTTAATCGAGCGGCTTGTTCCGGTCGATGCCTTGTTCGCGCAAGTGCTGTCGGACTGACGGCAATTGTCGAATCACCTTCCACACCAGGAACTGCAGCGATGAAATCATCTCAGGTCGTCCGCACCCAACTTAGTAAGACGATCCATGAACGCTTCGGGGTAGAGTTCGGCGTGCCAGACGAGCTACCGCATGTGCAAGAGTTGATGCGCATACTCGAGCACCGCTCTCACCGTCGGTATGCCGAGCGAGCGGTCGACGAGGCATTATTGCGTCTACTTTTCGCCTGCGCGCTGTCCGCCCCGTCAAAGAGCGATCTGCAGCAAGCCGACATCGTTTGGGTAGCGGACCCGGCGAGACGCCAGCGCATTGCCGATCTGATCCCCGAGATGCCCTGGGTGCGCGAGGCGCCGGTGTTTCTCGTGTTTTGCGGGAACGGTCGTCGCCTGCCGCAAATCAGTGCGATGCGTGAGAAGAGCTTTGCCAACGACCATCTGGATGCGTTTTTCAATGCCACTGTCGATGCGGCCATCGTGATGACTACATTCATACGGGCAGCCGCCATCGTTGGCTTGGGCTGCTGTCCAATCAGCGTGATTCGTGACCACGCCGAAGCCGTCAGCGCGTTGATCGAATTGCCCGAGCGTGTATTCCCCGTTGCCGGCATGTGCGTTGGCTACCCTGCGCAAACTGAACAGATTAGCCCCCGGCTGTCGCCGGCGGTGACGGTCCACATTGATCGCTACGACGAAACCGATCTTGAGCTGGAGATCGACCGTTATGACCGCCGTCGCCATGGGCAGCAACCTTACGCGAAGCAACGCGACGTCGAACGTCACGGCAGCGCCGCGTTTTACGGTTGGTCAGAAGACAAGGCGCGCCAGTACGCTCGACCCCAGCGCGTGAACTTTGGCCGCTACGTGCGTGCTCAGGGTTTCAAGCTGGATTGAAGCGCCGAGTCAAGGGCGAGGCGCAAGGGCCCGAGCATCGCTACAGCTTCGCTTCCGTATAGCCGCCGGCGAAGGTGAGCACACAGATGGTGTGGTAGGTGACATGTGGCGCACAGCCCACGCCGATGACGCCATAGGCCGGGTCAAAGGTCGTGCGCCGGTGGTCACGACCGGGGATGCCGTCGTCGATAATGAGCAGCATGACGATCTCTCTCGCGGTGCCACGGCCATAGAAGACGTTCTCGCCCATCGCATCGCGCCAACGGCCATAGCGGTTGACCCGATCCGTAGGCCAGCTGCCGTAGAGCCCTTTATGGCCGAGCGCGCCGGCGGCGCCGAGTTGCTGCGCATGATCCTTTGCACCTCGGGACATGCCGGGCGAAACTCTGAGCGCGTGGCGCCGGCCGATCGAGCGCAAGAAAACGATGGCTTCCTCCACTGCCATGACCCCTTCTTCGGTGAGAACCGTCAGCTTCCCGGGACGCTCGATGCGGCGGTCGCGGTAGAATGTCTGCCATTGCTCGACAAAGCCGGCGTACTGTGATGGATCGCTGCGCGCCAGGTTGACTTCGCGGGCGATGTCTTTTTCCAGTGATACAAAGTCGGTCTGGGCT
>CAYGAS010000170.1:0-15952 GCA_964347935.1 uncultured Nitrospiraceae bacterium | reverse complement strand
AGCGCATGCGCGAGGGCAAGGGCGTCGACACGCCCTACGGGCCGCATCTGTGGCTCGATCTGCGCCATCTGGGCGAACAGCACATTACGACGAAGCTGCGCGAAGTCCACGAGATCTGCCTCGATTTCCTTGGGCTCGATCCGGCGCACGATCTCATCCCGGTGCGTCCCACCCAGCACTACTCGATGGGCGGCATCCGCGTCAACAAGGATGGTCATGCCTATGGCATGAAGGGCTTGTTTGCCGTCGGTGAAGCGAGCTGCTGGGACATGCATGGTTTCAACCGCCTCGGTGGCAATAGCCTCGCGGAAACGATCGTCGCCGGCCGCGTGGTGGGACGGCGCGTCGCGCAGTTCGCGCGCACACACGCCCTGGACGTGAACACGGCGCTGGCCGCGCGCAGTCAGGCCCGCCAGCAACAACGTGTCGATGAATGGCTCGCGCGCAGTGGGGACGGGCCTAGCGTCTACGCGATTCGCGACGCCATTGCCGAGGTGATGATCAACAAGGTGGGCATCTTTCGCACCGGCGCGGAGCTTGAGCAGGCGGTGGACCAGCTGCGACAGCAATGGCAGCGCGTCGATCGTGCCGTGCTTCGGACCAAGGTGCCGGGCCTGAACCCGGAGCTGACCCTCGCCCTGCGCCTGCGCGGCTTGGCCCGGCTCGCGCTGGTGACGGCGATGGGTGCCCTCGTTCGCCAGGAGAGCCGCGGCGCGCACTACCGCACGGATTATCCTGCCCGTGACGATGCGCATTGGCTCAAGCGCACGCTCGCACGTTGGCCGCAGGACGCCAGTGAGCCGCGCTTGAGCTACGAGCCGGTCGGGCTCATCGACTTGCCGCCCGGTCACCGCGGTTACGGCAAGGCCGAATCGATCGACATGCGCGAGTCTGTAGAGGAATACAATGCGGGTATCGAGCAGGCGTGGCGCAGCGCCGGTGCGCCGGAAACCGCTGAGCCTATCGGATCAGATATGCACTGGGGCGCCTGGCGTGCCGCCAGCGCGCCGACGGAGCAACGCAGGCAAGCGTCGTGAGCACGAGCAATCAAGGGTCTGGGCGCACGCTGCGTTTTGAGATCTTCCGCTACAACCCGCAAGACACGGGGTCGCAGCCGCATGTGGACACCTTCGAGCTCGCGGAGACGCCTTACATGACGCTTTTTATCGCCTTGCACCGCATCCGCGAAGAGCAGGACCCGAGCTTGCAGTTCGATTTCGCCTGTCGCTCGGCCGTTTGCGGCTCGTGTGGGATGCTGGTCAACGGGCGCCCGCGTCTCGCCTGTCGCACGCGCACCGCGGACCTGGCCGAGACCATTCGCCTGCATCCGCTGCCGGTGTTCAAGCTGATCGGCGACCTGTCCGTGGACACCGGCAGCTGGTTTCGGGCGATGGCGGCGAGGGTGGAGGCGTGGATACATGAGCGCGCGCGGTTTGATGCGAGCGCGCGCGAGGCCCGCATGGACGACGATCTCGCCCGCGCCATCTACGAGGGTGAGCGCTGCATCGAATGCGGCTGCTGTGTCGCCGCGTGCGGGGTCGCGAACGTGCGCCCGGGCTTCGTCGGTCCGGCCGGCATCAATCGAATTGCCCGCTTCATGGTGGACCCACGAGACAGTCGGACCCCGCACCATTGGTTCGAGGTCGTGTCCAGCGACGAAGGCGTCTTCGGTTGTCTCGGTCTGATGGCCTGCCACGACATCTGTCCCAAAGAGCTGCCGCTGCTTGAGGTGTACGCCTACCTGCGGCGCAAGATGCTGGCAACGGCGACGACACCGGAGCCGCGTGCACAGTGACACCCAGCTAGCGCTTGCAGACGTGCTCGCGCGACCGACCGCGCGGGCGGTGACGCTGAGGCCTGGCCGGCGCTGGCTGGGCCTCATCGGTTTATTGGCGCTGGCCGCACCCGCCGTGGCCGGCCATCCGCTCGAACCCAACCATGCGGACCCTATCGCGCCGGTCATTCTCGGGGTCACTGGCATCCTGTTCTTCGCCGTGCTCGGCCGCTTCGGCGCGCGCCGCCTCGGTCAGCCGGCCGTCCTGGGCGAGTTGGTCATGGGTTTGATCCTCGGTAACGTGGGCTATCTGCTCGGGCTCGAGTTGATGCAGATACTGCGGGAGGGACCCGCCATCTTCGACCTGGTGCGGCTGGACTTGGCGGGCGAGCCGCTCGAGCACGCTGCCGCGACCGTGCTCGGCCCCGTGACCGGCCCCGAGGTGCTTGCCATCCTCGAGGGCCCCGCCGGCATCGCCATGTTGCAGGTGGCCCAGACGGTTGACGTATTTTCCCGCTACGGCGTGATCTTTTTGCTGTTTCTCATCGGTCTGGGGACCAGCCTCAGTGAGATGCGGCAGGTCGGTGTCGAATCGCTGCGGGTCGCCGTCGTCGGCGTGTTGCTTCCTTTCGTCCTCGGTTTCTCGGCAGCGCGACTGTTAATGCCGGAGCTGTCGTTGACCGTCGACCTGTTCGTTGCCGCCACGCTCGGCGCCACCAGTATCGGCATCAGCGCGCGCGTGCTGGCCGATCTTGACCAGGGTCAAACGCGCGAAGCGCGCGTCATCCTCGGCGCGGCGGTGCTGGATGACGTGCTCGGTCTGGTCATGCTGGCCATTGTTTCCGGCATTGTCGTATCCGGCAGCGTGGAGCTCGCCAACGTGCTGATGACGGTTTTGCTCGCCGCGCTGTTTATCGTACTGGCCTTTTTGGTCGGGCCCGTCTTCCTCGACTACGCCATTCGCCTGGTGCGCCACCTCGACATCGTCGAGGCCAAGATGTTCATCTCCTTTCTCTTCGTCATGGCGCTGGCGTGGTTTGCCAACCTGGTTGGCCTGGCGACCATTGTCGGGGCCTTTGCCGCCGGCGTCATCTTGCACGACGGCTACTTTCGGCACTGGGGGGACTACCGCGAGCATCGCTTTACCATCAAGGATCTGATTGCGCCGTTGGAGACGATCCTGGTGCCGATCTTCTTCGTGCTGATGGGCATTCAAGTGAAGCTCGAGACCTTTCTCGATTGGCACGTGGTGACGATGGCGGCCGGGTTGCTGGTGGCGGCGATCGTGGGCAAGGTGGCCTGTGGCCTCGTCGCCGGTCACGGCGCGAATCGCCTGGCCATCGGCATCGGCATGCTGCCGCGCGGCGAGGTGGGGCTCATCTTCGCGGCCATCGGCAAGAGCCTGGGGGTCATCAGTGATGCCCTGTTTTCAGCCGTGGTATTGATGGTGATCGTGACCACGCTGGCCACGCCGCCGCTGCTAAAGGTGGTCCTGCTGCGCGAGCGCGCCGCGGAGTGATAGGGTACGGTTATGCACAGCTACAGCGAAAGCCGCACCATGCCGTTCACGCGCGAGCAGATGTTCAGCCTCGTGGCCGATGTCGAAAGCTACCATGAATTCCTGCCGGCGTGGCTGACCGCGCGGGTGGTGGAGCGCAAAGGCGATGAGCTGATTGTCGATCAGGTGGTGGGTCTCGGGGCGTTCCCGCTGGAGTTCGTGTCACATACGAGCCTCAAGCCGCCTGATCGTATTCATGTCGTTTCTCGCGACGGCCCGTTTCGCTACCTGGACATCAACTGGCATTTTGAGTCGCCCTCCGAGGTCAGCTGTGTGACCCATCTCAAAGTCGACTTCGAGCTGTCCTCGCCGCTGTTCGAGACAGTGTTGACGCTGCTCTTCAAGCGCTCATTGCGGCAAGTGCTGCGGGCGTTCGAAAAACGCGCACGCCAGCTTTACCACTGAGACGCAGGGAGCGGGTGGCGGCGGTTCGTATTGTACGGCCGACTGCGCGCGCTTCGATCCGGGGCTACTCGTGTCCGGTGGCGATTCGCTGTAGCGTGGTCATTGCAAGCTGCCGTAGTAGTGCACCAGTGACTCGAGATCTGTCTGATCCAGTTTTTCGATCTTCGCCTTCATGTTCTCCGGCATGGGCCGCTTGCCGGCGTGGTACTCGTCTAAGGCATGACGCAGATAAGGCATCCATTGTCCGCCCAGAATGCCCGCGTCGTCTTCGGGCAGGCGTCCGCCGTCTTGGTGGCATTTGTTGCATTGACTCGCATGAATCTTTTCGCCCGCCTTCGCCTTTTCCGCGTCGAATTCCTGTTTGCGCGGGACAAAGGTCTTGCTAGCGAAAAATTCTGCGTCTGTCTCGATTTCGTGATCCGTCATTTTTTGGCCAAAAGGGGCCATCATGGGCGAAGCACGTTCGCCAAGCTTGTAGCCAGTCATCGCGCTGATGATGTATTGCTTGGAGAAGCCTGCGATCGCCGGCATGCTGGGAATCACACTCACGCCATCCTTACCATGGCAGGTCACGCACTGTTCGGCCGGTTCGTGTGTTGATACTGCCGAGGCGCTGTAGACCAGCGCGCAGAGCAACAGCACGTAGGGGAAGACATGCTTTGTCATGACTTACATCTCCTGCATGATGGATCGCTGGTTGATCTGAAAAACACGGTCGCTGCGGGTGCCCTCACGTCCAGCCGGCCTGATTCATTGCCTTAACTTCTGTCTGGATATCTACACCCGCCGGCCACGAAAGACCTTAGACCATTCGCGCCGCGCCACATTGACCTGGATCAAGACGCCCGCGACACGAGCGGTTTGCACGTCCCTACCCGGGCGTGTATACGGCGCACGGCTTTGCCCGCGCAGCCCGCAACGTCCTCACTCGGCGCGTGGCGGGTGAAGACTCGACATCGGCGCCGGAAGATATGCAGGCGCGACTTAGTAGTAATATCCCTACTTCTTTACAAATCTTGCCTGGTAGTACTATCCCTACTTCTTTACGAATCTTGATCTGGGTCAAAGCGCCAGCCGGTAGAGGTGGCAACCTTGCGTTCAATGCGCGAAGTCTATCCAGAAATCCTAGTAAGTAGAAAGGGGTAAGCCATGACCATGTTGCAGATTTCCTCATTTGCAGGACGCAGCACACCCATTCTAGCCTCAGCCTTACTCCTGTTTGCATTAGGCGGCTGTAGCGTCTTCGAGGGCGACGACGGCGATCCCGGCCCCGCCGGCCCTGCCGGACCCCCCGGACCGTCAGGGCCGGGCGCGGCGCCGATCGGCGCGATCGATGCGACGATACAGAGCGTATCCATGAATAGCGTGCCGGTGGTGACCTTGACGGTGAAGGACCAGGACGGCAATCCGATCACAGGGCTCACGGCCTCTAACCTGCGCTACACTTTCGCCAAGCTGATTCCGCCCGGCGCGAGGACCAGTCAGTGGCAGAACTATATCCTTAGCGCTGCGATACCCGATGCCGGTGACCCCGGAGCCGGTGCGGGCGGGGGGCCGGCGCTACCGAACGGCGCGGTCCAGGCCAGCCGGCGCGACTGCGCCACGGTCACGCTGATCAACCCCGCCATCGGCCAATACACCTGTACCTTCGATGCGCGCGATGACATCGTGGCCAACAACGGCGCCAGTTGTCCGGCTAGCCTCGTCGATGGCTGCAAGGATGCCGACGGTAACGTTCTGGATCTGTCGTACAATCCAAATCTCACGCACCGCGTGAGCTTTGAGGTGAGGGGTAGCGCGGGTGGTTTGGACCTCCCGGCGACCAACTTCAGCTACGATTTCATCCCCGTCACGGGCCAGCCGCCGGCCGACCCCAATGACCCGAATTTGAACCGCGAGATCGTCAAGACCGAGTTGTGCAACGTGTGCCACGATGCGCTCGCGCTGCACGGCGGCGGGCGGGTGCGAACGAAGCATTGCGTGACCTGCCACAACCCCGGCAGCACCGACCCGAACAGCGGGCGCTCGGTGGACTTCAAGCAGATGATCCACAAGATCCACAAGGGGGCGGAACTGCCGAGCGTGCTGTTAGGCCCAGATCAGATCGAAGACACTGGCGATGAGATCCCGTATATCATTTGGGGATACCGCGATACCCCGCATGACTTCTCCGATGTTCATTTTCCGGCGGACGTGCGCGCTGCTAATGTAGCGACGGGCTCGGGCCTGGGCTGTTCCAAGTGTCACGATGCCACCCAGGCGGATCTGCCGCAAGCCATCAATACCTTGCAGAGGCCCAGTCGAGAGGCCTGCGGCGCCTGCCACGACAACATCAGTTTTGTTGCCGGCGTTGACCCGGATCCCAATCGCAAGGTCAAGCATCCCGTGCCGCAAGCCGACGACAGCGGCTGCACGACGTGTCATTCGTCGGTGTCGTTCCCTCCGTTCCCCGGCAGTGTGGAGAACGCGCATAACCTCTGGGATCGGGAATACGCGAAGGAGTGCTATCAGTACGAGATCCTGGACGTGAGCCCGCAGCCGGCCCAAGGGTTCGCGGTCACGATCAAGTTCCGCGTGAACAATCCCAATCCCGGCAAGGTGCTGGGTCCGGATGCGCCCGCGCGGGTGGACGCCGCGTGCGCCAATACGCCTGTCAACGGGACCACCGGCATCGCCCATTACGATATATTGAATGACGCGGCTTTCCTGGAACTTGCATCGAGGGCCAGTCGCCTCTTCGTGCAGGTCGCTTGGGATACGCGTGACATCAATAATGACGGCTCGGGCAGCGCCGTAGCTAACCCGATCGGAATCGATACGCTAAACCCAGCCAACGTCGATGCGAGCAACTTCGCAGCTGACGGCAGCTTCTCGGTGCAAGCGACGATCCCGGGCACGGCAACAGGAACCGGTACAGTGGAGATGGAAGGCCACCCGGCTGAAATTAACCCGAAATCCGACCCGGTCGGGGCGCGCGATATCCGGGTGCCGGTGAAAGGGGCGACCAAGGACTTTCTCATCGACCCGACGCCGGGCGCCACCATCACGGCGCGGCGGAAGCCGATCGACATCATCGCCACGTGCGATCGCTGCCACCAGCTCTTGAGCCTGCACGGCAGCAACCGCAGTGACGAGGGTGCGGTCTGCGTCCTCTGCCATAATCCGAACAATACCGATGTCAATCGACGTCCCGTGGGTGCGCCCGCCGGGACGCCGGACAACAAGGCGGAAGAGTCGATTGACTTCAAGCGGATGATCCACGGGATCCACGCCGCCGCAGCCTCGAACTTCGACGGCACGTTGGCGCACGGCTTCCGTGAGAAAGGCCTGGTGGTGTATGGCTACGGTGGCTCCGTGCACGACTTCAGCCATGTCCGCTTCCCCGGCGCGCTGAATAAATGCGACACCTGCCATGTGGGCGACACGTGGAAGCTCGCGGGCATCTGGGAAGCGCCGGCCCAGAACGGCATCCTGGGCAGCACCATCGACTCGAACGTCGGCGATACTAATCACGCCAATCACTTGAAGATCTCGCCGACGGCGGCCGTGTGCTCGGCGTGTCACGACAGTGAGCTTGCGAAGGCGCACATGCTGCAGAATGGGGGGCTGTTCGACGCACCGCAGGCGACGATCGCGACGAACGTCGAGTCCTGTGCGCTTTGCCACGGGCCCGGGAAGATCGCCTCCGTCGAGTTGGTGCACCGGGGAGACTTCGGGGAGGATATCCCGTAGTTCTTGACACCGATGCGGCGGGCACCTACGGTAACGCCGTGGGTGCCCACTCGCTGAAGGTTGAGGTAAGGGTGTGCGCGCACCACGGCCCCGACAGGCGTTGGGGCCGTATGTTTGTCTGGCCGATGAATATGAATAAGAACCGCTGGCTGACCGTTTCCTTTTCGGGTGTTGTCCTAACGCTTGGCTGTTGTCTCGGCGCGCTGACTTCCGCTCAGGCGGACGAGGGCGCCGCCCAGTACTCGCAGCGCGGGGCCGATACCTGCCTCAAGTGCCACGACGAGGATTCGAAGTTCCCCGTCTATTCGATCTTCAAGACCAAGCACGCCGTCGCGGCCGACAAGCGCACGCCGTTTGCGGGGCTTCAGTGCGAGGCCTGTCACGGCCCCATCGGCGAGCACGGCAAGATGATGCTGCGCGGGGGCGAAAAACGCGCGCCCATCATTAACTTCGGGCCCAAGTCGGCCGTGTCGTTCGAGAAGCAAAACGCCATCTGTCTCGGCTGTCATGCGACCGATCGGCGCATCAATTGGAAGGGCAGCAGCCATGACCAGGTGGACGTTACCTGCGCGAGCTGCCACAAGATCCACGCACCACGGGATCGCGTGCTCGCCAAGAACGAGCAGCCTGAGGTCTGCTACCAGTGCCACAAGCAGCAGCGGGCCGATTTCTACAAGCCCTCCGTGCATCCCGTGCGCTTCGGCGTGATGGCCTGCAGCCAGTGTCATAACACGCACGGCGCGGTCACGGCCTCGCTGCTCGCGAGACCGACCTTGAATCAGACCTGCTACGGTTGCCATCCGGAGAAGCGCGGGCCGTTTCTGTGGGAGCACGCCCCGGTGCCGGAGGATTGCTCGCTCTGTCACACCCCGCACGGTTCCATCCATCGGCCCCTGTTGATAAAGCGGCCACCCTGGCTGTGTCAGCAGTGCCATTCGCAGGCCGGGCATCCGAGCGTGGCGTCGACGCCTTCGGGCTTGCCGGGCGGGACGTCCTCGGGTTTCCTGCTGTCGGGGGGCTGCACCAACTGCCACTCGCAAGTGCACGGGTCCAATCACCCATCCGGTTATAAGTTCATGAGGTAGCGCTCAGTATGTAACGTCAGCACCGGTCCGCCTGAAAGAAAGCCGCCGGTGGCATGGCCAGTCAAGGGGAGCTGCAAATGAAAACGCCCACACGCTTGATGCTGTTTATTATGCTGCTGAGCGCGGCATCTGTTGTCGTAGGGGCAGAAAAGGGCGATGCGGGATCGGCGCTTGCCGTCGACACCTCGAAGTGGGCGTGCAAGTTCTGCGAATTCGAGACCGGCCACAGCGGCTATGTGGACGCGGGCGTCGGCTACCTGTCGGACGATTCGTTCAAATTCGGTGAGTACACCGGCTTGACCGACGAGGGTGCATATCTGATCGGTGACGCGCGCTACCGCTATCGGGGTGAAAACGCGCGCTACCTCGACCTCGATGCGCGTAACCTCGGCCTCGATTCACGTGCAATCGAGGTCGAATACGGCAAGCAAGGCAGGTATGAGCTGTTCCTCGATTACTACGAGCTGCCGCATTTCATCTCCGACTCCGCGGTTACGCCTTTCCTCGGCTCGGGCGACGAGGTTCTGAACCTGCCAGCGGGCTGGGTGCGCGGCGCAACGACTGCGGGGATGACGCAGCTGAACAGCAGTCTGCGTCAGGAGGATCTCGACACCAAACGCAAAAGCCTGGGCTTAGGAGTAAAGTTCTTTCCCGGACGTAAATGGCAATCTACCATCACAGGTCGCCACGAGATCAAGGAAGGTCAACAGAGGATCGCAGGAAGTTTCGTGTTCGATTCCGTGCAGTTCGTGCAACCGGTTGATTACGTGACGGACGAGGTAGATGTCTCGGCCACCTACTCGGGCCAGCGCTTCCAGGCACGGTTCGGTTATTACGGTTCAATCTTCCGCAATCAAGACGAATCGTTGACCTGGGACAACCCGTTTACCTCGGCCTTCAACGCTGACCAGGGCCGGCTCGCACTGCCGCCGGACAATCAATTTCATCAGCTGCTGGCTTCCCTGGGATATCAAATAAACAAAAAGACCCGACTTACTGCCGATATTACCGCTGGACGCGGTACGCAGGACGAGGACTTCCTGCCTTATACCATCAATTCGACCCTCTTGGGCATCCAACCGTTGCCGCGCACCTCGCTCGACGGTCGCGTGGACACCCTGACCGCCTACGTGAGGTTGAATTCGGCCATAAGCGAGCGCTGGCAACTCAATGCGGCCTACAAGTACAACGACCGCGACAATAAGACCGACCAGGCCACCTACACGACTCCCGTTAATACTGACAGTGCGCTTGCGGTCGCGCAGACGAATCTGCCTTATAGCTTCACGGAGAATGTGCTGAATCTGAGCGCCGACTACCGTATTGACAAGAGAACAAAGGGGTCTTTGGGATTCGATTACGAGACCATCGAACGCACCTTCCAGGAGGTGGAAGAGACCAAGGACAAGACATTTTGGGGAAAGATCAATGCACGGGCGCAAGAGAATGCTGATATTCTTTTGAAAGTCGCTTACTCGGACCGCAGCATCTCCGACTACATCGCGGTGCCGGAAATCGTGCCGCCGCAGAACCCGCGGATGAGAATTTACAATATGGCAGATCGGGAGCGATTCTCCGCCGGCGTGCAGGCGATCGTCACGCCACGAGACACCGTCTCCATCAGTGGGGGTTTCGAACTTGCCCGCAGCGACTACGACAAAACCGTTATCGGTCTGCTCAGTAGTGACGAGTTCAGCGCTAATGTTGACGCCTCGCTGCAGGTCTCTAAGAGAACCAACCTCCACTTCTTTTTGGCTCACCAGCTGATCAGCTCGGAGCAAACAGGAAGTTCCAGCTTCTCGACGCCCAACTGGTCTCAGGACGAAGACGACACGTTCAACACCGCCGGCATTGGCTTCAAGCACATGCTAGTCAAAGACAAGGTCGACATCGGCGCGGATTACGTGTTGGCCAAGTCGCGGGGCAAGATCGAGGTGGCGACATTAGTATCGAGTTCCTCTTTCCCCGATCTCAAGACAGACCTCAACAGCCTGAAGTTCTACGTGGACTGGCGGATGAACAAGAAACTTTCACTGAACGCGGCGATCTGGTACGAGGACTACGAGTCCGACGACTGGCAGCTGGACGGCGTCGCGCCAGACACGATTTCCAATGTCTTGACGCTGGGCGAAACCAGCCCCTCGTACGATCTGTATTTCCTGTCGCTGTCGGTGCGTTACAAGTTCTGAGACGCCATCGGCAGCCATCCTGTAAGCTTGTTAGCCGTTGCCGCGCGCGGAAACAATCCCTTGCGTCCGTGATGTTGCATCATTTTCGGCTCGTCGGCAGACTGCGTTAATGTCCACGCTACCCGAACCGTCAGCGGCAGCACTGGCCGGTGGCTCGGCGGCACGTCGCGTCAAGCGCCTGCTGTTGGCGACGCGCCCGAAATTTTTCGCGGCCTCGGTGCTGCCGGTGCTTTTCGGCACGGCATGGGGCTACAAGGTGAGCGGTCAGTTCGATGGGCTTGGCTTTGCGTTGGCGCTGATGGCCATCCTTTGCGTGCATGCCGGCGCCAATGTGTTGAACGACGTCTTCGACGAGCTCGGCGGCAGCGACCCCATCAACGACGATCGCATCTACCCCTACACCGGCGGCTCGCGCTTCATCCAAAACGGCGTGATGAGCGTGGCCGAGATGGCGCGCTGGGGCAGCACGCTAATCGGTCTTGGCATGGTGCTCGGCGCCGCGCTGTTTGCAATCAAAGGCACGGCGGTGCTGCTGTTCGGGCTCGCCGGCGTCGCGCTGGCCACACTTTACTCCATACCCCCCGTGCAGCTGAGCGCGCGCGGATGGGGCGAAGCCGCCGTCGGCGTCGGTTTCGGTGTGCTGCCCGTCGCCGGTGCGGCCTGGCTGCAGAGCGGTCTCGTCGATAGTGCCGTCTTGCTGGCCTCGGTCCCGGTGAGCATATGGGTGGCCAGTATCTTGTTGATCAACGAGGTTCCGGATATCCCGGCCGACGCGCACGCCGGCAAACGCACGCTGGCCGTGCGTCTGGGACGCCCGGGCACGCGCGCACTTTACTTTTGCCTGCATGTGCTTGCGGTGTTCGCGATCGCCCTGGCGATCTGGCAAGCCTTGCTGCCCTGGCCGGCGATTGTCTTGCCGGCTCTGCTGCTGCTTGCCGCCGCGCGCGCCGCGCGCGCGATCAACGCCGGCGCCGAACGGCTCAAACGGGGGATCGAGCTGACGCTCGCCATCCATGGCCTCGGCGGACTGTGGCTGACCGGCTGGGCGGTGTACGCCGCTTAGGATTGCCCCCGCTTCTCAGAGGGCTGCTTGGGGTCGGGAAGGGGTTCCGGCGGCTCGTCCTCGTCCATGAGAATCCGGTGGGCCGGGCCTTCGAGATCGTCGAACTGCCCGGAGCGAACCGCCCACAGCAACGCCCAGACAATGAGCGCCAACAACACCAACGCGAGCGGGATAAGCAGATAGACCGCTTCCATCCTTAGCCTGCGGATCGCAACGGCGCAGGCGGGGCGGCAGGCTGCACCTGTGCCGGCTCGCCTGGGCGAGCCAAGCGCAAGGCATTGGCCACCACCAGCAGCGAGCTCGCCGACATGCCGAGTGCCGCCATCCACGGAGCGATAAGACCCATGGCCGCTGCCGGCAGCGCGAGGGCGTTATACACCAGCGCCCACGTCAGATTCTGGTGAATGACGCGCAACATGCGCCGCGCGCTATCGATCCCTGCCGCCAGACGGTCGAGCCGGCCCGAGAGCAAGATCATGTCCGCCGACACGGCGGCGAGCGGCGTGCCGCGACCCATGGCGATGGCGACCTGCGCCTGCGCGAGCACCGGCGCGTCGTTGACGCCGTCGCCGGCCATGGCGACGACCGCGCCTTCGCGCTGGAGTGCCTTCACGCGCTCGACCTTGCTCTCCGGCGTCAGGTCCCAAGCAAGCGCATCAATGCCGACTTTGCCGGCGACACGGCGGGCGGCGCGCTCGTGATCGCCCGTCATCAGCCACACGGTTTTGCCCGCGGCCCGCAGGGTCTGGATGAGCCCGTGGGCTTCCTCGCGTAATTCATCGCCCAGCACGAAGGCGGCGTAGAGATGGTGGTGCGAGGCGAGCAGCACCACGCTGCCGCCGCTTTGGCGCCACTCGTCAAGCACCGTCGTTGTCACGCGAAGACCGGTCTTGCGCTCGATGAAGCCCGGACTGCCGATGAAGTACTCCCGCTCACCGATACGCCCCTGTAGCCCGGCGCCCGGCTCCGCGACCACTGCCGAGACGGGTAGCGCAGGGTCCGAGGCGGACCCGGTCAACACGCTCGCGATCGGGTGCTCGGAGTGCGCTTCCAGGCTCGCGGCGACGCGCAAACACGCGTCCGCCGGCATATCCGCCAGCGCCCGTATTGCGACCAGCCGTAAGCGCCCGCGCGTTAGCGTGCCGGTCTTGTCGAACACGAAGTGCGTGGCCCGCGCCAGCGTTTCAAGCGCGTGGCCACGCGTCGCCAGCAATCCGCCGCGCATCAGCCGGCCGGTCGTGACGGCGAGCGCGGTCGGTGTGGCCAGCGACAGCGCGCAGGGACAGGTGATCACCAGCACGGCGATCGTGACAGGCAGGCAGAGCCGCGGGTCCGTGGTCCACCAGTAAAGGGCAACCGCCGCCGCCACCAGCAGTACCCCGCCGACGAACCAGGCGGCGATGCGATCGGCAAGTCGCGCGATCGCCGGCTTTTCACTCTGCGCGCGTTCGAGTAGACGCACAATGGCAGCGAGCCGCGTCTGCGCACCGACTTTGTCCACCTGCATAACGAGTGGGCTGCCGATGTTAACGCTGCCGCCGATCAGCGCTTCACCGGCTGACTTGCTCACCGGGGCCGATTCCCCGGTGAGCAAGGATTCGTCCACCTTCGATCGTCCTTCGAGCACGCGCCCGTCGGCGGGTACCGTTTCACCCGGGCGGATACGCACGCGATCGCCGGCGCGCAGCGCGCCGACGGGGACGATCGCTTCCTCGCGTGGATCGGCCGCAAGCCGTGTGGCCATGGCCGGTGCGCGGTGCACGAGACTATCGCAGGCCTCGGTGGCGCGCTTGCGTGCGGCGAGCTCGAAGTAGCGGGCCGTGAGCAAGAAGAAGACGAACATGACGACCGAGTCATAGTAGACCTCACCACTATCGCTCAGCGTGGCCCAAGCGCTGGAAATAAAGGCGATGCCAAGGGCAAGCGCGACCGGTACGTCCATCCCGAGCCGGCGATGGCTGAGATCGCGCCAGGCGGAGGCAAAGAACGGCTGCGCTGAATAAATCACCACCGGTGCGGTGAGGACCAGACTCAGCCAGCGAAAGAGCTGGCGGAACTCGGCCTCCATGCCGGACCACGCACCAACATAAAGCGACACCGCCAGGATCATCACCTGCATGCCGAGCGCCCCTGCCACGCCCAGGCGGCGCAAGTGATCACGGCGGGCTTGCGCGAGCGCGCGTTCGTGACGGTTGGGGTCGTAGGGGTGTGCGCGATAGCCGATGCGCGCGATGGCGGCGATGATTTCGCTCAGGCGCGCACGGCCGGGATCCCAGCGCACGCATGCCCGATGCGTGGCATAGTTGATCTGCACGTCGAGCACGCCCGGCGTGGTGGCGATCTGACGCTCGTTAAGCCACACGCAGGCGGCGCAGGTGATGCCTTCGAGCGTAAGTGAGGCCTCGCGACTGCGGTCGCCTTCGATGCGCACGAAATCCCGCTGCACTGCGGGGTCATCGTAAATGCGTGCTCGACGTCGCATCTCGTCGTCGGGCGCGACGGCCGTGGTCGCCGGCGCACTGCGGAAACGATAATAATCCGCCAAACCACCGGCCACGATCGCCTGCGCCACCGCCGCGCAGCCGTGGCAGCACATCGGCTGCGCGCAATCGTCGACTACGACCGAAAGCCCGCCCCCTGCTGGGAGCGGCTGCGCGCAGTGATAACAGCGCTCGGGCAAGCGCGAGTCGTCAACGGGTGATGCGTCGGGGTGCCTGCTCAAGTCAACGCCCGCGAGGGTCTCCTTTTATGATCGCGACAATCGGCGTGGCTGACGCCTCAGACAAAAAAATCGTATGCATCGATCTACGGCGTAAACAGGTGGTATCATCCGTCAGCAGATCGGTTGACACGCTACGCAAGGATACCGGCTAATGCAACACGTCTGGGGCTTGCTGGCCCACCCTGAGAACGAATGGAAGGCGATCCGCAAAGAGGGCTGTCCGATCGGCAGTTGCTACATCCTCCATGTCATGCTCCTGGCCGCCATTCCGCCTGTCTGTGGGTACTTTGGCACTACCCTGATCGGCTGGCAAATCGGCGCGCGCGAGGCGGTCAAGCTGATACCGCAGAATGCGCTGACCATAGCGATACTTTACTACCTTGTAATGCTTGTCGGCGTGTTGACGCTGGCCGCTCTGATCCATTGGATGGGACAGACATACGGAGCAAGAAAGCCGTTCTCGCATAGCGTCGCGCTGGCCGGCTATACGGCCACCCCGCTGTTTCTCATCGGCGTGATGCAGCTCTATCCACTGCTATGGCTCAATCTCATTGCGGGCCTACCGGCGTTGGCCTACACGGTCTATCTGCTGTTCAGCGGCGTGCCGATCATGATGGGGATCTCCAAAGAGCGCGGGTTCCTTTTTTCGAGCGCCGTGCTTGCCGTGGGGTTGGTCATGCTCGTGGGTCTGTTGGCTGCGAGCGTGATTCTTTGGAGCGTGGGTGCCGGGCCGGCCTTTACGGCCTAGGTCCGCAACGGCCGTAAAGCCGTTTCGGTCGGGCTCAATTGATCTCGATCAGTGAGTCGACCGGCTTCCGACGCGTAGTGCGGTACGGCCCAGGCGGGCACTGTCTGGGAAAAGATAACGGCAGAGGGAAAGAGAAATTGCTGCGAAAGTCATGTCGGGGAGTGTGAGAGGGGACTATGGCGACGCGGGATACCTATAACTACAAGGTCGTGCGCCAGTTCGCGGTGATGACCGTGGTCTGGGGCATCGTCGGTATGCTGGTGGGCGTGTTGATCGCCGCGCAGATGGCATGGCCGGCGCTCAATTTCGATATTCCTTGGCTCACGTTCAGTCGTGTGCGGGCGCTGCACACCAACGCGGTTGTATTCGCCTTCGGTGGGTCCGCACTCTTTGCGACCTCTTATTATGTCGTCCAGCGCACCTGTCACGTACGGCTTTTCAGCGATCGCCTGGCCGCGTTTACCTTCTGGGGTTGGCAGACGGTGATCGTCGCCGCGGCGTTGTCGCCGTAGATCGCGCTCGTCGAGCCCCGCACGATCTCGATGGTCTCGATCGTGTCGAGCGGGAGGAGGGCCCAGTCCGTGTAGGCGCTGTCGGGCTCGAGCGCGCGCCGACCGTCCACCTGGACGAGCAGGTTCTGCCCGTTGCCGCCTCCGTTGTTGAAGCCGCGCGCTTC